>WQZG01000082.1 GCA_009780855.1 Treponema sp.
ATGGGACAGAAGAGCGTAGACAGAGATTGGGATTCCTATGTCGCCGAACTCAACAGGATGGGACTCGCGAAATACCTCGAGATCACCCAGTCCGGTTATGATCGGGCCATTGGTATCAAAAAATAAATAATAACCGGTGAACAAAAGGGGCCTCCCGGCCCCTTTTTTGAATTTCGTACAAAAACGTTTTTTTACAGGAGTGTTATATGATTAAAACAGCGTGTCAGACCATTGTGTTCGGTAATCCAACCATCAAGGATAATCTGGGTAAATATGCCGAAACAGTCAAACAAATCGGTTATGACGGTATTGAAGTCGGAGTCCGTCATTTTTATTTGGAAAGGCTTGATTATTACAAAGACCTTTTTACCAAACTTAAACTGAACCTGGTTGCCCTGCATGTGGGCGGTGATTTCCTTGACAAGGATTCTGTAAAGCAGCAGTTGGACAATGTGAGGGGCACTGTTGAATTCGGAAAAAAACTCGGCGTTTCCTACATCTTTATAAGCAGCACCTACAGAAAAGATAAAACTGCCGATGACTATAAAAACGAGGCTTCAAGTTATTGCGAGATAGGTAAAATGTGCAACAGCGAAGGTCTTAAATTCTGCTTCCATAACCATGACTGGGAGTTTTATAATAACAGCGCCGGCATGAAAATATTTCTGGATAAAATTCCTTCGGAACTGATGAAGCTCGTTCCTGATGTCGGATGGGCGCACGAGGCCGGAATAGATTCACTGCAATTTGTAAAAGATCATATTGACCGTATTGAGGCGCTACATTTCAAAGAATTCAACAAGATCAATTGCCCCAGAGAAGAAGCGGGAAAAGGAATTACGGAACTTGGCAAAGGACTTGTCCCGTTCAAAGCTATTTATGATTATGTTACTTCCCTCAAACGGGATTGGTGGATAGTCGCAGAACAGGATCATACCAATCTTGAACCTGCGCAGGCGGCGCGCCTAAATTACGAATTTATCAAGGGACTGGGTAAATAGGCTTTATATGGCAAAACTGGAAACATTCAAAACCGCTGTTATCGGCTGCGGGGTGATAAGCGAGCTGTACCTTAAAAACATCTGCAATTTTTTTATGATTACCGATGTTGTTGGGTGCTCTGACATTATACCGGAGAGATCAAAAAAGCGCGCCGAACAATTTAACATTAAGCAAATGACGAACGAAGAGATTTACCGCGATCCGGAAATTAAAATCGTGGTCAACCTTACCGATCCGCCGTCGCATTACGAAGTGACAAAGGCTGCCCTTAACGCGGGCAAGCACGTTTACTGCGAAAAAATGATGGCGGTTACCCTTGCAGAGGGCGAGGAACTGCGCGCCCTTGCGAGGCAAAAGAAGCTTGCTTACACAAACGCACCGGACGCTTTTTTGGGGCAGGGTATGCAGACTGCGCGCTGGGTAATAGACAGCGGCATGATCGGGACAGTTGTGGCAGTGAACGGCATCTGCCAGCGCGGCTATCTGCTTGACTCCAGCGATGATCAAATACGGATGATCCACAGACCGGGAGGCGGCATTCCCTTTGATATGGGAGGCTATTATCTCCACGCCTTTATTGACTGGTTTGGTCCTATAGAAAAAGTTACCGGTTTTGCCAAAACCGTAAATGAACACAGAAAATTTTTAAATCCCCACAATCCCCTTTACGGTGATGATTATACCGAGCCCTCCATAAATACCATCGCAGCCTCGCTTCAGTTTAAAAGCGGAGTGCTTGGTTCCCTGACCATAACTTCGGAGAGCCTCTTTGGCGGGCCGCAAAAAATTGAAGTAATAGGGACTACCGGAACGCTATATGCCCACGATCCCAACAATTTTACCGGGCCCATTGCTGTTAAAAAACGGAACAATCCGGAACCGCTTATAATACCGTTTACCCATGCATTTGGGGATCAGATTTTCCGCGGCATCGGTGTTGCCGACATGGCTTATGCAATCAGGAATAACCGCAAGCCAAGGGCAGACGCGGATTTGGGGCTTCACGCCTTTGAAATTATTCATAAAGTTTGGGAAAGTACTTCGACCGGCCAGACCTATACCTTAAAGCATCCGGCTGATCGGCCGCAGGCCATGCCGCCGACCGGCCTTTCTTCGCAATGCGCCGAAGGTACTCTGGATCATTGTTAACTGGAGATTTAAATGGCTAATAAAAATAAAACCCTGGTTCTTATGAAACGGCACTGGCAGATGTATCTCCTTCTGCTTCTGCCGCTCCTGTTTATAATTATCTTCCATTATTATCCAATGCTCGGCGCCCAAATCGCATTTAAACGTTTCAGGTCGTCGCTCGGGATCTGGGGCAGTCCGTGGATTGGGTTTACAAACTTCGTCAGGTTTTTTCAGTCTTACCAGTTTATCAGGGTTGTTTCAAATACGGCTCTCCTGTCGCTTTACGGGCTTATCGCGGGAATGCCTTTCCCGATTATTTTTGCCCTGCTCCTTAATACCGTAACACAGCCTAAATTAAAAAAGACAATACAGACCGTGACTTACCTTCCGTATTTTATTTCTACTGTTGTTCTGGTAGGCATGATGTTTCAGATTCTGGATCCAAGGATCGGTATTTGGGGCAAATTTATTTTTGCTGTTACAGGGTCACGTGCGCCGGATTTGTTCGGCAAGGCAAACTACTTCCCCCATCTTTTTGTCTGGAGCGGTATCTGGCAGAACATGGGGTGGAACAGCATCATCTACCTTGCGGCCCTCTCGGCGGTTTCGCCGGAGCTCCACGAGGCCGGCAAAATCGACGGCATGAACCGCTTAATGCGGATTATCTACATCGACTTCCCTGCTATTCTGCCAACGGCCACGATTCTGCTGATAATGAATTTTGGCCGCATTATGACCATAGGTTTTGAAAAAGCTTACCTTATGGCCAACGATCTTAACCGTTCGGCCTCTGAGGTTATTTCTACCTATGTATACCGCGTAGGCCTTGTAATCGGAGGCGGTGATTTTTCGTACGCTACCGCAATCGGGCTTTTTAATTCTGTAATTAACCTGATACTTATAATAACTGTCAACAAGGTTTGCAGCCGTCTGGGAGGGAACAGTCTATGGTAACAGCAGCAGACAAAAAACACAGAATCAGGGAAACAAAGGAAGATCAGGCCTTTTTTATTTTTGTATTTATTATCCTTGGCTTCCTTTTTCTGATAGTACTGTATCCCCTTCTTTATGTTATCTCGTCTTCGTTTTCTTCTCCTTGGGCCGTTTCCACGGGAAGAGTTGTTTTGTGGCCTGTGGATTTAAGCCTTGAAGGGTATAAGGCTGTTTTTACAAACAACATGATAGGCATCGGATATATAAATACCGTTATATACACATGCTGCGGGACACTGATAAATGTCGGTATGACAATACTTGCCGCGTATCCGCTCGCGTGCCCCAGGCTTCCCGGTAAAAAAGTATTTATGTTTCTATTTACTTTTACCATGCTGTTCAGCGGAGGCATGATTCCCAGTTATATCCTTATACGCAATCTTGGCATGCTCAACACCCGCTGGGCCATGATTATTCCGGGCGCGATCGGCGTTTACGACATGATCATTACCAGGACGTTTTTTATGAACAGTATCCCTGCCGAACTGCAGGAGGCCGCCGAGATTGACGGCGCTTCAGACATTCAGTATCTGATACACTGCGTGCTGCCCCTTTCAAAAGCAGTCATCGCGGTTATAACGTTGTACTACGCGGTCGGGCACTGGAACGCCTACTTCAACGCCTTCCTCTATCTTACCAACAGGAACCTGTTCCCCCTCCAAATCGTACTGCGGGATATTCTGATTTCCAACATGATTGACCCGACCGTTACCATGGACGAGACTTTGCTTGCCGCCAAACTTGGCATGGCCGATCTTTTAAAGTACGCTTTGATTATTGTATCCAGCCTGCCGGTAATGATGATTTATCCGTTTATTCAGAAATATTTTATACAGGGCGTCATGATTGGCTCCCTCAAGGGGTAACAAAAATGTCTGTTAAGAAAGAAGTTTTTGGCAAACTGGCCGACGGCCGCGAAGCTTATCTTTTTACGCTGACAAACAAAAACGGGATGCGGTTAATGATAACCAATTTCGGCGGGCGTATGGTGCAGCTTTGGGTTCCGGACCGCAAAGGCAATCCGGCCGATGTCATTACCGGATTTGATTCGCTGGAGCAGTACCAGAACCGCAATCCCTACTTTGGCGCTCTGGTCGGCCGTTACGCCAACCGCATCGCCAATTCAACCTTTTCCCTTAACGGTAAAACTTATAATCTCAATCCCAACCAGCCGCCCGATATGGTTCATCATTTACACGGCGGTTATATGGGTTTTTCGTATTTATTGTGGGACGCCCAGATTATGGAAGAAAGCGGCGGCGCTAAACTGCGTCTTGCGCTGACCAGCCCTGACGGCGATCAAGGTTACCCCGGCAGGCTTGATGCCGAAGTCATTTATACCCTGACACAGGATAATAGTGTTTCTATTAAGTACTCCGCAAAAACGGACGCCGACACTGTCGTAAATCTTACCAATCATGTTTATTTTAACCTAAGGGGACACAACAGCGGAAACATCCTGGGTCATCGCATCCGCATCAACTCTGATAGCTTCCTGCCCACAGACGCAGCCGGCATCCCGAACGCAGCGCCCGCCAAAGTTGACGGCACTCCGTTTGACCTGCGTATCATGACAGAGATAGGCAGCAGGTACAGCGCCGGCCATCTGCAATTAAAACAGCAGGCGGGTTTCGATCATCATTTTTATCTGGACAATAAAAAAGAATTGCGCAAGGTCTGTGAAGCAGAGGAACCGGAGCAGACAAGACGTATGGAAGTCTGGACCACCAAGCCCGGCATCCAGTTCTACATGGGCAACAAGGTAGGAGTTGCCGCTCCCATGATCGGTAAGGGCGGATTTTCCTACAAACAGTACTGCGCCTTTTGCCTGGAGACCCAGTACCCGCCTGACGGCCCCAACGGGCCCGACCGCGCCATGGTAATCCTGCGCCCGGACCAGGAGTACAGGCACGAGACAGTTTATAAGTTCGTTTAATATTGAAGAGCTCTCACGGAGGAAGAGCTCTCACGGAGCTCACAAAGGCACAGAGATTCACGGAGAGATATAAAAGAAAAATTACAAATGAAGAAGTAAAAGATAAAAATGGATTTTCCTTTCTTATCTTTTTTAATTTTTCTCTTTTATTTTCTACTTACTACTTACTACTTACTACTAACTACTAACTACTTACTACTTTCTACTTTCTTTGTGTTACTCTGTGTACTCCGCGGACTCTGTGAGAGATTCTTCTATTGTTAAATTTATTCCGACGGAATTTATTCCGAAAAGACCGGCATTAAGTCTATCTTTAATTCCGGGAAAATCCCTACCGGCGCGGTTTCTTTCTCGCCGTAAGTTTTTGCAAAAATTTTATCGTTGTCCAGTAAATGGACATGCAGGGTTTTGTTCTGCGGATCAATGACCCAGTATTCATGGACTCCGCTCTCGCGGTAGAGCCTGAATTTTTGCTGCATTTCAATTGCTGTATTGGCCGGGGACAATATTTCCACAACCAAATCCGGGGCGCCGCGGCATCCTTCTTCACCCCTTTTATTTTTATCGCAAACGATCGATATATCCGGCTGAACAACTGTATCGTCGCTTTCATCATCTTCATAAAATAACCGGACATCATAAGGAGCAGGATATACTTTACAGGGTTTGCCAGTCAGATAATTGGCGAACTGCCTGAAAATTTCCCCGCTAATTGATTGATGATATGCACTCGGAGCCGCCATCGCAAATGCCTGGCCGTTAATCATCTCGTACCGTTCACCTTCTGCCAAATCCCAGGCCTTGTAATCAGCATAGGTAAAGCGCCGGCCTTTGGCGTATTCTTCTTTCAATACTGCACTGTTTACCATAAATTCATTATACTGTAAGAATGAATATCAATCAACAAAATTTTGGTCAGCAAAATTTCTGTCAGAAAAATTTCGGAATTGCAAAATTTTATCTGCAAAAATTTTTGTTTCTGTTTGCGTTAATTCCTGCGCTCTTTGCCTGCCAGACCGCGGGCAAAGCCGTTTACGGCGATTTGGGCAGCGCAAAAGACCCGGTTCCTTTTATGAAAAACGCCCGCACCGGCGTTCTGCCTTCCGGGCTGCGGTATTATATTCTGGAAAACTCCATGCCTGCGGGCCGGGCCTATCTGACTTTGGCCGTTGACGCGGGCTCAGTTCTTGAAACCGAAGACGAGCGCGGTCTTGCCCATTTTGTCGAGCATATGGCCTTTAACGGCACAGAACGGTTTCCCCAGGCCGATCTGATTAATTATCTGCGATCATTGGGTATGCGGTTTGGGCCGGAGATTAACGCCTATACATCCTACGACGAAACCGTTTACGGCATTGAGGTTCCTGTCGAAACCGCTGATGGTGTCCGCCGCATTCCGGACACGGCCCTTGATGTGATTGATGACTGGACCAGGGCGATTACTTTTGACGCAAAGGCCGTTGATGACGAACGCAATGTTATCATGGAAGAATACCGCACCAGGCTTGGAGCCGGCGAGCGCATGCGCAACCAGATGCTGCCTGTTCTTTTTGAAGGTTCCCCCTATGCTGAAAGGCTTCCTATCGGCCTGCCGGAGGTGATCGAGAACGCGCCGGCCCAGCGGCTAAAGGATTTTTATTCAAAATGGTACAGGCCGGATAACATGGCCGTTATCCTGGTCGGGGATTTTGACGGAGCTTTCCTTGAGTCTTCGCTGGAACAGCATTTTAAAATACAGCCGGCAAAGGAACCGCTGAACCGGCCGCGTTATACATTGCCGGAGCCCAAAAAGGGCAGCGTAAAGACTTTGGTGCAGACCGATCCAGAATACACCCAGGCCAGAATCGATCTTTATTTTAAACGAAAGGCCGAACTTCCGTCGGTTACCCTCGGCGGTTACCGCAGCGATTTGATCGCGTATTTGGCGGATACCATAATCAACATGCGTTTTGATGAGGCTGCTTCCAGTCCGCAGACTCCGTACATGCGGGCCGGCGCCGGAACAGTGCGCTACGGTTATGGTTCCCGCTATTATATTTTAACGGCCCAGTCAAAAACCGGGCTTTCCGCCCAGACCCTGAATGAACTTTTATTGCTCAAGGAGTCTCTTGTCCGTTATGGTTTTACTGATTCCGAGGCGGACATGGCCAAACGTTCGCTTGTTTCTTCAATGGAACAGATGACCGCGGAAAAGGACAGGCAGGATTCTGATTATTTTATCAATGTATTTACAAGCAATTTTATTGACGGCGAAACCGTTCCGGATATTGACTGGGAACTTGATACCATTAAGCAGCTCCTCCCCGGTATTTCCCTAAAGGAAATTAACGCGGCTGTTAAAAATTATTTTGCCGACGATGATCTGACCGTATTTATAAGCGCTCCGGAATCCGATAAAAACAGCCTGCCGACCGACGTAGATATCAGGGCCCTTGCCTTAAGCGTTAAACGAGCGCCAGTCGCCCCGCCTGTTTCCGCCGTAATAAACGGGGAACTTTTGGATAAAGTCCCGGCTCCCGGAATCATAGTTTCCGAATCGGCTGATATGGAAACAGGGGCGCTCAGGTGGACTCTTGGCAACGGCATGGAAGTTATTATTAAGGGAACTGCCAACAAGAACAACGAAATTTCTTTTTATGCGCTGGCCAGGGGCGGAACCGCAAGCGTGCTTCCGGATGTAAACGCTGCCCCTGATGCAGCCGCCGCGCCTGATTCAAGCGTATGGAATAAATTTATTTCGGCTTCGCTGTCTTCGGAGATGATGAACGCCTCCGGACTCGGGCCTTTTACAAGGCCTGAACTGGTTAAAAAACTAGCGGATAAGCAAGTTGGTTTCTCGTTCTGGGAATCCGCATTTTTACGTGGGTTCCAGGGCAGTGCGGCAACCGGAGATCTCAAAGTTCTGATGGAAATGATCTACCTGGGATTTACACAGCCCAGGCTTGACTCAGATGCCGTGACGGCGCTTCTGGATCAGATGAGGACCAGGTTATCGGTACAGAATGAAGATCCGGATCAGTATTTTTCAAATCAAATGACCAGGACCGTTTACGGTAATCCGGTATTTTATCCCCTGGAAGCCGGGGACATTGACAGGGTAAGTATTTCCGATGCGATGGATTTTATTCGGCTTTGTCTGAATCCGGCAGACTATACTTTCGTCTTTACCGGCAACATTGACGCCGCGGCCATCCGTCCCCTGGTCGAAACCTACCTTGCCTCGCTTCCGCAGCAGCCAAAGCCGTTTAACGAATGGGCCAACGCCGATTATATGAGGCCGGCAAATGTTCAGAAAGAAATATACAAGGGCAAGGAAGAAAGGAGTTCGGTTGTAATGACCTGGTTTACGCCCATGCAATTTTCTGACAGAGCCCTCGCTGCCTCCTCTGCCCTGAATGAATATCTTAACATTGTTCTTAATGATGAAATACGCGAAAACCTGGGAGGAGTATATTCTATTTCTGCCTGGGTTTCCCTGTCGCCTGTCCCCAGCGGCGAACTGAGCGGCGGGTTCTACTTCATCTGTAATCCTGACCGTGCGGTGGAATTGTCCGGCGCCGCGCTGGCCGTTGTACGCTCTGTTGCGGATGGTACAATTGATGCTGATGTACTGGAAAAAGCAAAGCAGGCCCTGGTCAAGGATCAGGAACAATCCGTGCAGAGCAATTTGTATATTGCCCAAAGTTATGCCAATTCTGCGGTAATATACAATTCGCCGTTAAGCCGCCTGGATAAAAGGCCCGCCCTTTACCAGGCTGTTACCGCCAATGATCTGCAGTATATCGCAGACAGTTTACTTGACGGAGGCACGGCCCGTCTGATACTTTATCCGGAGGGTAATTCCGGCCAATAGGCCGGAAACAATAAACATGCCTGCCGCCGCTCAAAAATACATAGACGCCCCGTTCTTTAAAACTCTGACTGCAATCGCGCTTCCGCTTGCCCTGCAGAACCTTATAAGTTACGGCGTGGGCCTTGCCGATAATTTTATGGTCGGCTCCCTTGGAGACGCCGCGCTCTCCGGTGTGTTAATTTCCAACCAGGTACAGTGGATCCTGTCTATGTTATGCTCGGGACTCGGCGCGGCGCTTGTGATCCTGGCGGCCCAGTACTTTGGCAGAGGCGATACGGCCAGGGCAAAAATGGTAATTATGATTACCATTAAAATCGCCTTTGCCGCCGGAGCTCTGCTTACCGTTGTTGTTTCGATCATTCCGCGCCAGATATTATCAATTTTTTCTTCGGACCCCGGTGTAATTGCGCAGGGAATGAGGTATTTACCGGTTGTCTGCTTAACCTACATTTTTTTCTGTTCCAACAACATGATGCTTGCCTCAATGCGCTGTGTCCAGAATACCAGGATCGGATTCTTCAGTTCTCTTACCGCTTTTACTGTCAATGTTTTTCTGAACTGGATTTTTATCTTCGGTCATTTTGGTTTCCCGGCCATGGGCGTACGCGGCGCCGCGATTGCGACTCTCATCGCACGGTTTCTGGAATTTTCAGTTACTTTTATTTATGTACGGTTCGGCGATAAAATTCTTTCGATAAAGATCCGCGATCTAAAACTCTGGAACAAAACCCTTGCCGGCGATTATTTTAAATACGGTTTTCCCGTGATTTTGGGAGACATAACCTGGGGTATCGCCGGTTCCACCCAGATTGCCATACTGGGGCGTCTTGGTCCGCAGGTGCTTGCCGCCAATACGATCGCCGCGAATTTACAGCAGCTCTTGGGCGTTTTGGTTTATGCCATTGCCGGCGCGTCCGGGGTAATAATCGGGAGGACAGTAGGCTCAGGCGATATTGACCGGGTAAAAGCCTATTCGCGCACGCTTCAGTTTGTTTTTTTGAGTGTAGGCATCATAACCGGCGCCGTCATTTTTCTATTAAAGGACTTTATTATCAATCTGGGTTTTAAGGCGATTTCGCCGGAAGCTTACACTTATGCGATTCAGTTTCTTACTGTATTTTCGGTGATGATAATCGGCACTTCCTACCAAATGTCCGTGCTTACAGGCATAGTACGCGCAGGCGGCGCAACCAGTTTTGTGCTTATTAACGACCTTATCTGGGTCTGGACTGTGGTAATACCGTCGGCCCTGCTTTCGGCATTTGTTTTTCATTTTCCGCCTGTGGTAACTTTCGCGTGTCTTAAGTGCGATCAAATTTTTAAATGTTCGGTCGCTTTTATAAAACTGCACCGCTGGAACTGGATGAAAAAATTAACCAGATAAAAAAATCAATATGAACCCAATTTAAACGGAGGTAGAATTTATGGAAAAGGTCAGATTCGGAAAAACCGGTCTTATGGTCAGCAAGGTAGCTTTTGGCGGCATACCGATAATGCGCGTATCAAAAGAAGAAGCTGTCCGTGTTGTCAGGGAAGCGATAAAACTTGGGATAAATTTTATCGACACTGCGCACGGCTACGCTGACAGCGAGGAAAAAATCGGGGAGGCGTTAAAAATATACAAGAGAGAAGATATTATCATCGCTTCCAAATCGCCGGCCAATGATAAAAAATCCTTTAATGAACAGCTTGACTTAAGCCTCAAACGGCTGGGTACCGATTACATCGACATTTACCAGTTCCACGGCATAAGCTCCGCCGCCAAGCGTGACGCGATCTTTGCTCCCACAGGCGCGATGGAAGGGATGGAAGCAGCGGTAAAAGCGGGCAAGATCAGGTTCCCGGCTTTTTCCAGCCACAGCCTGCCCATTGCCATGGAAATAATGAAATCCGGCAGATTCGCGGTTGTACAGCTTCCATTCAATTACATAGACAAGGCCGCAGCCGACGAAGCCATTCCGCTTGCCAAAAAACTGGATATGGGATTTATCGCCATGAAGCCAATGGGCGGCGGCCTACTGGACAACGCGGTTCTTTCGTTCCGTTACCTCCTGTCTTTTGACAGCATAGTTCCGGACCCCGGTATTGAAAAAATCGAAGAGATCCGGGAGATCGCAGGCATCGTGGAAAGAAATGAACAATTAACCGCCGCCGATATTAAAGAAATCGAAAAACTGCGGACAGAGTTCGGGCCGTCATGGTGCCACCGCTGCGATTACTGCCAGCCCTGTACCCAGGGCATACGCATAAGTTCGGTACTCTCGATGAAGAGCGCTTTTAAACGCATGCCCATGTCCCGCGCGCTTGAGTTTGTGGGATCGGCTGTAGAAAGCGCCAGGACCTGCACCGAATGCCGTGAATGTGTAAAACGCTGTCCCTACGATTTGGACATTCCTGTTCTGTTAAAGGAACGGGTTGCTTATTATGACAGCCTGGAAAAGAAATAACCGCCATGTTTAAATACTGCCCGTCCTGCGCGTCAGAAAAAATCACATTTAACGGCAAAAATTTTTTTTGCCCTGACTGCGGATTTACTTATTACCACAACACTGCTGCCGCCTCCGGCTGCATAATCGAAAGCGGCGGCAAGGTACTGCTGTTGGTGCGCGGAAAGGAGCCTTCCATTGGAAAGCTTGATGTGCCCGGCGGCTTTGTTGATCCCGGGGAAGGAATTCTGGAAGGCCTTTGCCGCGAACTAAAGGAAGAAATCGGCTGGACTCCGCCGGCAGGGGTAAATCCCGCGCAATATTTTACCCTGTTCGCGTCCTTCCCCAACAAGTATCCGTACAAAAAAATAATCTACAATACCTGCGATGTTTTTTTTACTGTATCTGTCCCCGGCCTTACCGAAAAAGATATAATGCCTGAGGCCGCCGAAATTTCCGGTGTTTGTTTTATCAGGCCGCAGGATATAAAGGCACAGGACTTGGCGTTTGATTCAACACGCCGGGCCGTTGCCGCTTATCTGGATTATTTAAAAAAATGAAATTTTAATGGCAGTCATATAAAAAAAGGCCCGGCAGCTTTGCAGCAACCGGGCTTTATTTTTTTATAATCCTATACACCTAAATTAATTATAATACGCTGGTTTTTCCCGCCCGCGTAAAACCCTAAGTACTCCGCTCGCAAGGGCCAGCATCTCGTCTTCACCGGGAAAAACATATACCGGGGCCAGTTTGTCTACCCGCAGTTTGATGGATCCGGTAAAACGGCTGGAATGAGCCAATCCGCCCGTTAAAATGATTGCGTCCACAAGTCCTTCCAGCACCGCGCACATGGCGCCGATTTCTTTGGATACCTGGTAAGCCATTGAGTCCAGTACAAGGGCCGCAAACTCGTCGCCGTTATTGATCATTTTTTGGGCTTCGTCTTCATCGCTTGTACCCAGGTAAGCCTTCATTCCGCCTTTTCCGACTATTTTCTCAAACATTTCTTCCCGGGTATATTCTCCGGAGAAACACATATTGATAAGCGGGACTGCAGGAACATTCCCGGAGCGTTCCGGCGTAAAGGGGCCTTCGCCGGACAGCGCGTCATTTACATCAATGACCCTGCCGTATCTGTGCGCGCCGACGCTGATGCCGCCGCCCAGGTGGGCTACAACGAATCTGGCGTTTTCGTAGGGTTTGCCAAGCTGTTCCGCCAGACGCCGTGCTATGGCCTTGTGGTTAAGGGCGTGGAAAATGCTTGATCGTTCTATCCCTGGAATTCCGGTCAGTTTGGCGTTGCGGTCCATTTCGTCAACTACTATCGGGTCGACTACATAGGCTGGTATGGACAGGGAGGCTGCCAGTTCGGATGCGATAATGGCGCCCAGAGCAGAGGCGTGAACAGCGGCGCTGGCGGTATTAAGGTCTTCAAGCATTTTTTCGTTAATGATGTATACCCCGCTCTCGATTGGTTTTAATAAACCTCCCCGGCCCGCGATCGCGTCAAGGGATTTATAGTCAATACCGGCTTTTTCCAGATCCTTCATTATGCAGATGCGGCGCATTTCTTTTTGTTCCAGGACCGAATTGTAGTGTGAAGTTTCCGCGGCGTCGTGACGGATTTTTTTTTCCAGTATGCAGGTGTCGTCATCGTAAATGGCAAATTTGGTTGAAGTTGAACCGGGATTAATGGCCAATATTCTGAATACCCCGGGTTTTTTGGGCGGTATGTTCACTGCTTTTGTCTGCGGTAATATATTTTTTTGCTGTTCCCTTGGCCTGCTGCGGACTATTTTTTTACCGTCGTGCATCATGCCGATGCTTACTACACAGTTGAGATTAAGAATATGTTCCATTACCTGGGCCAGTTTGGTGTGGGTTCCCTCAATTTCGATTTCCATGTACGAAGTGCCGGTCCCCGCGGGTGTCTGCGGTGTTTCATTGCGGAAGCCTGTCTCGTCTACTGTAAGGCGCTTGATGTTCCAGCCTTCGCGGCGTATATGACCGGCAACCCTGCCCAATACTCCCGGCTCGTTCAATACGGTAAGTTCGACCAGTTCTGTATTTTTTTCAATCATGCTGTATTTTAACATGGGAATTTTTTTAAATCAAACTCGTTCAGAAACCTGAGCCGGGATCAGGCTCCGGTATCGCTTTGAGGTGTTGGGTTTTCTGCTGTTATGGTTTCCACCAGATTTTTGAATTCGTTCCGCTCTGTCCGTGTAAGCGGGTTAAGGGAATAAAGTGCTTTTTCGAAAAGTTCACCGGCGTGTTTAATATTGGGGTTTTGGGCCTTGTCTGCAAGGAGGATGCAATATTCAATCGGAGCATGGCTGGGTTTCCAGGAAACATTTAGGACTTCCGATCCCCAGTAAATAAGGCGGGCAAACAAGCTTATGCTGCGGCGCAGTTCCCTGCGTTTTGCGGCGCTATAACTCCCAAGGATATCTTCTTCCAGACGGTGCAGCGCAGCCGCGGACGGCGGAGCAAGTTTATTTCCGCCTGCTCCTCTCCCAAGGGATTTAAAGAAATAAACGGCGCCGTCCGCAAGGGACTTAAGCCATTCCTTAAGCACTTTAATTATTTTAATGGGCAGACCCTTTAAACCTCTAAACCATTTTGTCCGGCTTAAAAGGGGATTGATCATGAACCAGATAAAAAAGACCGCCAGTGCTACGAGAATGGCGTACTTGAGATAGTCCCAGAACGGCGAAGGCTGGGAGTTTTTTGTCATCTCAAGCAGTTCCGGCGGAATACCTGAGCCGCTGTCCTGCATTGGCTGCATCATCTGGGGCGGGGGCACATCCGTTACCGGCTTTGACATCCTGTCAAAAAAAGCCTGGATACGGCGCAGCAAGTCCATGAGAAGCGAAGGCGACAATATGCTTTTATCCGAAGAAAACAGAAGCCCGGCTGTACAGGCAGAAAGCAGGGTTATGATTGCTGCCATGACTGTTTTTGGCCGATCCGGGAGTATTAGGCCTTCCGCGGCATAGGAATATTCCCTGCGCATAAAACCCAAAAAACTTTCTATGCAGACGCCCAAGGCAAAAATAACTGTAAGCAGGATCATCAGCGCTGCGCTGAAGTGAAGGCCCAGGCCGCCGCAGACAAACATCAGTATTACCGATGGAATAAAAGAAGCCGCGTAATAATTGCTGATCTTTTTCATGTCCGCATCGGTTTCGCTCATAAGGCTTGAGTCTTCAAGCATGATCTGACGCAGTTTGTCCCCTTCGTATTTTTCGGCATTGGACTCAAAAAGTTCCTGCCCGGCAAAAATCTTTTTTAATGTAACTACCGGGAACCAAACGGCCAGCGCGAAAATCGACGGCGGGATATTGTGAAAAGACGGATAAAATCTCATCACAAAAGGCCGTTCAAAATCAAAAACCGAAGCAAGAGCATAACTTATTATTATGATGAGGACCGCGCCGCGTATGTTTGCCGATGAATGATCGGCCTTGCTTTTTTTCACCGCAGCCCAGTAAACCGAGGCGCTGACAGCGCTTATTAAACTGAATACAAACCAAAGTCCCAGGGGCAGGGGCGTGCCGATAAAGTGTTCCAGCATAAGCGCTGACAGCGGCATGATACCCGCCAGTACTGAGACCGGGATATACGCCGCAAGCACGGCGTGAAAAGTCTCAAAGGATTTCATATCCCCTTTCCTTTATCTGATATTGCAGGTTAAATCCCGGCAGTTTTGTTTCATCAATCAAAAGATATTCAAGGGTCAGGTGGGAGCTTTTTAGGTTTTCAAGAAGCCTGTAATCATCGCGGCCAAGTGCTGGCCCGACATAAATCAGCCGTGTGCCAAAGGGAAGAATCCTGGTTTCCCCAAGCATTCTTTCCACACTGCCGCGCATCTGCGGCATCTGCTCACCTTCGATTGAACGGCGTTCCAGAACCGCCAGTCTTTCCAGTATGGGGATTAGGGTAAAAGCGGACGGCGTAATTGTCCTGTCCGTTTCTTTCCATGATGAATGCAGTATAAAACCAATGGCCTGCCGTTCGCGTGACGCCATTACGCACAGCGCCGCCGCTGCTTCAATGGCCCGTTCCAGGTAAATTTCCCGGTTTCTGGCCGCGTACTCCAGCGGATCCGCGTTAAGGAACACTACCATCGGATAAGAGAGCGAAGCTTCGTACTCATTAACCATCAGGGCGCTGTGTCCGCCCAGGGTCATTTTGGCGCTGGCTTTCCAGTTGATACGGCGCAGTTCATCGCCTCCGTTGTACTCCCGCAGGGAACGGCGTCTGGTAAGGTCCTCGTTGAAGGGATTGCCGCTTACAAGAACGCCCAGCGGAATTCCTCCCGGCGCCTTGATGTTTAAATAACCGGGTGCCGGATATACATAAAGTTTTGAAGTTTCCGCAGAGACCAGGGTAAAGGGGAACAATCCCAATGGATCAGCGCCCCGAATTATTCCGGGCCCCAGAACAAAAAGGCCCCGGCTTGTTCCGAATCCCTGCCAGCGGATCGTGCGGCTTCTTTGACCCCAGAGGGTGCCGAGAAACTTGTTGTTTCTGAAGACCGAAATCCTGCCCGGCGTGTCGCCCGCGGCAAGCATAAAGGCCGGCAGCTTCCCGCGGTTTTCCACGGTAATTTCTACTTCTATCCATTCATGCCTGAACCCGCGCAGTTCCTGGTCTCCCCGGCGTACAGACAGATGATGGATAAGGTATTCGGTGTAGAGCCTACAAGCCAGCATTAAAAAAATCATGAAGAACAACAGAAACTGAACCGGCCGCCACGGAGTAAAAATATATACCAGAGCCGCGAAGGGCAGCAGGCCAAAGAGCAGCCTTTCCCTGTGTACCTGTATCTGGGCCCAGGCGATTTTCAAAGTGAAGTCCGGTATTCCGGCATCGGGACCCTTTCAAGGATTGAATCGATGATTCTGTCCGGCAGGACGCCCCTGACCAGGGCTTCTGAAGAAAGCAGCAGACGCTGTCTGAATACTGAAGGCGTCATTTCCTTGATATCCGCCGGGCTGACGAAATCCCTTCCCCGTAAAGCGGCCAGAGCCTGGCTTGCGCGGTACAGCGATAAAGAACCCCGCGGCGAAATCCCGGCCCTTAGGTTGGATTCCTGACGTGTCTCCTGAACCAGGGAAAGCAGGTAATTGCGCACCTGGGGATCAACGTGAATCCGGGTACATTCTTCCTGCAGCCTGGCTGCGTCGGAGGCTTCCGCGACAGCCCTGAGATCTGTAACCGGATGGGTAATGCGGCGCTGGTTTTCAAGCATCCTCGCTTCTGAATCGTGATCCGGGTAGCCGATTTTTAACGACAGCAGGAAACGGTCCTTTTGGGCTTCCGGAAGCGGAAAAGTCCCCTCGTATTCGATTGGATTCTGCGTAGCCATTACAAAGAATGGCTGGGGCAGGGGAATCCTCTCGCCGTCTACGGAAATCTGGCCTTCGGCCATGGCTTCCAGCAGAGCCGACTGGGTGCGCGGGGTTGCCCGGTTTATTTCGTCCACCAGAACAAACTGGTTTACAATGGGCCCCTTGCGGTAAACGAACCGGTCTTCGTTCTGCCGCCATACTGAAACGCCCAGAATATCGGCGGGCAGCAGGTCGGGAGTACACTGAACCCTTGCGAAACTAAGGTTAAGGCTGGCCGCCAAAGCGCGCGCCAGAATCGTCTTGCCGGTGCCGGGTACGTCTTCAAGGAGTACATGGCCCTGGGCCAAAAAAGCGGCCAGAACCGTTTCGATGACAGCGGTTTTACCCAAAAAAACTTTTTCGATATTGGACCTGATTAATCCCGCAAACCCGGCAGCGGAAGAATGCTGCGCCGCTGCTTGCTGCGCCGCTGCTTGCTGCGCCGCTGCTTGCTGCGCCGCTGCTTGCTGCGCCGCTGCTTGCTGCGCCGCTGCTTGCTGCGCCGCTGCTTGCTGCGCCGCTGCTTGC
>WQZG01000083.1 GCA_009780855.1 Treponema sp.
CAGTACCTTAGTCCGCGCAGGGGATCAATTTCGGTATCGGCCAGAATAAACCCCAGTCCGTTAAGGGCCGTTGTATTGCCGGCGTCAAGGTCAAGCGCCTTCTCGTAATATTCGATGGCCTCCGGAAAATGTTTCTGCGACCATGCGGCATAGGCAAGCGTCGCGTACAGCAGGGCGGATTCAAATCCGTTGCCGGTCAGGCGGTGAAGTTCAAATTCGGCCATCTTGGATCGTTTGGTAATTACGTAAATATATGCGAGAGTCATGCGGCACTGGTACACACGGAAAGGGTCCTGGCCGGAAGTTACCACCTGTTCAAGATAAACCATTGCGTCATCGTATTTGGCAAGCTGCGTGTAAGAGAGGCCCATATAGTAGGCAAGCTCTGAATTTTTTTCCGGACTAAAATCTTTGGAATCAACTTTTTTAAATTCGGCAAGCGCCCTGTCCCAGTTCTTGAGACGGTACAGTCTGATCCCCTCCTGCAGAGTATCGGCCATTTTACCTCCGAATCCCCGCGGCGGCGTAATCCGGGACATTGGGGCAGAGATCCCTGCGTACAACCGGATGGATCGCAAGGTGGCTTACAGAGACCAGGTTTTTTGAAACCGCGTCCCAGTCTGTTCCGCTCTGGTTTTCCACGCTGTCTTTCCCCCAGTTGAGATAACAGCAATACCTGTCATCCGGTCCCTTAAACAAGGTAAGTTCATCGTTGTATTTTTTTACCGCGGGCCAGGTAAAAACCATGCCGTCCGGACCGTTTGCGTTATTGGGAATATTCACATTAATGAATATATCACTTTCCCACATATTAATGTATTCATCCAGATGCTCTGCACTATATTGCGCGGCCATTTCCCAATAATTATTTTCGAAGGCGTTAAGCGAAAGGGCGATTGAAGGGATCCCCATCATCGCTCCCTGCCTGGCCGCGGCTACCGTACCGGAATAATGGATATCGTTGCCCATGTTGGCGCCGCGGTTGATTCCGGAAATAATAATATCAGGTTTGCACGGAATCCCGCCCAGAACAGCGGCAATTACACAGTCCACGGGAAGGCCGGTGCAGGCCCAGATACCCTGTGATTTCTCGGACAGCATCATTGGATCAAAAACCGACATCCCGCATGAAACACCGGATCTGTTTTTATCCGGGGCAAGCACAAAAATATTATCCTTTCGTGTCCCGCGCAGAACCCGCGCGAGAATCAGGATCCCGTTGCTTTCAACGCCGTCGTCATTGGTTAAAAGGATATTCACGTCCGTTCAGCCTTCGGAGTTTACCATCCTGGCGCCCGGGGCAGGACGGGTTTCGTAAATAACGGGATGGAAACCGAAAATGCGTTCATAATCTTCCAGCCGTTTTTTATATTCATCTACAGCGGATTCTTTGATAAAAGTATAGGTACAGCCGCCGAATCCCTGGCCGGTCATACGGGAACCAAGGGCCCCGTCAATTTCCTGCGCGCGCTTGACCAGCCAGTCGATTTCCGGACAGGACACTTCGTATAAATCCCGCAGGCTTTCATGGGAATTGTAGATTAGCCTGCTAAGCAAAGGCAGGTCGGGTTTGCGAATCGAATCTTCAGCATCGTTGATCCGTCTTATTTCCTGGACTATGTGCATGCTGCGGCGCCGGATTTCCTCCGGCAGATGGCCCATGGATTCGACAAGATCGCCGGCGGCATAATCGCGGAAAGTAGCTCCCTGCCTGTTGTTGGAAAGCTGCTCCAGTCCTTTTTTAATATCCCTGCGGCGCTGACGCAATTCCTCGTCAACTCCAAAACGCGGTACTTTGGAATCCATTATCAAAAGTTTATATTTTGCAAGCGGAGATTTAATCCGTTTAACTTCTGAATTTATTTCGTCTACAATTAAAAATTGATCTTTTTTGGCCGAGAGCGCAATCAGGTAATCCACAGGGCTCGCCGGTTTTTCAAAAAACGCCGTCTTGGCCGCGGTCAGTTTTTTTATTAAATCCTTGTCGCTGATGTTTGCCTTAAAAAAACCACGGAGCGCGGTTGCTGACGCTGTTTCAATTGCGGAAGACGAAGCAAGCCCTACCTGCTGGGGAATATCTCCGGCTATTGTAAAATTGAGACTCTTAACCGGATATCCCATTTCCGCAAAAATATAAATGGCCACTTTTATATAATTGGCCCAGCGATCTTCCCGTTTATATTTAAGATTAACAAGGGTAGTCCGTTTTCTTTCTCCAAGGTCAGAAGCGAAAAACCTGATTGAATTATCTTTTCGAAAACTTACAGCCGCCCTGATATAACGATCAATAGCCGATGAAAGAAACAAACCGGCGTCCGGTTCTCCGTGTTCACCCATATAATGAATTCGGCCGGGCGCTTCCGCAATGGCAACTGGTTCGGACCCGGATCGGTCATTTAATCCGTATTCATTGCGATGGATGGGACCGATGTCCAACATCTGTTAAACCCTCTTGTTTATTCTGGAGAAATTGGAACTTTTCGATATTTGAGCTGCCCCTATTCCCTTGGATAATGATACAGGAAAAAAAATAATTATTCAATAAAAAATGAGAAAAAAAATAAAAATTAACGAAAAAATATGACTTTCTTATAAAATACCTAATGTATAAAATTAGTCCGTATTCGTTCGGCAACCGCAGGAGGCGGCGGTATTTCTTTTCTGCCTGCCGCCATTGTTTTGATAAGCCAGGCCATGTTTCTACCCTGAATTTCCATAATCTGCAATCCTTCCCTGTCCTGCTCTGTTTCTTCTGCGTTATTGCCGTGCATAACATTCCAGTAAACACCGGGGGTTATTATCATCTGGGCCAGGTTAAAGTAG
This sequence comes from Treponema sp., assembly GCA_009780855.1. Classification (GTDB taxonomy): domain Bacteria; phylum Spirochaetota; class Spirochaetia; order Treponematales; family Breznakiellaceae; genus WQZG01. The sequence continues at coordinate 2,824 of WQZG01000083.1, forward strand.
TTATTTAATTGATGAAAAGTTGTCAGGCCGCCTGTGCGTCTTAGGGAGACCACACTGGCGCCGATTTTGTACCTCATATTCGGCCCGGGGAAAAACAGGCGATCCAGGAAACATTTAAAAGTACCGGCCACTCCGCCGTAATAAACCGGGCTGCCCAGAATAAGGCCGTCGCAGGACTGCATTTTTTCGTATACTTCGTTTACCTGATCGCCTGAAATTACGCAGCGCCCTGTTTCTTTGCACTTTCGGCAATCGTTGCAGCCGTGAATACTTTTACCGCCGATATTAAATACTTCCGCGGTAATTCCTTCCTTTTCCAGTTCGCCCGTTATAATGGAGATTCCCCTGGCGACTACGCCGCCGCTATTGGGGCTTCCGTTTAATGCTATAACTTTCATGATATACATTCTAAACAGCGTTACCTTTTATGCAAGTAGTTTGTTGTTAATATATACAAGGAGCTTTCATCGATGAAATTCCCAAAAATTCTTCAAAAAACAATAATTGTTTGTCTGGCCGCGGCTGTTTTTATGTTTGCGGCCTGTGCAAAAAAAACCGTTTCCGCCTCCTACGATTTTACGCCTGTAGCGCGCGGGACGGTTGAACGCACTGTTTCTGCCAGCGGCACCTTAAACCCGGTTGCTTCGGTTAAGGTTATACCGCAGATGAGCGGCAAGGTAGAAAAAATCAATTTTGATTATAACGATACAGTCAAAAAAGGACAGGTCCTGGCAGAGCTTAATACCGACATGCTCAAACTCCAGCAGCAGCAGCAAAGCGCATCGGTAGCAAAGGCAAAAGCCAATCTGGATCTTCAGCAAATAAACTACAATAACCAGGTTGCCCTTGCGCAAAAAAACCTAATCTCCGATTACGATTTAAAAACAAGCAAAACCACACTGGATAATCAAACTGCGGATCTTGAGGTAGCGCAGTCCAATCTGCAGGTTATAGAAACTGAAATAAACCAATACGCGTTTATCACATCGCCGATTGACGGCATAGTTCTCGACCGCAAAATAAATGTAGGCGATACGGTAACCGACAGCTCCGGGAGCAATTCCGGCGCCATGTTTACCCTGGCCGAGAATCTCAAAGACATGCAGATCGAAGCCGTTGTCGGTGAGCTGGATATTGTATCAATACACAAGGGAGAGCCGGTAAGGTTCTCCCTGGAGAGCCTGCCAGGCCGCAGTTTTACCGGAGAAGTGGAAACCCTGCGCATGGTTCCCGCTGTATCAAACGGAGTAGTTTCCTATACTGTTATTATCAAGGTTGAAAACCAGGACGGCTCCCTGCTGCCGGGCATGACCTGCAACGTGGACTTTATTGTAGAAAGCAGCGAAAATGTATTAACCGTATCCAACGCGGCGCTGCGTTACCAGCCTACCACCCTTACAGCGGATAAAATCGACGAAATGGTTTTTAACGCAGGATTGGCTCTTATGACCGATGACCAGAAGAAAGCAGCCATCGCGGCAAGGGACCAGGCCAACGCAGAGAAGCAGCAGGCGGCGCAGGCACAGCAGCAGAACGCCGGCGGGATCCAGGGTCTGTTGGGCGGCGGAAGGGCCAACTTCAGGCCGGGCGGACAGAACCAGCAGCAGCAGGGTCAGGGGCAGAACCGCGGCGCCGCTCCTTCGGCTGTACTGCGTAATCTGTGGTACCTGGACAGCGAAGGCAAACTCGCGGTTATGCGGGTGGCAATCGGCATAACAAACGGCACATTGACCGAAATACGCACCAATGAAGATATATCCGGGAGACAGTTTATTTTGAGGGAGAAAGTCAATGTCGGTAATTGAGCTTCGCGGTATTAAAAGGGAATACCGGATGGAAGGCAGAAAGGGCGAGGAAGCCGTTGTTGTCCGCGCCCTCAGGGGCATAGACTTTTCTGCGGAAGAGGGAGAGTTCGTTTCGGTAATGGGACCTTCCGGATCCGGTAAATCTACCTTAATGAACATATTGGGCTGTCTGGACAAGCCGTCCGCGGGAACCTATACCCTGGACGGCATTGAAACATCCAAATCAGATTCCAATACCTTCGCGTTTATAAGAAATCAAAAAATTGGATTTGTTTTTCAGTCTTTTAACCTGCTGGCCCGGACATCGGCTCTGGAGAATGTGGAACTTCCCCTCTTTTACAGCCGAAAGAAAAAAGACGGCAAACGCCTTTCTGCGCAGGGCAGGAAAGAACTTGGAATCGCGGCCCTTAAGAATGTGGGGCTTGTGGAACGGATGAACCACCATCCTGCCCAGCTCTCCGGCGGTCAGCAGCAGAGGGTTGCCATCGCGCGGGCGACGGTAAACGATCCGGCTTTTATACTGGCGGACGAGCCGACCGGGAATCTTGATACAGGAATGTCCCTGGAAATAATGGGGCTGTTCCAGGAACTCAACAGGCAGGGCAAAACCATAGTTATGGTTACCCACGAACCTGAACTGGCTTCCTATACCAAACGTATTGTGACCCTCAGGGACGGCCTTATCATTTCCGATACCCAGGTAACCAACAGGCGGGATGCGCTTGAGGATTTGGCCAAATGGAACAGTGAGCATGAGGACGTCTCAGAAACCTTTTATTCAGGGAAGGTGCCAATTTCCAAACCCCAGGCGGAGGCAGCATCATGAATTTATTCCAGTTATTGCAAACTTGTTTCCGTTCCATACTGCGCAACCGCATGAGGAGCCTCCTGACATCGCTGGGCATAATTATCGGTGTCGGTTCGGTAATTATAATGGTCGCCATCGGCGAAGGTTCGCAGGCGTCCATCGAAAAAAGCCTTACAGCCATGGGAACCAATCTGCTGCAGGTAATGCCGGCCCGTAACATGAACCGGAACGGCAGGACTACCCAGATGCGGATCAGCTCGTTTACCAAAAAAGACATTGATAAACTAAAGCTTGAATCCAGTTATGCGGCGGCCATTACCGGAGTTGTCCAGGGCAGCGTAACCGCTGTCGGCCCGGAAGGCAGCGACCAGGTCCAGGTCAACGGAGTTGATCCGGATTTTTTTATTGCCAGGAACTGGAATGCTAACCTGGGGGTTCTGTTTGAACAAGATGATTTGGATACCCGCAACACGGTTATCGATCTTGGGAACTCAACCGCAGTAAACCTGTTCGGCAGCGCGGAAGCATCCCTGGGCCAGCAGCTCAGAATCAACACCAATTATTATACGGTAATAGGCGTTCTTGAATCCAAAGGATCCGGACTGGGCGGCAATGATCAGGACAATATCATTATAATGCCCCTTGATACGGCCATGACCCGTTTAAACAACTCCCGCAATATCAATACCATTATTATCAGCGTAATCGATAAAAAATATATGGATGCCGCGCAGAAAGAAACCGAACTGATTCTGAGGGAATCGCGGAACCTGGGCGACAATGTTGCGTCGGATTTTTCTATATTTAACCAGGCCGAAATGATCGACATGGCATCCGGTGTTCTGCAGACCATGACCACCCTTCTTGCCGCGATCGCAGGCGTATCCCTGCTGGTCGGCGGTATAGGCATCATGAACATAATGCTGGTATCGGTCACCGAACGCACCAGGGAAATCGGTATAAGGATGGCAATAGGCGGCCGCAAACGTGATATACTGCTTCAGTTCCTGTCGGAGTCAATGATACTGAGCCTTATGGGCGGTATACTGGGAATCGGTCTGGCCGCGCTTGCCGGCCGTTTGCTTGCACTGGTTAAGATTCCGACTGCGATTAATCCTGTAATAGTGGCAATCGCGGCCCTGTTCGCCGCTGTTGTCGGAATAATTTTTGGATATTATCCGGCCCTAAAAGCCGCAAGACTGTATCCGATTGACGCTTTAAGGTACGAATAATAATGGGGAATTTATTTTTATGAAAAGAAATATCATCACGGTGTTAATTTTACTGATTGCCGCAGCGGGATTGTTCGCGCAGACTTTGAGTCTGGAAGACGCGCGCACCATGGCATTGCTTAATTCCAGGACTTTACCTGCCAAAAACCTGGCAATAAACAGCGCCAACCTGACCGAACAGTCACGTATTTACAGCGCTTACATGCCAACCCTTTCTCTGGGCGGCAAAGCTTCGCTTAACCTGTGGGAATCTTCTTCAGCTCTAAAACCGGCTCCCACGGTCTGGGATTCATTCAGTGCTTCTGCAAGCGCAAACATCAGCGAAAGCATCAAAATCCAGGGCAACAGGAATTCGATTGAAAAGGCCATCAATGCAATTGGCACAGAAAGCGCAAAAATCGATGCCAGAATAGAATACTTTAACGTATTGGATTCTGCGGACAGCGCCTACTACGCGGTGCTTGAAGCCATGGCTACGCTTGAAGCCGAGGAACAATCACTGCAGCAAACTCTTACTAATTTTTCCATGGCAGAAATCCGCCAGCAAAGCGGGATGCTTAATGACGGTGATTTTTTAAAAGCCCAGGCCGACAAGGAGACCAGGGAGAATTCGCGCAACCAGGCAAAACGCAACCTGGCAATAGCGGTATCCAAGCTCAAGTTCCTTCTGGGACTGGACGCAATTCCCCAGCCAGAGCAGATTGATTTTACAGGATATGACGCACTTATTACACGGCTGGCCGGTATATCTGACGATGAAGCCGATAACGTTTACAGACAATTCCTGCAGATGCTTTATTCATCAAATCCGACTTACGCGAAGTACGGTCTGGCCGATCAGCGCGCCGTAAAGAACCTGGACCTCGCAAAACTGGGTTACGCACCCACAGTGACCGGCGCATTTTCTACAGGCGCCAGTTATACCTACAAGAACGGTTTTGACTATGACTCCGGAACCCTTTCATTGTCGGTAAACATTCCCCTTGATTTTTGGGATACAGCCAACAATGTCGAGAGGAACAGAATATCAAGAGAATCGGCAGCCATGGATTACAAGGGAGCAGAAATCCAGCTTCAGACAGATTTGCAGAGCGCCCTCTTAAGCCTTATCGGGTACTCCGGATCGATCCAGTCTTACAGACGATCCCTGGAATACGCCCAAAAAAATTATGAATACGTCATGGAACGGTATAAGCTGTCCCAGAGTTCAGTCTCTGACCTCGGCGACGCGACAACACTTTTAATTACTTCCAGGAACAACCTGACCAACGCGCAGTACTCCTTCATGCAAAGTCTATCCAAACTTCGTTCGCTGGGAGCAATCGACAGCGACGAAAGACTCTTATCTTTGCTGATGGGGAATACAAATTAAAAGTTAAAAAAGAGAAATGAGAAGAGGTTTACCGCTAACAGCACAAACGATGCGAACGAATAATGGATAATTGGTGAAGATCTCTCACAGAGGCACTGAGCGCACTGAGTACACGGAGAAGGAAGAGTGAAAACGATAGATTTTAATTTCTTCTCTTCCTCCGTGTTTCTTTGTGTACTCTGCGGGCTCCGTGAGAGATCTTCATCTTTTTTATTTGAAAATTTTTCATTTTTAAAATAATATTTTATGCATGACCATTACACAAACTGTTGAGATACCGGCTGACCGCCGGTTAACTCTTGAAGTTCCGTCTCAAGTACCTGCAGGGAGAATAATTCTTACTTTTACTCCGGCTCCCGAATCTGATTTACACCCATGCCCCATTTGCGCCAGAAATATCGATCCGGAAACCGGAAACCCGCATTATAATGCCGAAACTATCGCGGCTATTGAAGAGGGCCGCGCAATGATGCGCGGTGAGATTCCGGCAAAACGTTTTAATTCACTTGCCGGGATGTTGGAAGATCTCGAGAAAGACGATTCAAACGATTAACACATTCTGATCTGGATATATAATTGTTCATTTCTCTTTTTTAATTTCCTCCGTGTTTCTTTGTGTACTCCGCGAACTCCGTGAGAGATCTTCCCCAGATACCAGTTCGCGGGTAATAGTATAGAAATTCCCATAAATTCAATTAAAATAAAATGAATGCATAACATTCATCTGCTGAGGATCTGTTTTACAGCCATGTTCGCGGCCCTCATTGCCGCAGGGACATTTATTGCTATTCCTGTCGGGCCGGTACCGATTGTACTGCAGAATCTGTTTGTATTGCTGGGCGGCCTTGTTTTGGGGCCGTTTTTGGGATGCGCTGCCGCCGGTCTTTACCTGTTTACGGGATTGATCGGCGCGCCGGTGTTCGCCGGATTTACTGCCGGTATTTCGCGGTTTGCCGGACCTACAGGCGGCTTTTTAATCGGTTATCTTTTTATGCCTCTGGTCAGCGGTTTGATTGCGGGCCGGCCGGACAAAAAAATCAGCCGCACTAGATTAATAACAGCGGTCATCCTGGGTCTGATAACTATATATATACCGGGAGTCTGTTGGCTTTCTGTTTTAAGCAACTTTGACTGGTACAAAGCGCTGATTGCGGGTTTGATTCCATTTATTCCGGGTGATTTAATAAAAGGTACAGCGGCTGTGTTAATTGCACCAGGGCTCAGGAAAACCGCGGCGGAACTTCTGTATGTCTGAATTAACCAAAGATACAGAAACAGACGCACTTACAAAAAATGAAAATTTATTTACGGTGCGCAATCTTATTAAAAAATTTTCTAATGGATTTGAAGCCATATGCGGGATCGACCTTGATATTTATAAAGGTGAATGCCTATTGATTGCAGGTTCCAACGGATCCGGAAAATCCGTTTTAATGCGTATGCTTGCCGGTTTGACGGAGCCAACAGGCGGGACAATACTATACCGCGGTAAATTACTCATGCAGTGGGGAAGAGAATTGCGCGGCCAAATAGGGCTTGTATTCCAGGATCCTGACGCCCAGATCATTGGTGAAACTGTTGAAGAAGATATAAAGTTTGGACCGCAAAATCTTGGGCTGCCCAAAATTCAGATTGATAAAACTGCAAATGTAATCATGGAGAAGTTCGGTCTTATAAGTAAAAAAGACTTTTCTCCGCGAAGATTATCCGGCGGGGAAAAAAGACGGCTGGCCCTTGCAGGAATTCTTGCGATGGGCTGCGATACTGTTATCATGGATGAACCGTTTGCAAACCTGGATTGGCCGGGAGTTGTTCAGGTACTTGGCGCTGTCAGGGAAATCAAGGCAGCCGGTAAAACGATTATTTTGCTGACCCACGAACTGGAAAAAGTCCTTGCCCTGGCGGACAGGCTTGTTATTCTTGACCGCGGAATGATCCGCGGCTGCGGAGTTCCGGCGGAAGTCCTGGACAGGATGGACAATCGCTGGGGCGTCAGGGATCCCCGGCGCTCATACCTTACGGTATCGGATTGCTGCTGGCTGTGAGATCATCGATTCAAAAAACAACAATTTCTAAATCATCGATTCTAAAATCATCCACTCCCTGGGAATATAAACCTTACAGGCAGACTTGCGCAAATCAAAAAAAACCGCTGCTGTATAAAACGCCGGCCGGTGTAAAATTGATTTTTATGTTTTTATTTTCCGCGGGAGTTTTTATTTCATCCGCAATATTCCTCCCTGTAGCCGTGTTATTTTTAATAGTACTTTCGGTTAACACCGGAATATTACCATGGCGTCTGCTTAAGGGCAGCGCTCCCCTTCTTGTTTTATGCGCGGGGATTTTTGTTTTAAAGACAATAGAATTTTCACCTCTATCCATAAACACCGGCGGCTTGATTGAAGGAAGTTTTTTTTGCCTGCGCATGGTTATCTCTTTTGCGATTGGCGCATTGCTGTTCGCGACAACTACAATGACAGAGATTCAAAAATTTCTTTCATTTTTGGAAAAAGTTCCCGGCTTACAAAAATTCAGCATAAACCTTCTCCTGCCGTTAATGCTGGGCTTTATCCCCAGGTTCTTTGCAATATGGGAAGACACCGAGCTGGCCTGGATCAGCCGCGGAGGCAAAAACAGTCCGGTCAAATACATAACCTTGATTCCGCCTGTGATCAGCGCTTTGATGGAGAAAGCCGCGGAAACTGCGGAAGCACTGGAATCACGGGGATATAATATATAGAATTGACACAAGAGGCAAATAATTGGCAAAAGCTATCACCGGTTTTTCACTGATTGAACTATTTGTACTGGGCGGCGTTACCATGTGGCCGCTGCTGTTTTTTTCCATCGCGGCTTTGGCCATAACTTTGGAACGGATCGTATATCTTATTTACCACAGTTTAAAACTGGATGATTTAAAAGAAGTGGTAGATGACGCCATAAGGAACAATAAATTGCCGCAGGCCCGGGAATTCCTGGAAAAAATATCAAAACGCCGAATAGGAGCGGAGATTCTTTTAACCCTGGTCAACAGGTCGGATCTGACGGAGCCGATGCTTGAAAAGGCTGTTGAGTCACAGGCGCAAAAAAGCATTGCTTCGCTTGAGAACGGATTAAATCTGCTGACAGTTTTGGGTTCGGTTTCCCCGCTTACAGGTTTCCTGGGAACGGTAACCGGAATGATCGGTGCTTTCAAGGCGATATCAGAGGCCTCGGAAGTCAATGCGCAAATCGTTGCAAACGGTATTTATGAAGCCCTCATTACCACCGTTTACGGGCTTATCATTGCCATATTTGCGATGTCAGCGCATGCAATTTTTACCCACATTGCCGATCAGTTTACTGCCGGGATCGAATCTGCCTGTTCGGATTTAATTGTTAATATATCCGCTGCCCGGGGGAAAAATGAAACTTAAGGAGCGCAGACGGGGCATCTTCGCGGAAACAGCGGCAACCAGCGATTTGGCTTTTATTCTGATAATTTATTATCTGGTAATGGCGGGTTTCAACATGAATTACGGCTTTATGATAAACCTGCCGGAAAAAAATTCCGCCCGCGTTGTTTACAAAGAAGATTTACTGCGTTTTGAAATGGACAGCAAAGGCGTTGTTTTTTACCAGGGCGCCGAACTTGATTTTTCACAGACTGAAAAACAAATCGCCGCGGCCTCTGCGGATCATCCCAATCTTGCGGTCCTTTTGTCGGTTGACGGTCAGGCGCCGTGGCAGAATGTAGTATCATTTGTTGAAATCGCGCAAAAACTGGATATAGAAGCTTTTTCCTTCAGCATTAAAGATCAATCATAAAAATGAAAATCAAGAGGGCACGCAAGAGATATTTTGTTCCGCTTTTTTCAACAGCCGATATTGCGTTTCTGCTGCTGATTTTTATAATGCTTGTTTCCATAATCAATTACCGTAAAGCAGTGGACATTCATTACGCACAGGCACAGACCGCAGCAAAAACCAGCCAGGAAAATTATAACCTGGAAATCTGGGTCGATATTGAAGGCAACCTATACCTTAACGGAGAAAATTGCAATATTGAAACCGCGGAGGCCGGTATAATCGAGGCCTATACCGAGGCTCCCGATACCAGGGTTCATGTGATAGCCGACAGGGACACACAATTTTCACAGGTGCACAGGGTTCTGGAAATTTTACAGCGGCTGCAGTACAGACAGGTAAGCCTGGTAGTAAAGGCCCCCTGATGCAATACAGTGTAAACCGGACGCGTTTTTTATTATTCATATTGGCCGCAGCCCTGCATGCGGTTGTTATTTTTAAAGTTATAATACCTGCGCAGCCGGTTAATCAGATTCAAAAAATTATACAGACAGCGCCAATCCGGCTTATTGATATTATTGATGAAAAAGATCTTCTCCAGCCTGCGGCGGCGCCAGCAGCGATATCTATGGCGCCGCCGGCTCCGGTTATTTTACCCGCTCCGGAAGTAATCCAGGCGCCGGACCAGTCCCATGCTTCTTTAAACCAATCTCCGGCTCCCTCATATTCTTTATTCCCATCGGAAATACCGGAAGCCGCAATTGAATCAATAGCGGAAAATATGATCGCATCCGATACAGTTCCGGACCAGGCTGTCTATAACGGACTAAGGAGCGGACCGGCAGTAGGTGCGGCTGTAACAGCGCAGCCTGCGTACGATGCTGAACCTGATTACCTGCCCATGAGTGAATCCATAACGGCGCCTGTAATGCCGGCAGCCGAAATTAAAAAGGCCCTTGTTTATCCGGGCCCCGCCCTAAGAGCCGGACTACAAGGTTCGGTATATCTGGAATTGTCAATTGACGATAAAGGAATTTTACGGAATATCGTTATTCAGCGGGAATCACCGGAAAAGGCCGGATTTGGGGAAGCTGCTGTAAACGCTATTAAAACAGCGATAGCATTGGGCGGGAAAATTATTCCGGCAAAAGCCGGGGATCAGAATGTGGCGGTAAAATACCGTTATCCTGTATTATTTAAAACACAATGATCAAAAATTAAGCCCGCAATTTTTCGATAAGCAATTTTTCAAGTTCACCGGCAGCAGCTTCGCCGTAATTACGATCGGGTATAGCAAGGTTATTTTTATAATCAAAAATAATTCCGCAAGGCCTTTGTCCCATCACGATAATTCTGCCGCCCATAAAAACAGCTTCTCTTGGATCATGGGTTACCGCGGCAGCAAGGCGGTTTTCTTTTTCCAGGAGCGACAGGCAAAGTTCCATCAGTTCAATACGCAGCGGTATATCCATTGATTGAAAAGGCTCGTCCAGAAATAAAAATTTTGACGGATAGGCAAAGGCTCTTGCTATGGCGGCCCGCTGTCTTTGCCCCCCGGAAAGTTTTTCCGGATATGAATACGCCTCGTTTAAAAGCGAAACCAGTTCCAGATAACGGAGGCCGGTTTCCTGAGCTTGTTTTTTACCCAGTAATTTTTGTATGGGCAGCATTACGTTTTCAAGAACTGTATACCATGGCAATAAACGCGGTTCCTGGAAAACAAAAGAGGCATTAATAAAATTATGATCATTATAATCGGTGTCATCACAGTCATGCTTATCACAATCCGCGTGATCAAAAAAAATTTCCCCCGCGGTCGGTTCCAGAAGCCCGGCAAGCAATCTGAGCAATGTAGTTTTGCCGCAGCCTGACGGTCCCAATATGACAGCAGGTAAAATACCTGCGGAGTCCAGGCACAAAGAAAAATTTTCAAATATTTTTTTATTTCCAAAACTAAAGGAAATATTTTCGGCAATAAGCTTCACTGCCGCACCCATCTTTTGCCGGCGTACTTCAATATAAGGCCCAATACACTTTGCAGCACGGCAGCGCAAATTACTGTAACCAAAGTCCAGGCAAACAATTCCGGGGTTTCAAGTCTTGCCTTTGCCTGCTGCATGTTGGCGCCCAGACTGCGCAGCGGCTGCACCAGAACTTCGGCCGCGACAATTACCTTCCAGCAAAGAGACATTGAGCTTTGCAGCCCTCCAAGGATAAAAGGAACGATCGAAGGTATATAAAGCATTCCAAGGGATTCCCCGGGAGTCATTTTATAAACTTTAAACAATTCAATTAATTGGGGATCAACCCTTCTTATACCTTCCGCGGAATTTGCGGCCATTACCGGGAACACCATAAGAAAAGCGGTAAAGACCGGAGTTTTTTCTGCGCCCAAAAAAAGAAAGGCGATTAAAATTACTGACATAACAGGAGTCGCGGAGATAAACGAAAAAAGCGGCTGTAAAAAAGCCCCGGCCCTTTTGTCCAGACCGGATGCGATTCCAAAGGCAAGACCGGCCGGAACCGAGATTAACATTCCCAGAACTACCCGCCATAATGTGCTGCCGACAGAAACAAGGAATTTTTGGCTTGCCGCCAGAGAAGCAAGTTCCATTAAAACCGGTACCGGCCCCGGGAATATCAGTGCGCTGCCAAATGACCTGGAAGCCAGTTCCCATACCGCCAGCAGGACCGCAACGCCCGCGGCGTACCAGAAGATAAAATTTATTTTTTTCAATTACTCATCCGATTTCAACTATTTTATTTAAAATAAAAATCATCGTTTGGCAGTCTGCCCCCAATCGAAATAGGAGAATATTCCAAAAAAATCCTGAACAGATCTTCCAGCGAGGATTTGGCTTTGTCTGCAGGAATATAAACATAGTTGCTTTTTGGAATCGCAGCCGCCGCTGCATTTACAGGAAAACCCAAATCATACTTTTGGGCAAGCAGGCCTGCCTGTTCCGGATTTGCGACAGTCCATTTAATGGATTTTTCGATATCTGACAAAACAATGTTTACAGCATCCCTGTTAGCGGCCGCAAAATCGCCGTTCACAGCAAGAACAGTCATCGGGTAATTATCAGTACCGGTAAGATTTTGCCATTCCTGTCTGATATCACCGACCTGACGAAGGGACGGCCCGGCAGTCAGAGCCTGGGTCGCGAAAGGTTCCGGCAGCAAAGCTGTAGAAATACGGCCGGCCGCAATAGATTGGGCAATCTCCGGATATGCCAGGGAAAAACCCATTTTTACATCAGTTTCAGGGTTAAGCCCATTGTTCTTTAAAATTGCGCGTATTAGAAATTCCGGGGTTGCTCCCTGCCCCGCAGCTTCAATGGATTTTCCTTTTAAATCCTGAATATTATTCACATCTGGATCACTGGTCAGCAAGCTAATCATACCCATTCCGGTAACAGCAGCCACTTTAATATTAATACCGGAGGCGGCGATCTTGGCCGCCGCATTGGGCGGCAAAATGCCGATTTTTGCCTCTCCGGAAATAAACCGCGCGGCAGCCAAATCCGCCTGGGCGAGCGCTTCCATTTTGACTGTAAAACCGGGGACAGCTACCGGATTCTCAAATAATTGTACCAAACCCAGCCCGGAAGGTCCCTTGATCCCGTAAATTACCAATTCCTGTGTGCGTTCACCTGAAGGCATCGCAAACACGGCCGCTGCCGGGAAAAAAGCGATCAAGAAAATAAAAAATAAAATAAAAAATGAATTTCTGATTGTTTTTATCATGATATATTTAATTTAGTGCATTTATGCTTTTTTTTCCATAATACTCTGTTTTCCATAAAAAAAGTCCCTGGCATGGGGCTGTAGGACCTGCCAGGCTTCTGTCGCGGGATTCAATTATTTTTTTAAAATCTGAAACAGATAAATTTTTTTCTTCATAATAAAGCAGTGTGCCCGTAATGGAGCGTACCATTTTCCATAAAAAAGCGTTGGCCGTAATTTCAAAAACCAGATGATCGCTTTCAATCCAGAAAACCGCGTTAAAAATATAACGGCTGCGCGATATACTTTTGTCCCCGGGGACAGCAAAAGTTGTGCAGTCAATTTCTCCGCGCAGTATGGATGCGTAGGAGTTTAATATATCCAGTCCGGGTTTGCGCCGGATTTGCCAGGAGTACCGCAGCTCCCAGGGCATGGCCTGTCTGTCTGTAATAATAAAATAGCGGTATGTGCGGTTTTTGGCGTCGAACCGCGAATGGAAATCCGGTTCGGTTTCAGCCGCGTCAAGGATTCTGATGTCGCGCGGCAGCAGACTGTTAAGGGCCGGAATAAAACGCCCTGCATTCATTGAATCTATTGTTGTGTAAAAATTCGCGGTCTGGCCGGCGGCGTGAACCCCGGCGTCGGTGCGGCCCGATCCAATAAGTGTTACTTTATTTTTATGGATTTTTTTAAGGGCCGCTTCAATTTCGCCCTGCACAGTGCGTACGCCGTTTGCCTGCCTCTGCCAGCCGGCAAAATCGGTTCCGTCATATGCAACCAGCAGCCGGATATTCCTTGGAGGGTTTATTCTCAGAGGATTTATCCTCACGCATCCGCCTCATGCAGTTCCCTTGTGATGTTATCGTAGAGATTCCTGGCATGCTCAAGAAGGGGGCCGGGTTTGTTTTTTGATGATTTTCCTATGCCAAAGATTTTGGCTATTGTGCGTTTTGATTCGTCCAGGACTTTGGATCGTACTTCCGGTTTATCCAGGAAGCTGTATTTGTACTGGAGCAAAGCCGATAAATAAAGAGCCCCTTCGTAAGCGTAATTTTTGTCAGTATCCGGACCGAATATTTTTAATCCGGAGAGATTTTCTTTGCCCTTCTGCTCGCGCTGTATTGCTTCGCTATAAAAAAAAGACGCCTTCCTTTTTAAAAGACCCGCCAGCCAGTCATAATGCTGATCGGGTATTTTGCGGTTCATTTCATCAAACATCCAGCCTGTCCGCAGGGAAGCGATTGCCTGTTTTATGGTCGGAGAAAATTCTTTTGTGTAAAAATCATAGCATCTGACTGTAAGGTAAAGGGAAGCTGCTCCCGACATAAGATCCCTTGGCGTGTTAAAATCTATACTGCCGAAAATTTGGCGGACTTCGGCTTCTCTTTTGCTTTGATCATCAATAGCATCCTGACGATTCTGCTGCGGCAGGTTTTCAAAATCCTTGTCCATGGAAGCGAACCAGCATGAAGGGCAAACGGTCGCCTGGTAAATTA
>WQZG01000084.1 GCA_009780855.1 Treponema sp.
ACAAAAAATTTTTAAAAATTTACCTGAATATCATGGTACATAAAACACGCTTTTGGCTGTCCTTTACAATAATAATAAACTCATTATAATGCTCTGGTATAGAAGGATAAAAAACCAAAATTATGATTCCGGCAAGCTGTTACAATTATCCATCCGGTTATTTTAAAAAATCTGCGGCTGCCCTGGAAACAGCTATAAATACCGCTCCGGCCTACAGGAGCTGGAAAGTCCTTGATCCCGGCAGCGGCAGTTCAGGTACAGATTCAGATGCTATCGATCTAAGATATGCCGCAATGCCGGAACTTACCAAGCAGATTATCAGGGAAAATTTTCCGTCGGGGCTGGTTCCCGACTACCGGGACATTGAAAAAGGCTTAAAAACCGGCGAAATTGAGTACACCTTTACCAGCGGCACTACCGGAGACCGGGTAGTCAATATCTGGAATCAGCAATGGTGGGACGCCGCCGAAGCAAGTTCGTGGAAGCTTAACTCCGCGCTTGCCTGCCTGGAATATCCACAAAAAGAAGCCAAGCTGGCAAGTTCCCTTAACGTGGGAATAAGCTGCGAAGAAGACCTTCCCATGGAAAGCCGCATCACCGGCAATAAACTCTACCTTAACGAAAAAATATCAATTCTGCAGTGGCAGGAAAGGCATTTCCAAAGAATGGCCGCAGAGCTTGATTTTTTTAAGCCTGTAATACTTGAAACAAATCCTTCTTTACTGGCAAGGCTTGCTTTTTGGGCAATGGACAGGGGCGTCAAAATGTACTCCCCGGCTGTTATCGTATTTACTTATGAATTTATTTCGGAGATTCACCGCAAAGCAATACGCAGGGTATTCAGCTCCCCTCTAGTTTCTTCTTTTGGAACCACCGAGACCGGTTTTGTTCTGCAGGAATGTGAAGAAGGGTTTTTGCATCAGAATATTGATTTTTGCCGTATTGATTTTTATCCGCTTAAAGAAAAATTCGGAGGTCCCGGACTGGGGCGCATGCTGGTCACGACATTCGGCAATCCATGGAATACCGTGATCAGGTTTGATACCGGCGACCTGGTGCGTCTGCATAATAACGGAATATGCAAGTGCGGGCGCAGCCAGGGATTGATTGCGGAGGCGGTAGAGGGCCGGGTGACCAACTGTACATTTACAGCGGACGGGAAACTTGTTACGACTATGGATGCTGACAGGGCTTTGTCGCAGATTGAAGGGCTCCGTGATTATCATCTTGAACAAAAAAGCCAATCCGCGTTTGAACTGCAGATTATGATCGATGTTAACTGCGGCGGCGGCAAGTCCGGAACCGCCAAAAGCGAAAAAATAACAGATGAAGCGTTGCATGTCCTGCAATTGCTTTACGGCCCCGGCGGCGGGTATAATATAAAGGTCATGGAAAACATACTGCCTGGCCCGGCCGGAAAATTCCGGCGGACCCAGTGTGATTTTGAATATAATATAAAGGATCTTTTTTATGAATCATGAAGTGCCGGTAATCATGATTGCCGGCGGCAGACCAAGGGATCCTGCGGCAATGGCGCGGATGATGTCCGGGGCTTTTGCCGGACTTCAAAAGCCGCATGTCGCGTATATCGGTACAGCCAACGGAGATAATCCGGCTTTTTTCCAGATAATGAAGGCCTCGCTCAAAAACGCAGGCGCGGATAAAGTTACCCTTGTCCGTATCGCCAAAAAAAATCCCAATCTTGAATCGATCAAAACAGTGCTTAATAACTGTGATGCTGTTTTTATATCGGGCGGCGAAGTGGAAGACGGAATGGAATGGTTAAAAAAACATAATCTGATTGATTTTTTAAGGGACCTGTACCGCGGGGGCAAGCGTTTCCTGGGAGTTTCTGCCGGGGTAATAATGATGGGTTCCCATTGGGTGCACTGGGATAATGAAGATGACGACAGCACAGCCCGGCTTTTTGACTGCCTTGGGTTTACTCCTCTTTTGTTTGATGTCCACGGCGAGGACGAGGACTGGAAAGAACTAAAGACAGCGCTTCGTTTATTGGGTGACGGCGCAAAAGGTTACGCGTTACCGGGCGGTTCAATGGTAAGCGCCGACAGCAGCGGAACACTGGTTAATCTGGAAAAAGAATATTTAATTTATAAGAACAACAACGGCGATATTTCAAAAGGGTGAATCAATGGATAAAGATACAGAAGCGGAAGCGGATACTGAACCTCCGGGGCGTTTAAAAACCGGAATTACCTACAATTTAAAAAGAAATGTTTCTCCGGATTTGCCGGACAGCGAGGCGGAGTTTGACGATATGGAGACAATCCGTTCGATTCAGACCGCGCTGGAAGAAGCCGGCCATGAAACGGTTCTATATGAGGCTGCCGAAGATCTTCCGCTCCGGCTCGCGCAAAACAGACCCGACATAGTTTTTAATATTGCCGAAGGTAAAAACGGCCGCGGCAGGGAAGGACAGGTTCCTGCGATATTAAGTTTTTTGGGCATACCATATACGGGCTCCGACGAGACAGCCCTGTGCGCTGCCATGGACAAGGCCCTTGCCAAAAGAATCGCCGCTTCCCTTGGAGTCTTAACACCGGAGTTTTTGGTAATAAAAAACAGCGGTTTTTTACCGGAAGCAGTTTCTGACGATATTTTGGGCGATGTTTCAGATGTTTCAGATGTTTCAGATGTTTCAGATGTTTCAGATGTTTCAATTGATAAAATATCTTACCCTGTAATAATTAAACCCAATGCCGAAGGGTCCAGCAAAGGCGTCAATGACATGTCCGTTGTTTATGATGCCGGTACCCTGCGTAATTTATTAAAAGAAAAAATCAATGTTTATAAACAGGACATGCTTGTTGAAGAATATATCAAGGGCAGGGAATTTACCGTAGGAATTCTTGGCAACGGCAAAGATTTAAAAGCGTTTACGCCCATGGAAATTATTTTTAACGACAGCAATCATCCAATTTACAGTTATGATGTAAAACGAAATTTCCGCGAGTATGTGCGGTATAAATGTCCGTCCGATTTAAACCCTGTCCAGCAAAAAGAATTAACTGACTCGGCCGCCGCTGTTTACCGCGGCCTGGATTGCAGGGATTTGGCGCGCGTTGATTTCCGCATGTCCGCGGACGGGCGGCTGTATTTTATAGAAATAAATCCTCTGCCCGGCCTGGCCCCGGGTTACAGCGATTTCCCGATGATTGCGGAATTTTGCGGCATAAGTTATAAGCAGTTAATCCGAAAAATTCTGGATACCGCCATTGCAAGGTACGGCATTTATGGCAAATGACCGCGTATTCGAATACTTTAAAGTGGGGCCGGACAGCCGCGAATGGGCAGACTGGAAATGGCAGTTCCGCAACAGAATTACAACTGCAGAAGCCTTGTCTAAAGTTATTTCCCTTAACGAAAAAGAACAGGAAGAAATAACAGTAAGCCTGCGGCGCTTCAGGATGGCTATTACTCCCTATTACGCTTCCCTTATGGATCCCTGTGATCCGTTATGCCCGATCCGGCGGCAGGCTGTCCCTTCGATTAATGAAACTTTTGTGCAGCCCTGGGAAGCCAGGGATCCGCTTAATGAAGAAAATGACAGTCCAGTCGAACATATAGTACACAGGTATCCGGACAGGGTGCTTTTTTTGGTTACCAGCCAGTGCGCCATGCACTGCAGGCATTGTGTAAGGAAGCGGTATGTCGGCGAAAAAGATTCTGTAATTACAAAAGCGGCAATGGAAAAAGCTGTTGACTATATAGCAAGGACTCCGCAAGTCCGGGATGTTTTAATTTCCGGGGGTGACCCGCTTACCATGGACGACACAAGGCTGGAAGAAATAATTTCCAGGATCAGAGCCATTGATCATGTTGAAATTATCAGGATTGGCACCAGAGTCCCGGTAACCCTTCCTGCCCGGGTGACCGGCGAATTGCTCGCCATGTTAAGGAAATACCATCCGCTCTGGATGAATGTTCACTTTAACCATCCCAGGGAGCTGACGCCTGCTTCGCGCCGGGCCTGCGCCGATATCGCGGACTCAGGAATTCCGCTGGGCAACCAAAGCGTGCTTTTGCGCGGTATCAACGACAATACAGAGACGATGAGGGAACTGCTGTTAAAACTGGTTCAGGCCAGGGTGCGGCCCTATTACCTTTACCAGTGTGATTTATACGAAGGAAGCGAACACTTCAGGACAAACGTGGAAAAAGGTATAGAAATTATCCGGAACCTTACCGGAAATATTTCAGGATTTGCCATTCCCAGGTTTGTAATCGACGCTCCCAACGGAGGCGGCAAAGTCCCGATAAATCCGGATTACCTGGTTTCCCTGGACAGCGAAAAAGCAGTCATACGAAATTACGAAGGATGCCTGTATAACTATCCCCAACCCCGTGATTATCTGATATAATTGACATTAGCCGGGAGGATGTCAAATTGAAACAGATTTTTAATTATAACAAAAACTCCCCAATAGCAGTCAGAATCCGCGCGGCTGTAATAATCAGCGCGATAGTTATCCTGATCACGGTTGCCGCGACCCTTACAGGAATTTATTTTTCCAACCGCGAAATTTCCAGAACCATCTCCGATGATCTGGCCCTGGTCGAGAAACTTGCCCTGGACATGGTCAACACTACAGTAGATTCAATTAAAAGCGATGTAACCGATGTAAGCGGCAGGCTGGACAGGGCCTATTCTTCCGGCGGTGTTGATATGGTCAATGATATACTGGATGAAGAAATATCTGCCAATCCCCACTTTGTATCCCTGGCTGTAGTATTGTCTGACGGCAGAATGATTACCAGGGAAAAAACCGGTTATGTTTACGCGAGGCCTAAACTGTCCGATGTACCGGCTTATCTTGAGAGGGCCTACGATAACAGTGTCATGATAGACCAGGCCAAAATGGTTGACAGCGGCCAGTATGTAATACGCTGTTACCGCAAGTTTGGCAGCAGCACTGTTTATATTTTTACGCTGCGCGGCGATGTTTTTTCTCCGCTGTTTTCCGATTCCAACTACGGACTTTACAGCGTCGGAAAAGTTTTGCTTGTGGACAGCGGACGCACGGTAGTCGCCCAGTCCGGCGGCGAAGCCCCGCTTCTTTCGCATATAGGTGCGACAGTGACCGGACACGATCTTGGTTCGGTACTTACCGAATCCCTGACCCGGGAAAACGAAAGTACGACAATTGCCCACTACCGGGACGAGAACAAAGTCGACAAAATTTGTTTTTATACGCCGATAATTCACGGCGCCGAACGTTGGGTGCTGATGCTGACCGTTCCGATTTCGCAGACGCCTTTGGGGAAAATCAGCAATTCATTTATTATCTCCGGCTTTGTCATTGTTGTCCTGGGAATTTTTGCCGCTTTTTATTTATCGGCTTTGCAGGCAAAACCATATTACGAGCTCAACCGGCGCAACGAGGAACTTGTTTTACTAAGGGAACAGGCCGAAAACGCCGGTAATGCAAAAATGGAATTTTTGGCCAATATGAGCCATGAAATAAGGACTCCGCTCAATGCCATTATCGGAATGACTTCCATCGGCAAAACCGCGCATACCACAGAAAAGAAAGACTACGCATTTAAAAAAATTGACGATGCGTCAAAACATCTGCTGGGCGTTGTCAATGATGTACTGGACATGTCCAAAATCGAAGCCGGAAAGCTGGAGCTCTCACCGGCCGATTTTAACATGGAAGATCTGCTGCAAAAAGTCGCGAATGTTGTTAACTTCCGTGTTGAAGAAAAGAGACAGTTGTTTTACATCAGTATCGATCAAAATATTCCCCATGATCTTAACGGAGACGATCAGCGGCTTGCCCAGGTAATTGCCAACCTCCTGTCTAACGCGGTCAAGTTTACGCCGGAGGAAGGCACTATACGGCTGGACGCGGTTTTTTTGTCCGGAGAGGAAGACCGGTGTTTTATTGAAATCAGTGTTACCGATACAGGAATAGGCCTTACCGAAGAACAAAAGTCGCGTTTGTTCCAATCGTTCGAACAGGCCGGAGCCAATACCTCGCGCAAGTACGGCGGCACGGGCCTTGGACTTGCCATTTCAAAACATATAGTGGAACACATGGGCGGCAGTATCCGGGTAGAGTCAGAACCCGGCCGCGGTTCCAAATTCATTTTTAACGTTTGTTTAAAAAACAGCGCCGTAAATCACAGGAGCCAGCTTGACGAGGGCGTCAGCCGCAAAAACATCCGCCTGCTGGTTGTGGATAACGAGCCGGAGATCTGTGAATTTTTTATAGACGTATCCGCGAATCTTGGCCTGGCCTGCGAGGCCAAATCCAGCGGCGGGGAGGCGCAAAGGCTTGTCGCGCTGGAAGCCAATTATGATTTTTATTTTATAGACTGGAAACTCCGTGATATTGACGGAATCGAGCTCGCACGCCATATACGCGCCAGAAGGCCGGACGCCTTCATTATCCTTTTGCATTCTGCAGCCGATCTTAACACAATTGAGGATCGCGGCCTGGAAGCCGGTATAAATAAATTTTTAACCAAACCGCTGTTCCAGTCCAATATTATTAATATTATCAACGAATGCATGGGTTCCAAAAAAGCTGTGGAAATGATTAAGACAGAAACCGAGCTGCAGGATTTTACCGGTTACCGGATTCTGCTTGCCGAGGATGTCGAAGTTAACCGCGAAATTGTGCAGGCCATTCTGGAACCTACGAATATTGCCATCGACTGCGCCGAGGATGGAGCGCAGGCATTGAAGATGTTCACTGATTCTCCGGATAAATACGGCTTAATATTGATGGATGTTCAGATGCCTGTTATGGACGGCTATGAAGCCACGCGTCTAATCCGCGCGTTTGAAGCCAAACAGCGCGAAAAAACTCCCGGAAAAACGGTGCAGGAGTTTGCTTCGCAAACTCCGGTATTTAATGCCGATAATTGGGATCCGCCCTGGCGGATCCCAATAGTTGCAATGACCGCCAATGTTTTCCGTGAGGATATAGAAAAAAGCAGGGCGGCCGGCATGAACGATCATATCGGTAAACCTATAGATATGGTCAGATTATATGAGGTCCTTGGAAAATACCTCAAAAAATAAAACAGGCGCCGGGTGCGGAGCCGGCCCTGTCTAAAACCTTTTTTAAACCGGCCTTAACACAATCGTGTGAACTTTGGGGCCGAGTCCTTTCTCAAAGTTGAGTTTTAACGCCTTTAATTCAATCCTGTAAATTCCGCTTTTTATAAAATTTATTTTACCAATGGGAGTATGTATTAGCTGCCACTGGTAATTGTCTCGCGGGTAACTTCGCTCTCCTTCGGTTACGCTGAATTCCAGTCTGTTGTCTGCGGCCTGCAGGCAAAGCCTGTGCCCGCCTTCCCAATGATCCGGTGTACGATCGGGATGCCTCTCTGTAAAAGTGTAAAGATCTGCGTCAAAAACTCCGGCTTTTGTAATCGCGGTTTCCCATCCCATATAATCATCTGTACTGCGCCAGTTTTCCGGAATCCCTGTGGATCCGATTTTTAATAAAGGAGCTTGCGGCCCGCCCTTGATATACGCGGAAAACCCTGGCAAAATCACAGGACCGGCGGAGTCGTTGGGTATTTCGTTAATAACCGGAGCGCCCGCAATATCCAGTTCGATTATTGAGACAGAACTGTCCGGCGCCTGTGCCGGCAGGTCAATTGTTAAAATATCCAGTCCGGTTTCATTTGATTTAACCTGGCTAAAGTCCAGTGCGGCGCCGGTCGCCAAAAGACGGGCGGCAGTAACTTTATTGGCAAGGCCGCTGAATATAAAAGCGCCGCTTTTCCATTCATGAATATGGATATAGAGTTTTCCCTCGCGGCCTGTGACAGCTCCCCATTCCGGAGTTTGGCGCATCAGGCAGCCTTTAACGGTGTAAATTGCGTCCCCGTTTTTTTCCAGCCATTTGCCGATAATACGGAGCCGTTCAGCGCTTTGCTGCGGAATTTCTCCCAGGCAATCAGGTCCGACGTTTAACAAATAATTGCCGCCTTTTGAAACTATGCTTGAGAGCAGCCGAATTAATCGATCGGGCGTTTTCCAGTTGTGATCCTGGGCCTTGAAACCCCAGGTGTCATTCATTGTAGCGCAGGTTTCCCAGGGCGCGGTATTGGCCTGCACAGGAACAAGATTATCCCCATATCCGATGTAGTCGCCGATTTTGGGATTGTTGCTTACCCTGGCGCTTACTATGCAGTCCGGCTGTATCGCGTGGACCAGATTGGCGAAACGCATCGCGTTGTAGTCGCTCAGGTCGCCCGGTGTGTCATACCAGATCAAACCTATGGGTCCATAACCTGTTAATAGTTCGGTTACCTGCGGAATTGCCTTGCGGTCCATATAACGCTCAAAGACCTGGTCTGCGATCCGCGGCATTGACTGGTCCCAGTGTTCCTGGTTGGTATATCCGTCCGGGTCTTCCCAATCCTGTTTGTGCGAATAATAAAAGCAAAGTTTTAAGCCATGCTTTTGGCAGGCCTGCGCAAGTTCCTTCATCGGGTCCCTTTTAAAGGGAGTCGCGTCAACAATATTGTAGGGCGAACATCCTGAATGAAACATCGCGAATCCGTCATGGTGTTTGGCTGTGATAACGATGTAGCGCATGCCGGCTTCTTTGGCAATTCCGGCCCATTTGTCCGCGTCGAATTTTACCGGGTTAAATAAGGCAGGAATTTTTTTATAGTCAGAAACAGAAATTTTTGCGAAGCGCATGATCTGTTCGCCTATGCCAGGTATTTCCCGGCCCTGCCATGAACCGGCGAGCTGAGCGTATACACCCCAATGAATGAACATGCCGAATTTTGCTTCCCTGAACCATTTGATTCTTTCCTCGTTATCTGGCATTTTTCTTTGACTGAATTTTTCCATGATTTACTCCTGATGTTTCCGGTTTACCGCGCCGCAGAATACGCGCCTGCAAAACGCAGCGTTGGACAAATCCTGCTTTGATCTATTTTGACACGCAGACAGCCGGTCTGTACAGGACTAAAAATACAAATTTTTTTATAACCTACGGTTGTGCCTTCGTAAATTTTTTCCCGGCCGGCTGCGGTTTCCGCGTATACGCTAAAAGCTTCGATCCTTTGGCTCTCCCGTATTTGCTCGCCAAGTTCCAACCGCGAAATTCCGGTAACGCGGGGCAGCCTGATTTCAAATTCAGCCTGTTCGGTGTCTTCTTTTGGGCGCCACCAGGTTTCGTCATTTTTTAGGATATTTTTTGCCGGATGCGCCGGGTCTTCTGAATCAGCTGTTATCACGGAATTTTCCAGCAAATTAACACTGTAAATGTTTTTTATCGCCTGTCCCAGTTCCGCGAGGACGCGGCAGTCGGCTTCGTGGATCAGGCCGTCCCGGTCAGGCGGAATGTTGAGCAGCAGCACCGCGTTCCCGCCGGCAGCGGTTTCGTAAAAGCGCAGCAGGGTTTCCGCGGGTTTTACCTTGCTGTCTTCTTCAGGATGGTAAAACCAACCGGGCCTTATCGAGACGTCTGTTTCTGCCGGGTACCAGACCAAATCTGTTTCGTTCTCGAGCGCCGCACGGCTTCCGAGGTCTTCCCGCTTAATGGGCCTCTCCCGGAATTCAGAACCGTCACGCTGCTGGGAATCCGCCGCGATTTTATGGACATCGCGCAGCCATGCCGGAACCACGCTCCACTCGGACCTGCGCGCTGCGCCGGCTTCGTTGCCGACCCAGCGCACGTCCGGCCCTACGCTGGAAATTACGGCGCCGCTCTGATGCTTGCGGATTAATTCGTAATAACGGTTCCAGTCGTATAATTGTTTTTTGCCGCCGGGGCCTTCGCCGCAGGCGCCGTCAAACCAGACCGAGTACAATTCACCATAATGTGTTAATATTTCTTCAAGCTGGCCGCAGAAAAAATCATTGTACGCGCCGCCGCTGCCGTATTTTGGTTCGTGCCTGTCCCACGGTGAGAGATAAAGCCCCAGCTTTAAACCGTATTTGCGGCATGACTGCGCCAGCATTTCTGCCACGTCAGCCGGGCGCCGCGAAGACATTACGCCGTGTTTGGTATAGGCACTGTCAAAGAGGCAGAAGCCGTCGTGGTGTTTGGCCGTTAATATGCAGGCTTTTATTCCGGCGGACCTGAGCGCGGCGCACCATTGATCAGTGTCAAGTTTGGCCGGGTTATACAGCAAAGGATCTTCGGCGCCGGTGCCCCATTCGCGGTTTGTAAAAGTGTTGATGCCAAAATGGAGAAAGGCCGTAAACCCCAGCTGCTGCCAATCAATCTGGCGCTGCGCGGGTTTTATTTTAATCAGCGAATTTACATCCATACAGTTGTCCTTAATAAAGCTGCCTCCGCAGAGGCAGCTTTATTCGGTTATTATATACTATTTCTTGCCGTACTGTCTGTCGTAGGCAGTTTGTTTGAGCGCCAGATAACGCTGTAAATCCAGCCGCTGGAACTCTGCTGTGTAAGCTGCCCAGTCCCTGTCCAGGCTCTTGTTGCCGGTTATAAAAGCTACAAGGTTTTCCTGGACATAGGTGTTAATCTGTTCGGTCAGTCTGGAGACTTCACCGCTTTCCGTGGCTGTCTGGTTGAGAACCAGGGGAACATAGGTTCCTTCCGCCGGTCTGTACGGATAATATTTATCCATGGTTTCCTGGTACAGTCTTGGTTCCTGATCAAAAGCTGTCGCCGGATTTGACCAGTTGGCCTGCTCGCCCAGCCTTAAGTCCGAGTACCTGTTCCCCATAAACACATTGCGCACGGAACCTGTATCGCCTTCTGACGGGAACGGCTTAAGAACACGGTATAAGGCAGGTTTGCGGTTAATACCCAGGGCGCCCGGAGTCGGATCGTCCCAGTAAAGCCCCTTGATGCCAAACTGTGTGACTTCGGTTACATCCAGATTGTAGAGCGCGTCCAGCCAGCGGAAGGCCAGCACCGGATCTTTGGCGTGATCGGTTATGTGTGCAAAGTCAAGATTGAACCCCGTTCCCTGTACAGGAGTTACCCTTAAACCTTTGGGGCCCTTGAGCGGAGCGAGTGCAGGATAAAAATCGGCGCGCTTGTCGGGCATGTTGTAGTTGTACTCAACAAAGTTCCACCAGACAAAGTCCGTAAACACACCGATGCGCGGCCCTGCCGGATCTGTGCCGATCTGTTTCGCCTGCGAGGCGTTCTGTGTAAACGATGCGGAATCGAGCAGGCCTTCGCTTACGAGCCTGGCTACATAACGCAGGCCCTCGCGGTAGTCCTCTGTATTGGCGACAAAGGTGACTTTTCCGTTGGCCATCGCAAGGTAGGATCCCGGATTAAAATACACAAACGCGTTAAGCAGGAAAACATACGGGTAGGTTCTGGGAGCGCTCGCGTAATAACCCATCATAGGGATAACAGGCCTGCCGTTTCCGTTGGGGTTTCCGGTTTTAAAAGCCTTGAGCACATTGTAAAATTCGTCTGTAGTGGTTGGGGTATTTAGATTGAGTTTTTTAAGCCACGGATCGTATATCCACGCTTTTAAGCTGTAAAACGTATGAAAAGCCTGGTTGATATTAGGCATACCGTAAATCTTGCCGTCAGGCATTACAATGGCAGACGGAATCTCCGGAACCTGTTTTACCGCTTCCTGGAACCAGTACCCATGGTTTGTAATCAGGTCATTGAGCGGAATAATTATTCCCTGATTGCCGTAGTTCATGGCGTCGTTGGTTGATAATCCGGCGTTCATCATTATGTCCGGATAATCGCCGGCCGCGATTAATAAATTGGTCGCCGCGCTTGTACCTTCGTACGGTAAATGGACATAGGTAACGTGCACGTTGGTTTTGTTCTCCACCCACTTTGCAGCGTCATTGATGTTAAAGTCGCTAAGATAGGGCGGTTTTGTACAGAGCAGCGACAGTTGGCTCTTTGCCGATGTCAGCGGAAACTGGCCCTTTTCTGCGGTTACGGCTGTGGGCGCCGATATACTGCCGGATACCTGGCCTTTGCCTCCGGCGAAAACCGGCGCTGTGATCGGTGTAATGACCGGTATTAAAAACAGGGCGATCATTAAAACTGCTGCGGCGAAATTCTTTTTTTTCATTATTTCCTCCATAAAAATTAAGCCGCCATTTTATAACGGCGGCAAGAAACCTGAATTAACCTTTTATCGCGCCAACCATTATGCCCTTGATAAAATGCTTTTGAATAAACGGGTACATTACCAGCATGGGGACGCTTGCTATTACCATCAGGGAATATTTTAATAGCTGGGCGAGGCCTTCCATTTTTGCCTGGGTTTCCGCGTCGCGCAGCATATCCTCGTTAAGCACATTAACAATTAATATGTCCCGCAGTACCAATTGCAGAGTTCTTTTTGCCGGATCCCTTAAATAAATCATCGCGCTGAAATATGAGTTCCAGTGGCCGACCGCATAGAACATACACAGCACTGCGATAATCGGAGCGGACAGGGGAATTACAATCCTGCGCATAAAATAAAAATCACTGCTGCCTTCGATTACAGCGGCCTCCAGCAGATCCTGGGGAATATTGGTCTGGAAATATGTTCTTGCGACGATCATGTTGTAGACGCCGACAGCGCCGGGAATTATTATTGCCCAGTAGGTATTGTACATGCCCAGCGATCTGACCAGAAGAAAACTGGGGATTAGGCCGCCGGAAAACAACATTGTAAAAGTAATTATTCCCATAAAAATATTGCGGCCGTAAAGATCCTTGCGCGACATTGGATAAGCCAGCGCAATGGTCATAATTACATTGATGACTGTGCCGACGCACATCACATAAAGGCTGTTGATAAAACCCCTTGGAATGGCCGGAGATCGAAATACAGCCGTGTATCCGTCAAGCGTCGGCTTTACGGGCCACAGCCATACCCGGCCCTGCGTTACCGCCAGGCTGCTTGAAAATGAAGCGCTGACAATATAAACAAGCGGGTACAGTACAACCAGCATTACCAGCAAAAGTATACCGTCGCAG
Source organism: Treponema sp. (assembly GCA_009780855.1). Taxonomy (GTDB): domain Bacteria; phylum Spirochaetota; class Spirochaetia; order Treponematales; family Breznakiellaceae; genus WQZG01. The sequence goes on from WQZG01000084.1 coordinate 12,936, forward strand.
CACATGCTGAATATTTTATCGCTCTGCCTTACTCCGGCAGGTTTGAATTTAAACATGGTGTTCCCCCTACCAGAGACTGGTCTCGCTGACCCTGCGCGCTATCTGGTTTACAATTACCAGCAGCACCGTATTGATTACCGAATTGAAAAGCCCCACCGCCGCAGAAAAACTGTACTGCGCCTGCTCAAGGCCCAGCCGGTAAACGTAAGTGGAAATAACATCGGAGGCCGGCATATTGAGATTGTTCTGCATCAGCAATATTTTTTCGTATCCCACGTTCATGATGCGGCCGCAATTCAGTATTAAAAGAATTATTATGGTAGGCGCGATGCACGGCAGATCAATGTGAAGGATCTTCTGAAACTTGGAAGCGCCGTCAATGGTAGCTGCTTCGTAAAGAGACGGGTCAATGGCCGACAGGGCGGCTATGTAAATAACGGAATTATAGCCCATGTTCTGCCATATTCCGGACCAGACATATATCGATTTGAAATATTCCGGCTTCGCAATAAAATCAACGCGCGTGCCTCCAAAATTTACGATGATATTGTTTACCAGTCCGCCGTATACCGAAATAAACATGAGCACCATATTGGTCATTACAACTGTGGAAATAAAATGCGGTGCGAAGGTAATTAACTGGACGCCTTTTTTGAATTTACCGTGCACAGATTCGTTAATCAGAACCGCAAGAATTATTGGTATGGGGAAACCTGCAATAAGTTCATAAATGCTTATGCCCAGAGTATTGGTCAGGATTCTTCTGAACTGGTATGATTTAAAAAAATTCTGAAAATGAATAAAGCCAATCCAGGGGCTTCCCCATATGCCGTCCCTCGCGCGGAATTCCTTAAAGGCAATCTGAATGCCGAACATCGGACCATAACTAAAAATAAAAATCACAAGCATCGGCGCAAGCATTATTAAGTACAGCTGCCAGTTCCGCTGTATTTGCCGCAGCGGCGATTTTCTTACATTAATTAACATATTTTTAAATTATTATTATTTTAAAAATATTTCAAAAAATTTTGGCAGAAATTGAGATATTTATGAATTATTTTTTTATTTGTTTGGCGCCGGCGGTATGTTTATCCGCGGTTAATCTGAATTGCGCGCCACACGGAAACCCAGTATAAAACTGCGCAGCCCCGGTATGTTGCCGAACCTGTAAGCCGAACGGACCTGGTAGGATTCAAAACGCCAGCAGCCGCCCCTGTAAACCCGGTTAGTTCCGGTTGCCGGTCCCGCGGGATCTGTTGTCGCAGCGGCGGTATAGTTTGCCAGCCAGTCCCAGCACCACTCCAGGACATTTCCGTGCATATCATACAGGCCCCAGGCATTTGGCAGTTTTCCTCCGACCGGCTGGGTCTTGCCCCCGCTGTTGGCCGAGTACCAGCCCGCCGTGTTTACCGAATTACCGGTATAGAACGGCGTCTGGGTTCCGGCGCGGCAAGCGTATTCCCACTCCGCTTCGGTAGGCAGCCGGTAACCGTCTGCCTGGCGGTTCCACTGGACATTGTTTCCGGTTATGGAATATGCCGGGGTCAGGCCCTCTGCAAGGCTCAGTTTGTTGCAATAATCCGCGGCGTCAAGCCAGCTGACCTGCTCCACGGGCAGGTCGGGTCCCTTGAACGCGCTGGGAGTTTTACCGGTTACATCCTGGTATTCTTTTTGGGTTACCGGGAATTCCGCCATATAAAAAGAACTCACAGTTACCTGGTGCTGGGGGCCTTCATTGGCAGATCGCCCGCTTTCATTCTGCGGACTTCCCATTAAAAAAGTACCGCCTTCAATCCTTACCATATTACCGGATTCAGTTTGCTGGGCCGCTGTGTAAAGGACAGGCAAAAAGAAAAGCGGAATGTATAAAAGAAATTTTTTAAAGGTCATCCGGCTTAACGACATTCAGAATTTTTTTTAACCGCGCTGTAAAGCCTGTAACCGCCGCTTAGGTTATAAACAAAAAATCCGTTCTGCATCAGGATCCTTGATGCCAGATAACTGCGCATTCCGCTAAGGCAGCATACATAGACAGGCCTGGATTTATCGAGGGCTCCGGTATTTTGCCTCAGTGTATCCAGCGGAATATTCATAAAACCGTCAATATGGCCTGCGCCATATTCGTCCGGATTGCGTACGTCAAGCAATGTAGCGGTTCCGTCCCGCGGCAGGGAATCAACTTCGTGCCAGTGGAAATTTTTTATCCTGCCTGTCAGAATGTTTTCGATTACAAAGCCGGCCATATTGACCGGATCTTTAGCGGAAGAGTAGGGCGGCGCGTAGCAGAGTTCCAGGCTGCAAAGATCTTTGGCAGTCATTCCCGCTCTTATCGCAACCGCGATCACATCGGCGCGTTTGTCGACTCCGTCAAAACCTGCGATCTGTGCTCCCAATATTTTTCCGTTATCTTTTTCAAAGATAACTTTTATGGACATTGATCTGGAGCCGGGATAATAACCTGCGTGTCCGCCCAGCCATAAAAATATTTTATCGTAATTGAGTTTTAACCGTTTCGCAGTTTTTTCGTTGATTCCGGTAAAGGCAACTGTCATGTCAAAAACTTTGATAACAGCCGAACCCTGGGTCCCGTGATATTCGGAGGTGATGCCGCAGATATTATCGGCGGCAATACGGCCCTGCTTGTTTGCGGGCCCGGCCAGCGGTACCATTGCCGGCTCTCCAGTAACAAAATCAATTATTTCTGCCGCATCGCCGGCTGCAAAAATATCCGGATCGGAAGTCCGCATATGTTTGTCTGCCATAATGCCGCCGCGGCTGTTTACATTAAGGCCGGCATCCCTTGCCAGCTTGCTCTCCGGTTTTACCCCGATTGCCAAAATTACCATGTCCGCATTTATCGATCCGCTCTGAAGTTCAACAGTCAGGCCGCTGTCCGTTTCAATGATTTTTTTAAAACCGTTGTTCAGATACAGGGAGACACCCTTTTCCCTTAAATGGTTCTGAACTTCGCAGACTATATCAATATCAAGCGGTGTTATTATCTGATCCGCCATTTCTACAATGCTGGTTTTTAATCCGGCTTCGCACAGATTCTCCGCCATCTCTATACCGATAAAACCGCCGCCGATTACTGCAGCATTTTTTGGTTTTTCCGTTTTAATAAAATTCTTGATTAAATCGGTATCCGCTACATTGCGCAGGGTAAAAACACGTTTGGAATCTATTCCTTCCACCGGAGGTTTTATCGGCGAACCGCCCGGCGATAGTATTAACTTGTCGTAATTTTGAAGGTATGTCTCGCCGGTTTTTATATTTTTTACTTTGACTGTTTTAACGCTGCGGTCAATAAAAATTACTTCGCTTAAAACCCTGACGTCAACATTGAACCTCGCATTGAAGCTCTCCGGCGTCTGCAGCAGCAGCTCTTCGCGGTCTTCAATCGCCGCACCGATGTAGTAGGGCAGGCCGCAGTTGGCAAACGAAATATGCTCGCCGCGTTCAAACATTATTATTTCGGCATGTTCGTCCAGCCTCCGCAGACGCGCCGCGGCTGTCGCCCCGCCGGCAACTCCTCCGACAATAACTATTTTACCCATTTTTTATTTCCTCAAATTTACTTTTTGCCGCGCCGCAAACTGGACACACAAAATCCAGGGGAAGTTTTTTGAATTCTTCGGCACTGCCCGTAAACACATATCCGCAGACACCGCATTTGTATGAACCGTCAGCCTTGCTGCCGGTCTTACCGCCGGCGGTATTGTTTGCCGTGGCTCCTGATGCAGCCATGGCCGGCGGCACAGCGGAAAATCCGGGGGCGTTTTTGGGTGTCTTGCCTTTGACAGTCTTGTGGTAATACGCGTAAGTCATGGGCGGATCATTTTGGCCATTTTGATTAGGCAGGTTCTCGGCTCCAATAACTTCGGCTATAAAAATTGTGTGCGTAAAATTATCGATAGAATTTATTACCCTGCATTC
>WQZG01000085.1 GCA_009780855.1 Treponema sp.
CCTTTGATCGTCTGGTACCCATTCTTCCTCCTGACTCATCTTACAAGGGGGACATTTCTATTGAACGCAGGGGGACATTTCTACTGAACGGAAACAGGGGACATTTCTATTGCATGGCGACAAACCCGTCCCGCATCTGTTGACAAATATAAACAGATACGATATAAAAGCAACCGTATACTTCAAAGGAAGTGGGGTGTGGAACCAAAAGGTTCCGATTCCTCCGCTATCCCGTAACTGTAATTGGGAAGATTCTGCCGCGGACATTTGTTTTTAACAAATGTTTTTTACGGCCACTGTCGCACCGCCTTAAGAGCGGACGGATGGGAAGGCCGGCGGGAAAAATGCCCATAAGCCAGGAAACTTTGGTATATCTTCCGTTGGATGTACCTCCGCAGGAGGTAACGCCTCCGTTGGAGGCAATGCCTCCGCAAGAGGCAGCGGATATAATCCGCAAAAATTTTCGGGCTTCGGGGATTGAGCCTTGGGAAATATGCCGTTAATATTACCTTCTTTTACTCATTTTTCTCCTCCTGGTCAAAAGTTGGCAATTACGGTTTGGCTGTCCGAAGCAATGGGGAGTTCATGATGTTTTTGCTTAATTCACAGGTTTGTTCGCAGGAAAAATTCAGATCCAAAAAAAACCGGCCGGCAGTATTGGCCCATGTTATACTGGCACTGGCCCTGGTTTTGTCCGCGGCTTTTATTACCGGATGCAGCAATGACCTGCAGCCGGAAGATGACAGCAATTATTACGGGAGCCTGCCCGACGGCTTAATTGGAAAATGGACCACAAGTTACGATTATTATTTAATGGAAAAAACAACCGGCATGGGAACTGTTTCCTACCATATGGACGGCGGTGATATTTATGATCCCGTTACTTTTGAAGTTACCGGTACATACGACGCGGTAGACACAAAAGGTGACATCATGTACGTGTCCAACTTTGATTCCAATTCCGGAGTCATTATCATTAAATATACGGATTTCCCGTATTACGGAGACCCCGCAAGACCTTTCCACGTATATTATTACATGAATTTTATTCCGGGCGTATCGGTGGAAATTTATGATACTTGGGACGCCTCGGATGCAAACCAGAGCGCTGATACCGCAACCCTTTCTGCGGCTGTTAAAAATTTTACCCGGGGCAAAAGGGGTAATTACGCAGATCTTTCGTTTCATCCTGTTTATGAAAAACAACCTTAATAAAAAGCAGCCGTAATGAAAAACCTGTTTAAATCAATTGCTGTTTTTTTATGCCTCGCTGTTATCCTCCCTTTGTCTGCCCAGACAGCGGACAATACGGAGGATGACAATGACAGCGAAGATGATTGGATTGTAGTTGAAGGCGAGGGGCTGACCATTGTGGGGACCGAAAAAACGACCCAGCAGATGGAAACTGTGGACAGCAAAACCATTCAAAAAACCGCTGCCCCGGATGTCCCGTCACTGCTGGAGGAAGCAGCGGGCCTTAATGTAACCCGTTACGGGCCCTACGGAAACAACGCCGGAATTAATCTGCGCGGCTTTGATACCAAAAGGGTGGCGATCCTTGTTGACGGCGTACCGGTAAATTCAGCGTCATCGGGGGATTTTGATTTTTACTCGATCGATCCCCTTTCGATAGACAGGATTGAAATCATACAGGGAGGCTCTGATACCAAATACAATGTGTCCGGCGCGCTTGGCGGCGTTATCAACATTATCACGGTTAAAAAACAAAATCCCGGATGGAGTCTGGGCGGAAGCCTCTCGAACACTTCCTATATACCGGGGTTTTATAACAAATACGGAGGAGGTATAGGAAATCCCCAATTACAGGATCTTGCGGATACCCAAAATATCAATCTGTCCGGTTCCTATACAACCGGGCTTTTTTCCTTTGGCTTAAACATCTTTGGGAACCGCGCCGGAAACCATTTTTTATTCAGGGACTATGACGGCTTTACCCGCCGCAGGGAAGGCAATGAGATCCTGGATGCCGGAACGAATTTATCTTTCCTGTGGAATATTGATAGTCTTTCAAAATTAATTGCGACGGGATCTTTTTACTACGGCGATAAAAATATTCCGTTTACCGGATATGCGACTAACTACGGCAAACAAAACGATATCTCCTCAAGGGAAAACCTTATGCTGGATATGCCCAGGATCTTCAGCGATGATTTTTCGATGGAACTAAGCCTGGGTCATAACTGGAAAAGGCTTGCCTACGATCCTTCGGTCTCGCTGGGAATTAATTCATCGGGCCACAATGAGCAGGATATAAACTTTATCAACCGCTGGAGCTGGTACCCGGGCTCGGCATTAACCATGAGGTTAGGCGGGGATTATAGATTTATCGGAATTGATTCTACAACTACGGGAACACACTACGCTAACCGCGGCGGACTTTATTTAACAACTGAGCTCACTCTGTTTAAAAATCTGCTTCTTGTTGCCTCCGTCAAAGGCATTACCGACGGTCGCGATATTGTACCCATTCCCAAACTGGGCTGGACTTTGACAGGGTCACCGTCGGCAGACACCAGTATTGCATTAAAAAACAATTACTACCGCAGCTTCAAGTTTCCGGATTTTGACGATCTCTACTGGGACGAAGGGGACTTTAAGGGAAACCCGGATTTAATAAATGAAGACGGCTGGGGCACCGACTTTGGTGTTGATTTTTCTTTAAGTGACTGGCTTAAGTTGAGTTCAGTAACTTACGTCGGACTGACCGTAAATTCCATACATTGGACATACACAACCACATGGAGACCGGAAAATTCCGGAGCAGCGGCAATCCTGGGCTGGGACAACAACGTAGATTTGACCCTGCCGATCACAGCATTAATTTTTGAAAAACCCATTTTAAGCCTTTCCTGGATGTTCCAGCCGAGCCGGCTGTTTCTGTCTGACGGTTGTTTTCCGTTTTCAGACAGCAGACAGATCCCGTACATGCCGTTGCATACTGTAACCGCGTCGCTGGAGCTGCCATGGCTGACTTCCAGGAATAAACTCCCCGGCTCCGTTACGGTTTCCGGCCGTTTCGAGAGTTCGCGTTACACTGACACGCAGAACACAACCTTATTGGATCCTGTCTTTCTTCTTAATATCGCGTATAATCAAAAGGTACATAAAAACATCGGCGTTTTTGGAAAAATTACAAATGCCTTAAACGCCAGTTACGTTTCGTTTTCAGATTACCCAATGCCGGGGATAAATATTACCCTTGGACTTAACTTTAACATTGAAGGCACTAACCCTTGAACTGCGGCTTCCGTAGAATTTTTAATATTTCAACTTTTATCTCCGCGGCCGCCGTTGTTTTTTTAATAGGCGGCTGCGGCCGCGGTCCGGCCAGCGGCAATACACCGGTACCAGACAGCGCTGCAATCACAGGTAACACTGCGGTAACAGGCAGCGCAGCCGTATATAACCGGATAATTTCTGCGGCGCCTTCCAATACCGAGATCGTCACGGGTCTGGGTCTTGGAGACAGGATAATCGCAACCGACAAGTATTCTGAAGGTATCGCGGGAATACCGCAGGGAATTCCGCTGATCGATTTTTTTTACCCGGATACCGAGGCGATTGCCGGACTTAATCCCGATTTGATTCTGGTAAACGAAATTAACAGCTACGGCGCCGCGGACAATCCCTTTAGGCTTTTGGGAAACCTGGGAATCAAAGTGATCCAGATTCCCACAAGTACCAGCATAGGCGGTATCTGCGATGACATTCTTTTTATAGCCAATACATTGGGTGTACCGGATCGGGGAGAAAAACTGACCGCTTCGATTAACGAAAAAATCGCGCAGATAAAAGCGGCCGGTGAAAAACTTGCGGCAAAAAAATCAGTTTATTTTGAAGTCTCGGCCGCGCCTTCAATGGTCACTTTTGGACAGGGCGCCTATCTCAACGAGATGATAGAAATAGCCGGCGGCATAAATATTTTTGCAGATCAAAAAGGCTGGTTCAGCCCGGGGCCGGAAGAAATTATCAACAGGAATCCCGATATAATTTTTACAATGCTTTACCCGGGAGAAGATCCGGTTGCGGAGATAAAAAGCCGCACAGCCTTTACAGGGATTACAGCGGTTAAAGAAAACCAGGTTTACGCGATTAACGCAGACTCGGCATCCAGGCCTTCCCAGAATATTTTACCGGCGCTCAGACAGATGGCCGGGATTATTAACCCTTTATATTATGAAACTCCGCGTTAAATTCATTATTGCCTGCGCCGCCGCTTTTTTGATTTTACTGGCCGGCGTTTCACTTGGAAGCTCAAACATCCCGCTTAAGGACACTGCCGGGACACTGCTGGAAAAGCTGTTCGGGCTTCCCGCAAAGACAGAGAGCCGGATTGTAACCATAGTCTGGAACCTGCGTTTCCCGCGTGCAATACTGGCGTTTTTGGCAGGCGGAGCGCTGGCCATAAGCGGCGGAGTTTTTCAGTCTGTATTAAAAAATCCGCTCGCCTCCCCTTTTATAATCGGGGTCTCCTCCGGCGCGTCCCTTGGAGCCGGCCTTGTAATGCTCACCGGATTCGCCCTTCCGTTTATAGGCGCCTTTACCCTGCCGCTGTCCGGATTTTTTTTCGGCCTTTTGACTGTTTTTATGGTGATCGGTTTTTCTTCGCGCCTGGACAAATCAATGTCCAACAATACGATAATTTTGTTCGGAATGGTTTTTTCCCTTTTTATAAACGCGATACTTACCACACTTACCGCCCTTAACCGCGAGGAACTGCGCAACCTGCTGTATTGGCAGATGGGAACTTTTTCCATGAAGGACTGGACTTACTCCGGGCTCCTGCTTCCCTTTCTGGCGGCAGGCTGCGCCGCGGTAATTTTATATTCCAGGGAAATGGATATTTTGAGTTTTGGCGAAGAAGAAGCGCAGAGCATGGGCGTTAACGCGGTCAGGGTAAGACGCACCCTGCTTGCGTGCGCGGCTGCGATGACCGGCGCCTGTGTAGCGCTTTGCGGCGTAATAGGTTTTGTGGATCTTATCGCCCCGCACCTGGCGCGCAGAATAACCGGATCGCGGCACTGTTACAGTCTGCCTATGGCGTTTATAATCGGCGGCTCCCTTATGGTGGTTACCGACCTGATTGCCCGCACAATAGTAAGCCCTTCCGAACTTCCAGTCGGGGCTGTCACTGCCCTTATTGGCGGACCTTTTTTTGCCTGGGTCTACTTTGGCAAACGCCGCAGCGGCGCAGGCGCCTGATATGCCTGAATCAATAATGCTTGAAGTCCAAAATCTTTACAGCGGCTATAACGGAATTGACGTTGTAAAAGACATAAATTTAGAAGTAAAGCGTTCCGAAATTCTTGCGGTCATAGGCCCCAACGGCTGCGGAAAAACAACGCTGTTAAAAACCCTGGCCCGCCTCCTCCCCTGCCGCGGCAAAATTCTTTTTGAGCAGACAGAAATCAGCGCAATTCCAAGAAAAAGCCTCGCGAAAAAAATTGCCCTGCTGTCGCAGAACGGGGGAATTTATTTCCCGTACACGGTGTATGATACCGCGGCCCTGGGCAGATACTCCCATACATCATCCATGCTCAAAAACCTTACTGCAGATGACAGGCAGATAATCCGCACTGTCCTTGCCAAACTAAATTTATGGGAATGCAGGGACTCTCTCATAAGCGAATTATCCGGCGGCCAGCTTCAGCGGGTTTTTTTGGCGCGCACCCTGGTTCAGGATCCCGACCTTATACTGCTTGATGAACCGACAAACCATCTCGATTTAAAAAACCAGATTGAGCTGCTGGAATACCTTTCGGTTTGGACCAAAGAAAGCAACCGCGCCGTGATCGCGGTGCTGCACGACTTAAACCTCTGCCGCCGTTTCGCGGACAAAGCTGCACTGATGGACAGCGGCGTTATGGTTTCATACGGCGCATGCGAAACAGTTCTGTCGGATTCCAGACTGACAAAAGTTTACGGCCTTGATATCCGGAGCTTTATGCTGGAATCCCTGGAAAAATGGAGAGATTGAATTATTTTTTGGTCGCGATCTTTGCCCAGGTATCACGCAGTCCGACAGTCTTGTTAAAAACCGCGCGCGGTTTTTCGCGGCCGGAATTGGCCGTACTGCCTGGAGCGCCGCTGTCCGGGTCGCGCACAAAGTAGCCCAAACGCTCAAACTGGAAACGATCACCGGTTTTGGATAAAGCCAGCGAAGGCTCCGCCCAGGCATTGGTAATTTTTTCAAGGGACGCCGGATTGATGTAATCGGTAAAATCTTTTGGTTTGCCGTCAGGACCGGGCTCGGTGTCCATGGGCCTGTCAACCGTAAAAAGATAATCGTAAATACGGACTTCGATCGGGACCGCGTGCAGGGCAGATACCCAGTGAATGGTGCTTTTTACCTTCCGGTTATCCGGGGTGTTCCCGCCCCTGGTCTGCGGGTCATAGGTGCAATGGACAGCAGTCACATTCCCGGCGGCATCCTTGTCGCAACCAACGCATTTGACAATATAACCGTAACGCAGGCGCACTTCGTTTCCCGGGTACAGACGGAAGTATTTGGGCGGCGGGACTTCCTCAAAATCCTCCTGCTCGATCCAGAGCTCTCCGGAGAACTCAAGTTTGCGCGACCCGGCTGCAGGATCTTCGGGATTATTGACAGCCTCAACTTCTTCAGCAGTTCCTGCGGGCCAGTTGTCGATTATAAGTTTTAGCGGTTTAAGTACAGCCATTACACGGCTGCTTGTTTTGTTTAGGTTCTCGCGTACGCAATATTCCAGGAACGCTATGTCAACCATGCTCTCGGTTTTTGCGATGCCGACCTGGGAGACAAAACTTTTGAGCGCTTGCGCCGGATACCCGCGGCGGCGCAGACCCGCAAGCGTGGGCATGCGGGGATCGTCCCAGCCGCTGACATACTTTTCCTGAACCAGACGCAGGAGCCAGCGCTTGCTCATTACCATCCTGGTAATGTTGAGCCTGGCGTATTCTATCTGGCGGCTCGGGAATACTTCGGCTTCTTTAATGAACCAGTCGTAGAGCGGCCGGTGGATTTCGTACTCCTGCGAACACATCGAATGGGTTATACCTTCCTTTGCGTCGGACAGGGGATGCTGAAAATCGTACATCGGGTAAATACACCAGGCGTTCCCGGTGCGGTAGTGGGCGGCGCGGCGGATACGGTACATTACAGGGTCGCGCAGTATAAGATTGGGATTTGCCATATCGATTTTTGCGCGCAGGGTTTTGGAACCGTCCGCGAATTCGCCGGCCTTCATGCGGGCAAAAAGATCAAGATTTTCTTCGATACCGCGGCCGCGCCAGGGGCTGTCCCGCCCCGGCGGTGTATTGGTGATGTTATTCTTGTCAGCAACTGCGGTTCCGCGGTACTCGCTTATTTCATCCTCGTTGAGATCATCAACGTAGGCCTTCCCTTTTTTAATAAGTTTGACCGCGAGATCGTAAAGATAATCGTAATAATCGGAAGCGTAAAATTCCCGGTCTTCCCAGTCGTATCCCAGCCATTTAATGTCGCGTTTCTGCGCGTCTACGTATGACTGGTCTTCCTTCTCGGGATTGGTATCGTCAAAACGGAGATTGTATTTACCTCCGAATTTTTCGGCCATGCCGTAGTTGATAAAAATGCCCTTGAAATGGCCGATATGCAGCCATCCGTTGGGTTCCGGCGGGAACCGGGTATGGACATGGTCTGCCCTTCCTGTTCTCAAGTCTTCTTTAATAATTTCACTGATAAAGTCAGTCCCGGGTACGGTCCCGGATACGGGGGCCGCGTTTTCTGAAGCGGTTTCCATAAACACTCCTACCCATGCTGCAGAGGCATGGTACAGAAAAAATATTTTAACTACAATATAATAAAATTAAATATTAAGTAAGGTATACCTGTCGCGTCCGTTTTGTTTTGATACCAGCAGCGCGTCGCCGGCCTTGTTTATGTAATCATCGCCGGTCAGTGAAAAATTGCTGCCGCCCGTAACAATTCCGATTGATATGGTCATTCGATCCGAGACTTCGCTTTTTTCGTGGGGTATGTTGAAGTCCTTAATGTTTTTAAGCAGCCTCTCGGCAATCATGTTGGCGCCTTTTTCATCCGTATAGGGCAGAATAACTATGAATTCTTCTCCGCCGTATCTGGCAATAACATCGTTATCCCGCTTGAGGCTCAATGTAAGAACCTTGGCGATATTTTTAAGACAGTTGTCGCCTTTTTCGTGGCCGTAATTTTCGTTGTATTTTTTGAAAAAATCCAAATCGATCATCATTAACGAAAGAATGCTGTTGGCCCTCGAAATGGATTTGATAAGCCGGTCGATATTTTCGTCAATGTAGCGCCGGTTGTATACGGACGTAAGCGGATCCTTTACCGCTATATTTTTGAAATATTCCTTCATTTGTTTGATTTCAACATCAAACTGTACAATTATGGAAATGAACACAGTCAGCAATAAACCGGCTGCGGCAAGGGCGATGTTTTCGGCATTGAGATACCAGAATTGAAGGCCCGGATTGAGGGCAATCAGGACAATGATAATTATGGAGCAAAGCACTATAGAGATAATAAAGGCCGTGATTGTCCTGCCGGATAATTTAATTTTTTGATCCATTTTTAATTACCTCTGTCTGTGACAATAATACATGATTTTAAAATTTATTAAAACCCGGCGCTTGAGGGTCTTAACAGAACAGGCGTGATGGTGATATTCTTCTTAATCGCTATAATAATTAATCGCTATAAAAATTTAACGATGATTAAAATTATTTCCAAAAGGAGGATATAATGAAGAAGAGTAAAATCAAGATAACGATCTTTATGATTTTAATGGCAGCACTGGTTTTGGCAGCAGGGTGCCAGAAAAAATCAACCGCGAATGCAGCGGCTCCCGCGGCAAAGGTAAATAAAATTTCTCTGTACACGGAACGCGAGTACAGGTCGCTCAACCAGTTAACAGGTTCCGATCAAAATGTTTTCGAAGTCCTTGGAAACATCAGCGAAGGCCTTTACCGCACAGACCAGAACAATCAGGCAATACCGGGACTGGCGACAAGCTATGATATGTCCGCGAACGGCCTTGTTTATACGTTTCATCTGCGCAGCGGCCTCAAGTGGAGCAACGGCGATCCGCTTACTGCAAAAGACTTTGTGTATTCATGCTTAAAATTGGCCGGGAACCCGGACAACAGTTACGCATTCATAGTAACTGACTATGTAGTGAACGCCATGGAATACCAGCAGGGCAAGGTAACCGCGGATCAGGTGGGCCTCAAAGCTACCGACGATCTTACTTTCCAGGTTACACTTAAGGCCCCGACAGCCTATTTTATCCTGCTTACTACCATGCCGATGTATTTCCCGCTGAACGAAAAATTTGTTGAATCAAAGGGAGATGCTTACGCCAATACAGCGGCCGATATTCTTTATTGCGGGCCGTTTATGATCACAGAGTTTGATCTTGCGACCGGTGTAAAACTGGTAAAAAATCCGGACTACTGGGATGCCGCAAATGTCAAACTTGACGCTGTGGAATTCCATGTCATCAAAGATCAAAGCGCGGCTCTTAACGCTTACGAAGCGCACGAAATTGACCGCGTAAATCTGGACGCCCAGAATATTCCGGCTTATAAAAACAACCCCGAACTGACCACATATTCGGATTTCCGCAACAACTATTTACAGTTTAATTCAACCAACCCCGATATGAACCTTAATATCCGCAAGGCGCTTTCTTTCGCGGTTGACAGAAATCTGCTTGTTTCTACAATTATCGCAAACGGCAGCGTAGCAGCCGGCGGCGTAGTAAGCCAGGGTGTCAGCGGCGACGGGCAAAAGACCTTTAGGCAATTGAACGGCGATGTTTCCGCATTTGACGCAGCCAAAGCAAAGCAGTACTGGGACGCCGGAGTCGCGCAGCTTGGCGGAAAAGCGCCGCAGCTTACCATGCTTTGCATGGACGACAGCATGACAAGGGATCTGGCAACCTTTATCCAGGATCAGTTCCGCAAGAACCTGGGAATTGAAGTCGCGATTAGCCCCTCGACTCAGAGCGCCAGGAACAGCGTTATGCAGACCGACCCCACCTATGATCTGGCCATTTCCGCCTGGGGCGCCGACTATGATGACGCCATGACCTACCTCGACCTGTGGACAGCCGGAACCGGTTACCGCGGCAATTACAACAACAGCGATTACAATGCGATGATCACGGCGGCCAAGGCTGAACCGGACTCCGCAAAACGGCTTACCATAATGCTCAACGCAGAGAAGAAACTCGTTCAGGATGATATGGTTGTTACCGGCATTTACGACAGGGGTTTTACCAGCCTCAACAGGGCAAATGTAAAGGGACTCGTTTACCATCCGGTCGGACAGCCTCTCGATCTTAAGTGGGCTTACATCGAATAAGAAAATAAAAAAGTAAAATCGTGGGAAAGTACATTGTCAAGCGTATAGTTTACATTATTCTTACCATGTGGCTTATCGCCACAGTAACGTTTGTATTAATGAAACTGATGCCGGGCACACCGTTTAACCAGGAACGGTTTGTTAAACTCACCGCCGCCCAACAGGCGGCGGTTATGGCTCAATACGGTTTGGATAAGCCGTTATCAGCCCAGTATCTGCAATACATGGGTAAAATGCTGCACGGTGATTTGGGCATTTCGTTCACCTATAATAACAGGAAGGTAAGCGAACTCATTACCAGGCGTATACCGCCCAGCGCCCTTATCGGGGGCCAGGCCATCCTTGTTGGTCTGGCGATTGGCCTGTCACTGGGAATAATCGCGGCGTGGCGGCACAACGGCGTCATTGACAATATTACAATGGTAGTGGCTGTGCTGGGTGTAAGCGTCCCAAACTTTGTTGTAGCCGCACTTCTTCAGTATTTTATAGGTTTAAAACTGGGCATCCTGCCCATTGCTTTCTGGGAGAGCTGGGCCTGCTCGATTATGCCCAGCATCGCGCTCTGCTTCGCGCCCCTGTCAAGTTCAGCCAGGTTTATCCGCACCGAAATGCTTGATGTTTTAAGCCAGGACTACATTATAACCGCGCGTTCCAAGGGCATAAGCCAGGTAAGGCTGTTGATGAAACATACCCTGCGCAATTCGATAATTCCTGTTGTCACAATTTCCGGCCCCCTGATTGTCGGTCTGATGACCGGCTCACTGGCGGTCGAGAGTATATTCGCCATACCGGGTATCGGAAGCCTTTTTACGGATTCGGTGCGCAATAACGATTACCCGGTAATAATGGGCCTGACCATTTTCTTCAGTCTGTTTTACATTACGGTTATGTTCATTGTTGATGTAGCTTACGGTTTTATTGACCCCAGGATTCGCCTGGCCGGTGATAATTCGGGGGCATGATATATGGAATCAAAGACCGATAATACGGCAATTAACGCCGATACCGTAATTGACGCCGGGCTTTTTAAACCCAGTTCCGAGATGTCTTCCCGCCGGGAACATATAGTCCGGATCCATCACAGCGCGTTTTACGACGGATGGATTAGACTTCGAAAAAATAAAGCGGCTGTCGGAGGCTGCGCGGTTCTTGTCATTATAACTTTATTGGCAGTTTTTGGACCGTTTTTTACACATTTTACCTATTTCGATACTGATTATACTGCAAGGCTGATGCCGCCGGGCAGCGCCCATATTCTTGGAACCGATATTTTTGGCCGGGATCTTTGGGCCAGGCTCTGGTACGGTACAAGAATTTCCCTGCTTATTG
Organism: Treponema sp.; assembly: GCA_009780855.1. Lineage (GTDB taxonomy): Bacteria > Spirochaetota > Spirochaetia > Treponematales > Breznakiellaceae > WQZG01. The sequence continues at coordinate 11,717 of WQZG01000085.1, forward strand.
GATTTTCCGCCGCGTTTATCAATCTTTTTATAGGAGTAACTTACGGTTCGGTTTCCGCGGTATTCGGCGGGAATGTGGACAATGTAATGCAGCGGATTATTGAACTTTTGGTCGGCATCCCCTCGCTCGTAATTTTGATATTAATGATGGTAGTTCTGACTCCCGGAATTTGGACAATAATTATTGCGCTGTCGGTAACCGGCTGGGTTAACATGGCGCGTCTTGTAAGGGCAAGTATCCTAAGGCTTAAAACACAGGAGTTTGTGCTTGCGGCCCGTCTTTTAGGTACGCCGACGCATAAAATAATACTGCGCCATCTGGTGCCAAACACAATCAGTGTTATTGTTATTCAGACAATGTTCAGCATCCCGGCGGCGATATTTTCAGAAGCTTTTTTAAGTTTTATAGGTCTGGGTATAACCGAACCAAAAGCTTCGCTTGGTGTTTTAATCAACGTAGGTTATGGGGCACTGCGAACTTCGCCAAATTTATTAATATTCCCTTCAATAGTCATCGTTCTGATCATGATTGGTTTTTGTATCCTTGGTGACGGGCTCCGCGATGCCTTTGATCCGCGTATGAGACAGTAGGAAAACCGGCATGGAAGAAAAAACGCCGGAAAACCCGGAACTGTTAAAGATCAGCGGCCTGGAAGTAAATATCCATACTGATAACGGCATTGTACACGCGGTGCGGGGTGTGAGTTTTTCGCTGCGCCGGGGCGAGGCTCTGGCTGTAGTCGGTGAATCCGGCTGCGGAAAATCGATCACATTTAAATCGATAATGGGTCTTTTGCCGTCAACAGGCAGAATCGACAGCGGAAGTATTTTATTTGAGGGCCGCGAGATCGCCAATATTCCTGAAAGGGAACTGCGTAAAATCCGCGGGCAGGAAATCTCCATGATTTTCCAGGACCCTCTTACAAGCCTTAATCCTACAATGAACATAGGAGACCAGATTGCGGAAATGCTTAAGCTGTACCGTAAGAATATGGACGCAGGACAGCGCCGCAGCAGGGTCATTGAACTGCTGGATATGGTAGGTATACCAAACCCAAAGGAAAGGTACCGGCAGTTTCCGCACCAGTTCAGCGGCGGAATGCGCCAGCGCGTAATGATAGCAATGGCCCTTTCCTGTGATCCAAAGATTTTGATTGCCGATGAACCCACAACGGCCCTTGATGTGACCATACAGGCGCAAATCGTTGATCTGCTTAAGGAACTTCAGCAAAAACTAAAAACTACAATTGTAATTATTACCCATAATTTGGGAGTAGTCGCGAGTATCGCCGACCGCCTTGTGGTGCTTTACGGCGGCAAAGTTGTTGAGCAGGGGCTTTTGAGGGAAATTTTTTATGAAATGCGCCATCCTTATACAAGGGCTCTAATGGATTCCATTCCCCGTTTAAATACGGGCAGGCAGGAACTTAGTTCAATACCTGGTTCTCCGCCGGATTTGATGGAACCTCTCCCGGGATGTCCCTTCGCGGCCAGGTGCGGCAAATGCATGGAAGTTTGCGGGAAATATTCCCCGCCTTTTGTAAATTTCTCGAAAACCCACAGCGCCGCATGCTGGTTATATGATCCCCGGAACAAGGCAGGTGAATAATGGGCATTACAGACGAAGCCGGTTCCGGCGAAATACTTCTGCAAATCGAAGATTTAACCCGTTATTTTGTATTATCGAAAAAACGGATCCTTAAAGCTGTGGACGGCGTCAGCTTTTCCATACGCAGGGGCGAGACATTCGGCCTGGTAGGGGAGTCAGGCTGCGGGAAGTCAACTCTTGGCAGAACGGTAGTGGGCCTTTATAAACCAACCCGCGGCCGCATTATGTTCAAGGGAAATTCCATCCACGGGGACATTGATAAAATTTCAACCCAACAATTGTCCAGGCAAATGCAGATGATTTTTCAGGATCCGTATACAAGCCTCAATCCCCGCATGAAGGTGAACGATATAATCGCCGAAGGAATCGACAACCATCACATGGCCGCCAACAGCAGGGAACGGAACCGAATGGTCGCGGAATTGCTTTTAAGCGTTGGCCTTGATGAAGAGCATGCAGGCCGTTATCCCCACGAATTTTCCGGCGGCCAGCGGCAGCGTATAGGCATAGCCAGGGCGCTTGCGGTGAATCCCGATTTTATAATAGCGGATGAACCGATATCTGCTTTGGACGTATCAATACAGGCCCAGGTCGTAAATTTGCTCAAGAGTCTGCAGACAAAACATAATCTAACATATATGTTTATAGCCCACGATCTTTCGATGGTGCGCTATATTTCGGACCATATCTGCGTAATGTATCTGGGACGAATTATGGAACTTGCGGAAACCGAGAAACTCTTTCAGCAGCCGCTTCATCCGTATACGATGGCGCTGCTTTCAAGTATTCCGATTCCCGACCCTGACGAAGAAAGCAGCCGCCGCAGAATAGAACTGCCGGGCAGCGTACAAAGCCCCATCAATCCCGGAGAAGGATGCCGTTTCTTCAGCCGCTGCTCACGGGCAACAGCAATCTGTGAAAAAGAAACCCCGCCTTTAACAGAACCTGTACCCGGGCATTTTACCGCCTGCCATAATCTGGTTTTGTAGACGGCGTTCCGCGGCTCTTGATCCGGTAAAAAATGTAAACAAATGCTTCACTTTGGCCTGAATTTACTAACCTGAATAAAGGATCTGATGAATTTTTCAACATTCTTTATATCGTATCAGTTTTTCCATGAAAGTAAGCACTGCAAGTGTACACTTTCTTGCTTAACCTATGTATTCAAACATCTTTACCAATGGCATTTCCTTGAGCAAAAAAAAATATATCAATAAAATCTTTTGCCCTGTTTCCACTGGTTTCTATGGCATGAAGTTTCATAGCGGCTAAATCTTTTTTTCCCAGATAGGTTATTTGACTTTCATGGTACACAGCTTCAACCAGCTCGAAGGGATGATGTACAAAATCAACTTTTATTCCATCAATCATTACCTGATAAATCATTTTTTGGCTATTAAGAAGCTGATAACTTCCGCTGTGATATTGTTTCAAATATTTGGTTATTTCAGGTATCCGTAATTCCTTTTGGGTAAACAAATCAATATCGTCCGATTTTCTATGACCTATCTGCAAGGCCAGTGCCGTTTTTCCCACAAGAAAATAATTTTTAAAAGCCGCTTCCCCCAGCAGCTTTCGGGTCAGTGTTAAAAGCCTTTTTGAAACACATCCTTCCTGTAACATGCGAATTCCTTCCTGGGTATTCCGTAAAAAATGCTTAGGTAATTCAGGGTTTTTTTGTCAAGTGATTTGCACTTTATCACTTCTTTCCTGATACATTCTTTTCCGTAGTACTCGTTTACTTCCCATTCGTCCTTCTGCATTCCCATTGTAAACACCCGTTCCAGAATAAACGACGCGCGGCTTTCATAATCCAACTTACGCGTATTGGTGTCCCAGAATAAATAGTTCGATAAATTTGGTTTTCTTTTTATCACAGATTTCATTATATCATCTACTTGACAAATTATCAACTAAAGAACAACCATACCCAGTCCGTTTTTCGGCAGGGTTTGTTGATTCCCCGGTATAAAATCAATTACTTCACTTTGACCTGAATTTATTTACCTGAATATTGGGGATAAAACCATAATGCTTTTCATTGGCTGTAAGAATCACTTCGCGATATTCCAGCGCTTTATTTTGCTACTACTGCCATTCCGAATGCTTGAGTGGAACTTATTAGCAAATTAACGTCTAAATTTATTCTTGTTCCGTTTAACCAGTAGCCGGCTTTGAATTTGTTATTAGCGGTATAAGTACCGACCACATAGGTTTTATTTTCCTGAACAATGATACCGCCTATGTCGAATAGATCCTGGGAGTTATAATGTTCAGGAATAGCAAGGTCTGTTCTTGTTCCGTTTATCCAGTAGCAGGCTGTGAATTTGTGGCCGCTGGCATATCTGCCGGCTACCAGGATATTTTTGTCCTGAACAGTGATACCAGTACTAAGAGCTCCGCCAAGCTCTATTCTTGTTCCATTCGACCAATAGCAGGCTTTGAATGTGCCGCCAATATCATAGGTACCGGCTATATAGATGTTGTTTTCGTGAACCGCAATGCCGGAAACGAAGTCAATATCAGCTCCTGCGGGAATATTAAGGTCTGCTTTGGTTCCGTTCAGCCAATAACAGGCTGAGAATTTATCGCCAATGGCATTTATACCAGATACATAAACATCATTGCCCTGAACAGTTATACCGGATGCAAAAGCTCCGTCAAGGTCTGTTCTCGTTCCGTTTATCCAGTAACAAGCTGTGAATTTCTTGCTGTCGGTATAAGCACCGGATATGTAGATGTTTTTACCCTGAATTGTTATGCCGGAGGGCAAAGAACAGGTAATTCCCGCAAAAACAGTTCCAGCAGGAACGTTAAGGTCTATTCTGGTTCCATTTAACCAGTAACAGGCTCTGAGTTTATCGTCAACAGCATAAGCACCAGCAATACAAACAGTATCGCCCTGAACAGTGATACAAGCGGCAACAGATCCAGTAGTTCCGGCAGGAACGTCAAGGTCTGTTCTTGTTCCGTTCAACCAGTAGCAGGCTGTATTTTTGCCGTTATCCTCGTGATAACCACTCACATAGATGTCATTAAGGTCATTGCTGTGGATAAAAGGATGGATGAGTTGATTGTATTTCTTATGAAATACATCCCCATTTAGGTTACTTTTTGTTTTCATATAAGATTTTTAACAAATTATACAACCAGTGAAAAATTTATCACACTATCCGCTGTTGGTCAAGTTTATCATGCCATATATATAATAAAAATTTCTCTAAAGGAATGATAAATGACCGAGCAAGAGCTGAGAACCATAGTGCGGATCAACATCAGACGGTACAGGGAGTATCGCAAGTGGACACAGGCCCAGCTTGCCGAAAAATTGGATATCTCAATAAATTTTCTCAGCGATATTGAGAATGGAAA
>WQZG01000086.1 GCA_009780855.1 Treponema sp.
GCAGTTTCCTGATAACTCCTGCTTGGTGCGGCCGGCTGGCCGCACAAGTTAATCGAACAGGAAACGCAGTTTCCTGATAACTCCTGCTTGGTGCGGCCGGCTGGCCGCACAAGTTAATCGAACTGCACAAGTTAGATTTTTTCCACAACACAGCGCAGCGGATACTCGTTTTTTTGGGCAAGGTCATGAACCTGGCTTACTTTTGTGACCGCAATGTCCAGGGTATAAATTCCTACCGAACCCCGGCCCTTGCGGTGGACATTAAGCATAATGCGCGTCGCCTCTTCCTGGTCCTTGTGGAAAATCAACTTGAGTATTTCCACTACAAAATCCCTGGTTGTATAATCATCATTAAGCAGGACTACCGTATAATCCCCCGGTTCTTCAAGTCTTTCCTGCTTTTTGGACAATGTCCTGTTGTCCAGCCTGGTTTTCATTGCCATATTTATTGTTAATAAGATTATATATCTTTAAACTAGTCAAGTAAAGTTATTTTGGGATACACTGATGTTTATGCGGATACTTTCGTGGAACGTTAACGGCATAAGGGCCGGCGAAAAGAACGGTTTTATAAAATGGATGGAAGATGAATCGGCCGATATTGTCTGTGTCCAGGAAACCAAGGCCAGGCCGGAGCAGCTTTCTGCCGGGCTCAGGGAAATAAAAGACAAAAACGGGAAGCCGTACTTTGCGTATTGGGCCAGCGCCAAAAGGCCCGGCTACTCCGGAGTCGCCATTTACAGCAGAATTGAGCCGGTATCGGTTGAACCCATGGGTCTGGATGAATTTGACAGCGAAGGCCGTTTTTTAAAAGCCGATTACGGCGATTATTCGGTAATTTCGGCGTATTTCCCCAATTCCCAGGACGGCGGGAAACGTCTGGATTATAAACTGGCCTTTTGCGCCGCGGTGCTCAAATTTTGCAAAAAAATGGTCAAGGAAAAAAAACATTTTATACTTTGCGGAGATTATAATATCGCGCATACTCCGATTGATCTCGCCAGGCCCAAGGAAAACGAAGAAAACGCCGGTTACCTGCCGGAAGAAAGGGCCTGGATGGACAGTTTTACGGGCGCCGGTTTTGTCGATACTTTCCGCCATTTTCATCCCGGCCAAAAAGATCATTATAGCTGGTGGTCATACCGCCTCAAAGCAAGGGAAAGAAATGTAGGGTGGAGAATTGATTATCACTGCGTAGACCCCGCGTTTATGCCAAGGGTAAAATCTTCTGTAATCCGGCCGGAGGTAATGGGCTCAGATCACTGCCCTGTTGAGCTGGAAATAATTAATGAGGCTTAAATATAACGCGCCCACCGTCCTGACTTTCGCTTTTTTAAGCGCCGCGGTCTGGGTCTTGTCTGTCACAATTATGCCTTCGCTTACAATTAACTGGTTCCGGGTTCCGGGCAAGGGGAGTTTTTCTCCCGGCCAAATCCGGAGCTGGGTAACCCTTGTCACCCATGTACTGGGCCACAGCAACTGGGATCACCTGCTTGGGAATTTTACCACGATACTGCTTATAGGGCCGATTCTCGAAGAATACTACGGCTCCCTTACCCTTCTTTTTATGATCTTTGTTACCGCGCTGGTAACCGGCGTTCTCAATGTAATTTTTTTCTCCACCGGTCTGCTGGGGGCCAGCGGTGTCCTGTTCATGATGATACTTCTGGTTTCCTTTACAAATTTTAACCGGGGTGAAATTCCGCTGACTTTTATCCTTATTCTTGTATTGTACCTGGGGCGCGAATTTTACAATTCCTTTGCAAACAACAATGTATCCGAGTTTGCCCATATAGTCGGCGGTTTTGTGGGCAGTTTATTCGGATTTTTTAGACCCGGGAAAAATTCCAAATTATAAAAATCCAAAATACTAGAATAAAATTACATGTAACATTATTATTTAAGTACCATGAAAAAGGAATTTCTTCCGTACGATTTAGTAAGGAATAACGCGTTAAAACTTGCCCACAGGATTTACCATGATGGTTTTATTCCGGATGTGATTTATGTTTCACTGCGGGGCGGAGCTTATCTGGGAAATGTGATCAGCGAATATTTCAAGATTGTCCAGCGCCGTTTAAGACCGGTTTATTACGCGGCCATGGTTGCGCGCAGTTATACCGGGATAAGGGAATCCGATGAAGTCAAGGTTGAAGGCTGGACCTATTCTCCGGAATCGCTGCGGGTTGGGGATAAGGTTCTTCTGGTCGATGATATTTTTGATTCGGGCAAGACCATCAACCATCTCGCCGTAATGATCATGGAAAAAGGAATACCCAGAAAAGATCTAAAAGTAGCTGTTCACGATTACAAGTATTTTTACAACAAGGCCGAGCAGCTTCCCATTCAGCCGGATTACTGGTGCCGCAAACATGATCTCTCTGTAAAAGATGAAGACATCTGGATCCACTATCTTAGCCATGAGCTTGTCGGCCTTAGCGAAGAAGAACTGGAAAAACATTATTACAGCCAGGATCCCCAGCTGCGCGAAATTTTACAGGTTATTAACGGCGCCGGCAAATAAAAAATCCGGCAAATCAACAACCCGGGATGTGCAAATGTTCAGTATCTATGATCTGCGGAATTGATGAAGCCGGCCGCGGACCTCTGGCCGGTCCGGTTTGTGCTGCCGCGGTAATACTGCCGCCTGATTTTCCCGTTGACTGTCTTGGAGATTCCAAAAAATTAAGCCCCGCATCCAGGCAAAAAGCCAAAAAACTTATTATTGCGCATTCGCCCGCATGGGGAATCGGCTGGGCGTCAGCCGCAGAAATCGATCAAATCAACATTTTACAGAGCAGCCTTCTTGCCATGAAGCGCGCCTTCCTCTCCATGCTTGATGTTTTTTTTAATTCCGAACATCCTGCGCTTCTTTTACAACCTTTGCGCAGCCTGCCGGGAAATGTTTGCAGCATCGAAGCCATCGTGGACGGCCTTTATGTGCCGGACATTCCTGCACCGTGCAGGGCATTGGTCAAAGCCGACAATGAGGTTCCGGAAGTAATGGCCGCCTCCATTCTGGCAAAAACCGCCAGGGATCGTTTAATGGAAATTTATTCTATTCTTTATCCCGAATACGGTTATGAGAAACACAAGGGTTATCCGACAAGGGCGCACAGGGCAGCAATCGCGGCAAACGGCCCGTCTCCGATTCAGCGAATGACATTTACCGTTAAACCTTTGACCGGCCGGGCCTGATATGCCGTCAAATTTAAAGAACCGGCTAAAGCGGATCCGGGAATTAAAAAAAGACGCCGCCGCTGACCTCAATGCTGCCGCCGCTGACCCAACGCCAGCCGTCAACCAAACGGCAGTCGCCGGCCCTGCGGGTGTCAGCCTATTCTTTGCGGCCAAAACAGGCCTTTATCCGGATTCGGAATGGATTAACGCCGGTTATCTGGTTCTAAAACGTAAAGTTAAAACAAGTTTACCTTTTGATGTACCGCAAAAATTTCCGCAGGCCATGAAAATTTTAATCCGTGATTTTCTAAAATACGGGGTAGTCCCTGACCCGGCCGATCTTGTATTTTTTGATTTGGAAACTACAGGCCTGTCCGGAGGCGCAGGAACCTTGGCTTTTATCTGTTCGTTCGGCCGCTTTCGTCCTGACTGCCTTGTTACAGACCAATACCTCCTGCTGGACTATCCGGGCGAGGGTGATTTTCTGGAAGCAGTAAAAGCCGAACTTTTAAGGTCCGGGAACAGCGGCGCTCCGGCCATGGCCGTAAGTTACAACGGCAAAACATTTGATTCCCAAATTTTAAAAAACCGTTTCCTTATGAACGCCATTGCCTGTCCGGATTATTTTCATGCCGATCTTTTACATCCTTCCAGGAGGCTTTGGAAACATATACTTCCCGACTGTTCCCAGGCTACCATCGAAACCGCGATCCTTGGCCTTGACCGATCCGGCGATATTCCCGGCGCGCTTGCCCCGGATATTTGGTTTGATTTTTTAAAAACAGGAGTTACAAAAAATTTAACCGGTGTCTGCGATCATAATATCCGCGATATTACAGGCCTTGCTTCCATTCTGCTGCTTCTTGCCAATATCACGTCAGAACCCATAAAAACACTGGATTATAACAAATACGATCTGGAAGCTTTGGCCCTGCTGTGGAGAGACTCGATAATTTTTAGGGGAGCGGTATATGGTGAAGCCGAAAAAGAAACTTCCGTAATGCTTATGGATGAAGCGTCTCGGCGGCTTGCTCCCCGGGCTCTTTACGTGCACGGACTGGATCTGCTAAAGTCTGCACGGAACAGAGACAGGGGCGCATCATTGCTGGAAAAACTCGCTTCTGTCGGTGCAGACGCGCCGGCCGATCTCAAAGCATCCGCCCTTTGCGCCCTTGCGAAAAACGCCGAATGGTCACTGCGGGATTTAAAAAATGCCCTTGTTTATACAGATACGGCGCTGGCCCGGGACGGATTAAAAGAAAGTTTAAAAAATGAACTCGAAAAGCGCAGGGAAAGACTGGTTAAGAAAATGGGAGTGGGGAGTAGGGAGTGGGGAGTGGGGAGTGGGGATGGAAACTAAAATTAATATCAGAATTTTGCTGCCGGGCGATTACCATAAGGTTTTTGGTTTATGGACAGCAACCGCGGGAATGGGGATTAGAAGCCTGGATGATTCAGAAGCCGGTATTAAAAAATTCCTGGAGCGTAATCCCAATACCTGTTTTTTGGCGGAGGTCTCGAAATCAGCGGAGGTCTCGAAAATAGCGGAGGCTGCCGGTACAGAAGTTGCCGGAGTAATTTTGTCCGGACATGACGGCCGCAGGGGGTATATTTACCATGCCGTTGTTAAAGAAGAATACCGCGGCAAAGGGATAGGCGGCGATTTGACAAAAGCTGTGGAACAGGCCATGAAGAAAGAAGGCATCAATAAACTGGCCCTTGTTGTTTATACCAATAACAAAAACGGCAATGGTTTTTGGGAGCACTCCGGCTACATTACCAGGCCGGATCTGGTCTACAGAAATAAAAGTATTAACAGCGAAAATAATTAAAGCAGCGATACCGGGTCCACGTCTGTTTCAAGATAAACCTTGCTGTCTTTTCCTTTTTCGTATTTTTCCAGGATTTGTCCGGCCGCCGAATGCAGCGGCCCGATTGCAGCTCCCCGCAGTATGAGCTGCCGTCTGTGGCTGCCGTTGATAATTCCCAGCGGACATTCGGCGGGTCCCAGAGCGTCCGAACCGGCCGGCAGCAGCGGCAGGGCAATTGAGCCAAGTCTGGCCGCGGCCCTGTCGGCGCGCGAAGCGTCCCTGGAGCGCAGGGTAAACCGGATTAATCTGGAATAGGGCGGGAAAGAAAGTAGTTCGCGCTGGCGCAGTTCGGCATCGTAGAATCCGTTTATATCAAGGCTGCAGGATTTTTCTATGGCCGGATCTTTTGGACGCAAAGTCTGAACGATTACCCTGCCGTCCGGGAAATAGCGGCCGCATCGGCCGGCAACCTGGACTACCAGCGAAAAAGTTCTTTCGGCCGCGCGGAAGTCCGGCAGGTGCAGACCGGTGTCCGCGAACACTACGCCCACAAGACGGACTCCGGGGAAATTTAACCCCTTGGCGACCATCTGTGTTCCAAGGAGAATGTCAATTTCGCCGGAACGGAATTGTTCCAGGGTATTTTTTAATATTCCTTTTTTGGTTGTTGTATCCGCGTCTAACCGCTGTATTTTAAGGTCGGGAAAATTCCGCCTAAGTTCTTCTTCGATCATCTCCGTGCCGAATCCCCTAAAGCCCGCTTCCAGTGAACCGCATTTGGGACAGGCCTGCGGAGGTTCAGTCTGGTAGCCGCAGTAATGGCAGACAGCCCTGTTCCTGCTTTTGTGCCAGGTCAGTGATACCGAACAGCGTTTGCAGGTAAGTTCAAAACCGCAGTTGGGGCACCTGTAAAAATATGCGAAACCGCGGCGGTTTAAAAAAAGGATAGTCTGGCGCTTCATTCTGGCCGTGAGCCGTATTTCTTCCTTAAGCTGAACCGAAAGACAGCCTTCGGTATTTTCCAGGCTCACCGGAATTATCTGCGGTATCGCTCCCCCGGAAAGTCTTTGGGTCAGGTCAAGCCTGCGTATGGCTTTGTCCTTCATCAGTTTCCAGGCCTCCGCGGACGGAGTGGCCGAGCCCATTACCAGCACCGCGCCTTCCGCGGAACAGCGCCGCATTGCTACCTGTCTTGCGTGGTAACGCGGTGTATTGCCGCTTTTATACGATCCGTCCTGCTCCTCATCCATTACAATGAGCCCCAGGTTCTGTACCGGCGCAAAAACCGCCGAACGCGGCCCCACAACAATGCGCGCCTGCCCCGACCGGATCCTCATCCATTCGGTAAGCCGGTTTGCCGGACTCATTCCCGAATGTATGGTTGCCGCCGCCCTGCCGAATCGTTTTCCGACTGCCTGCGCTGTCTGGTGGGTAAGTGAAATTTCGGGAACCAGGTAAATTACAGATTTCCCGCTGCTCAGCATGAATTCCGCGGTCCGCAAAAAAACTTCAGTTTTGCCGGAACCTGTAATTCCGTAGAGATAATATGTTGAGGACGCCCCGGTTTCGCCTTTGGTTTGCGTAATCGCGGCAATCGCTTTTTGCTGCTCCTGCGACAGGTCAAGCTGTTCCGCCGTAATCTCATCGGCGCCGGTGATTGCCGGGTTTTCGCCCATCCGTTTGCCGCTCCGCATTACAGAAGGGATCATGGCTGCAAGGGCCTGGCCGATGCCGCAAAAATAATATCCTGCGACCCAGGCGGCCAGGTTAAGTTCGGCTTTGCCAAAAACCGGCTCGGTGTCCACAACCCTGCGTATATTTTTTACGGATTCATCATTTATACCGGCGGGGAGGCTGTCACGGAAACCTGTAATGTAGCCAAGACATTCCCTGGAACCAAACGGAACCATGGCCCGTTTCCCCGGTATTGCTTCCTGTTTGTCATCCCGGCGGTAGGTAAAAGTCTGCGGAGACGGTATATCAAAAACAAGATCAAGATATTCGGAAGTCAAATGTACTCCCGGACTTTTGCTGCAAATTCAGGATCTGCGGCCGAATATTTTTTAAGCAGGTCTTTGGCATCTGCTGCGTAATCCGGATCAACAGCAGCCAGTGCGGCCATCAGGATTTTTAATGTATCAAAAGCTCCGCGTTTAAGGGATTCATTTTCCAGCAGTTCCCGCGGGCTGGAAATCGTAAAGACCGGAATGTAATCCTGTGCCTGCGCCGGTATTAGCCCGGCGTTATTTTTCCCCAGGCATAAAATGACCGCTGGTTCCTGCGGCGCGATCGTCTCCGCCATACCGGAATCGCCGGGTGCTTCGAGGATCATGCAGTTTTTATCCCTGTACAGGCCCGCAGAAGCAAGCATCTTGTCCAGCAGTTGTTCTTCCCCGCGGTTAAGATTATCCGCCAGTATCAATACCGGAACATAATCCGCTTCTTCCACAGTATATGCCAGCGGCAAAGAAGACGTTTGCGTATCCTGCAAATAGCCGGAGCCAACATAACCGCGGGCAAGGCTGAGGAATTCAGAAATTACATTTATATCTGACATATTAATGATCCCGGATTTAATAATCCGATGTAAATCAACCGGTGTCAAGATTGCCCAAAATTCAGATTGCGGTTAAATCAGCGTTAATTCCTCCTTATTTTTTGTGATGTCCGCGAATTCCTTTTAAAAAGGCCCCTCATGCCGCGGTAAAATCATTTCCTCAAGGTATAAGTTAAATAGATTATTTAATGTTTGTTTTATTTGTCCCTTCCATCTTCTGAATTTCACTTACAAATTCATCCAAATCCTCAAAATGGCGGTAAACCGAAGCAAACCGGATATAAGCGACTTTGTCCAGGGTTTTTAGCTTTTCCAGTACCAAATCACCGATTATGCCGGCCCGTATTTCGTGGCCCTCCTTGCCCATTATGGCAGCCTCGTCTTCAATTTCGTTGATAAGGCTTTCTATGCCCATTTGGGAAACAGGCCTTTTTTCCACGGCCCGCTGCACGCCCCGTTCGATTTTGCTCCTGTCAAAAGGTTCGCGCCGGCCGTCCCGTTTAATTACCATGAATTGTTTATCTTCGATCCGCTCGTAACTGGTAAAACGGTAGCCGCAGCCGATGCATTCCCTGCGGCGTCTGATCGCATCTCCGGCCGCAAGGGTCCGGGATTCAATCACTTTATCGTCCGAATTGCCGCAATGGGGACAACGCACGCTATATCCATGCCCTTTTTATTAAATTTATACCAAAACTACCACATATATAGAGCCATATATGTAGTGTAGTTTTTATTATATCACCCCACTCCTTGTGTTGCAATACATACATGCGGCTTCTGGCCTTTTGATAAACAGGATGTTTTTTTTTCTGTTTGGTGTTATTATATAACAGTGCGCGGCAGGCCAATCGCGTAAAAGTGAGGGTGAATATGGCAAAATTTGCATTTATCGGCGCCGGGAGTTTTGGATTTACCCGGAAACTGGTCAGGGATATATTATCTTTCGGCGCATTCACCGATTCGACAATTGCCCTTATGGATATAGATGATGAACGGCTGACCTACATTACCAGGGCAGTGGAAAAAATCGTAAAAGCCGGGAAATACGGGACAAAAATCATATCTACCAAAAACCGAAAAGAAGCGCTGGAAGGCGCTGACGGAGTAATATGTACCATATTGAACGGTGATGTCGATGTCTGGAAATACGACATTGAGATTCCCAAAGTATACGGGGTTGATATAAACGTAGGCGACACCCGCGGACCTTCAGGAATTTTCAGGGCGCTGCGTACCCTGCCTGTAATGCTTGATATCTGCAATGATATAGAAAAATACTGTCCCGGCGCCGTTTTTTTAAATTATACCAATCCCATGGCCATGCTCTGCCGCGGTATGCAGACCATGTTTCCCAAACTTACAATCTCCGGGCTCTGCCACAGTGTCCAGGGCACCGCGGAAATGCTGGCCCGCTGGATTGGCGCAAAAGAAGATGAGATTTCCTATACCTGCGCCGGCGTTAACCACCAGGCTTTCTATCTTGATTACCGCTGGAAAGGAAAAGACGCCTATCCGCTGATCCATAAAGCCATGGAGAATCCGGATATTTATAATGAAGAAATTGTCCGCAACGAAATGTTCATGCTGCTTGATTATTACCCTACCGAATCTTCCGGCCATAATTCGGAGTACAACAGCTGGTTCCGCAAACGCCCCGATTTAATCGAAAAATACTGCACCCATAGCACAGGCTGGAATCCCGGTGTTCACGCGTATATTCTCAAGCAGTATCAGAAGCGCAAGGACGACTGGAAACAGGATATAGAAAAATGGCTTAACGAGCCTTCCGTTGATCTGCAGCGCGGCGCCGAATATGCCGCATATATTTTTAACGCCATTTTTGGCGATCATACGTTCTTTAAATTCAACGGCAATGTGCTTAACCATGGCCTAATCGATAACCTTCCGCAGTCCTGCTGTGTGGAAGTTCCCGTATTCGCAACACTGCACGGACTGGAAGCCGTAAAGGTCGGTCGTCTGCCGGATCAGATTGCGGCCCTGGTTCATACAAGCGCCATCAGCGAGGAGCTGACGGTCGAAGGTTCATTGTCGGGAGACGCGAAGAAAATTTACCAGGCCATCGCGTTTGATCCTTTGACATCGGCAGTTCTGGGACTTAAGGAGATTAAGGAAATGACCCAAAAAATGTTTAACCAGAACAAAGCCTGGCTTCCCCAATTCAAGTCAACCGAAATAAAGTAGCGGCTTAAGGCAAATGAAAATAGGGATAGATACATTTGCCTGCGACGGCGGTAAATCTGCTGTCGGGGTATATCTGACCCAGCTTTTAAAACGCATCCCCCCGTCAGAAGTCAACGCTGAATTATTTGGCTGGGATTTTGATCAATTCGCCTACAGCGAGGCGGCTCCGGATCTGGAGTTTATTGCAAGATGTTCCATAAACGGCAAAACCGCCAATCATCTGTGGCATATTGCCAGGTATCCCAAATTCGCCCAAAGCAGGGACTGGGACGCCTGCTTTTTCCCGGCGGCCCACAAGAGCTTGCCGTACAAATCTCCGTGTCTTTCTGTCGGGGTTGTGCATGACATGGCTCCATGGTGGAACGCTTCCAAAACCGACAGGATCGCCGCCCTTGTACGTTTCTTGCTGCCCAACGCTTTGCGCCGGCTTGACCGGATAATTGCCGTAAGCGGGTGGGTAAAACAGGAGCTCGTGGATCTTGCGGGAGTCAAGGAATCCAGGATCGATGTAGTGCCCAACGGTATTGACCTGACTGCCTTTTATCCCAGGCCCAGAAACGAAGAAAGCGTTTTATTAATCCAGCCATTTAGCTTCAGGAGGCCTTATATGCTGTATGCCTCCAGGCTTGAGCACCCTTTAAAAAACCATGTCCGTTTAATTGAAGCGTTTGGCATTTTTAAGGAAAGGACCAATTATCCGCACCGTCTGGTGCTTGCCGGCGCGGATTCAAACGGCGCCGACAAAGTACACGAAGCTGCCCAGGCCAGCAAATACCGCAATGACATTTTTTTTACCGGCCATTTCCCGTCGACCAGCCTGCCCGAACTTTACGCAGGCGCCGATCTTGCCGTGATACCTTCCATGTACGAAGGCTTTGGCACCGGTGTTCTGGAAGCAATGGCAAGCGGCGTTCCGGTTGTCTGCGCAAGGGCCGGTTCGCTTCCGGAGACCGCCGAACACGCGGCCCTGTATTTTGATCCAAAAAATTGCGAAGATATGGCCGACCGCATGGTTACCATGATCACCAACCGTGAATTTTACCGTGAATGCCGCGGTTTGGGACTGGAAAGGGCCCAGGCTTTTTCCTGGGATCGCTGCGCAGAGGCGACATTAAAAATTATGCATGATATAACGGGTAAATAGGAGTAATTATGAAACTGCATAGCCGCAAACCTGACATAGAGAATCTGTATAAGGTACTGCGTAACCAGGAACCGTCCAGGCCTACATTGTTTGAGCTTTTTATGAACAGACCCCTCTACGAAAGGCTGGCGGATCGCCGGCTTGAGACTGATACTCCGCTGGAAAACCTTAAACTGGTTGTGGACGCCTATAACGCGGCCGGCTATGATTACGCGACAACCCACGGGAGTACTTTTGGTTTCAAGTCAGGAAGGCATAAGGAAAAAAACACAATATCGCTCAACGACGGATTTGTAATTACAGACGAGGAATCATTCAGCAAATATGAATGGCCGGATCCGTCAAATTTTGATTTTTCCAGGCTGGAAAAGATCCGCCCATTCCTTCCCGACGGAATGAAATTAATGTGCATGGGTCCCGGCGGAGTACTCGAAAATGTAATTACCCTGGTCGGTTATGACAACCTCTGCCTGATACTCTTTGACAACCCGGAGCTTGCCAGGGCGATTTTTGACAAAGTCGGTGAATTGCTGCTCAAGTATTACCAGATTGCGATGCAGTACGACACTGTCGGCCTTTTGATGTCAAATGACGACTGGGGCTTTAAAACCCAGACATTTTTGGCGCCGGCTGACATGCGCAAGTATGTTTTCCCCTGGCACAAAAAATACGTAGACCTGGCCCACAGCAAAAAAATTCCCGCGCTCCTGCATTCCTGCGGCTACCCCCGCGATATCATGGATGACGTAATTGATTACATGAAGTTTGACGGCAAACATTCATTTGAAGACGCAATATTGCCGGTAGAAGAAGCCTATGAACTCTACCAGGGCAGGATCGGAATTCTTGGCGGTATTGATGTTGATTTTATTATCAAACATTCCGAAGAAGAAATAAAAGCACGCTGCAAAAAAATGCTGGAGCGTTCGCAAGGCCGCGGCGGCTATGCCCTTGGCACCGGCAACAGCGTACCAGAGTATATACCCCAGGATCATTTTATCGCCCTGCTCAGGACAGCTCTGGAGTATTAGGGAGTATTGCAGGATCTGGGTTATAAAATTTTATTCCTCCGCAGTTCCCAGGATTACAATTTCAGAAAGCCTGTACTCGCCGCCGCCGGATAATTTTATTGTAACAGAAGTAACCCGGCCTTTTTCGCCGTCGAGTACCGCGGCCGCTCCCGGGATTTCCGGGAAGGTTATTTTTTCAGCGCTGTGCTTGTTAACGGAAACACTGACTTCAAACGGATTTCCTTCGTACGGACTGCCCCTGTAAACCATTACCGAATATACATCAACCGGTTTTTCCCATTCCAGCGTTATGGTCGGCGATTTGTCCTGTGCTCCGGCAATCCAGTTGTAACGGCCAAAACGTCTGTTAAATCCAATTTCGCCGTCGGTCAGCGCGTCTGCTTTTTCGCTGCCGGAGCTGACGGTTACCTTTGCCGTTAGCGCAAGGTTTTTCTGCGGCCCGGTTCCGGAAGGTAATGGCATGGGTGAAAGGGACGGGCCGTTTATGTAGATGGTGCCGTCCGGTCTAAAGCCCATTTTGTCAATGGCCATCTGTCTGTTGCCGCCGCCTTTTATAACGTCCATGTGAGTATGGTAAGCAACCCAGAGCTCTGTTCCGTCCGGTGATTTAAAAACGGAATTGTGACCGGGTCCAGATATGTGGGTCCATTCCGGCATCACTTCCAGGATTGGGTTCTCGCTGTATTTTACAAACGGGCCAAGCGGGCTGCCGGAGACCGCGTAGCCCAGACTGTAAAATTTTCCGCCGTAAAAATTTCCGGAGTATATAAGGTAATATTTACCGTCATGTTTTATAACATGGGCGCCTTCGTTCCAGCGGTATTCATTGCCGGAACGTTTTTCCCATTCCTGCTCCGGTTTTGTCAAAAGAACAGGATCGCCTTCAAGCTCCTGCATGTTGTCAGCCAGGCGTACTCCGTAGATCCAGCTCTCGTGAATTCCGTTAACTATGTTCTCGGAGCAGTCGCGGGAGTAATACAGATACTTCTGTCCGTCATCGTCTATTAAGACATTCGCATCAATGCAGCTGTAGCCAAAATCAAAGAGGGGCCGTTTGAGCGCCTCGATAAACGGGCCTTCCGGTTTTTCGCTTATTGCCAGCCCAATCCGCAGGCTTTGATCTGCAAACGAATTCCCGGTGTAGTACATGTAGTATTTGCCCTGCCAGTAAACAACCTCCGGCGCCCAGAATTTTGAAGAAGCCCAAAATCCCGGCTGCAAACTGTCATATACAATGCCCAGCGGTTTCCATTCCACAAAATCAGTTGACTTCCACGCCCTGAATCCGTTGCCACCGCCTCCGGTCGGATAACAGTAATAAGCGCCGTCCTGGGCGCGCAGCACAAACGGATCCCCGATTCCGTTTATGGTAGATGGATTTTTGTAAGTTAGGTTTCTGGTCATGGCCGGCTCCTTGTAGGATAGACAGGCGGATAAAATGATAAATGAGAAAAGAGAAATGAGAAAAAAGAAAAATGAACAGGGAACAGTTAAAAATGAAAAACGATTAGTTAAGAATGAGAAACGGAAAGAAGGCGGATCACTAACAGGTTTTTTGCTATACATACCGCCTTCCTTCTAATTCCTACTTTCTACTTTCTAATTTCTACTTACTACTTACTACTTCTGCATATACCTGTCGTAGGCTGCCTGTGTAATTGCCAGAGCTTCAGGCATACCGTACTGGTTAAGCTGCGCCATGTACTTGTCAAAATTGGCCAATGGCTCTGTGCCTATGATGAATTTCATTATCATTTCATCGGTATAGGTATTGACGTTTGCCATAATTTCGGCGCGGCGGGTGTTTTCTGCGGCGGTCAGCGAAATGGCCGGCAGGAAGTATGAGCCGTCTTCGTTGGGATCATTGCTCCATTGGTTTCTAAAGGCAACACTCTCCGGGCTTTTTACTACCGACGGATTCGCTTCCAGATCGCTTACCCTCAATTTGGGAGCAAAGTGGATTCTAAGGATATAGTTGGTGTTTTCTGTCTGGTAAAGGGGATTGTTCAAAACATAGTCGGTATAAACCGGTTTTCCGTTTACCATGTTGTACATCTTGCCTTCAATTCCGAAGTTAAACAGCATTGATCCTTCTGCGGTGTAGCCGTAATCCAGGAATCTTAATGCAGCGTCCTGGTTCTTGCTGGTTGCTACAATGGCAGTCTCGTTGCCGCCCCTCCTGCTGGGATTTAGGGTAAGGTGGAGTTTTGTATCTTCTGTGAGTCTGGGAAGCGGGCAGCTTTGGATAGCAAAATCCAGATTCCTTGTTCTCGATCCTGAATTATCGACAGAGTCCCAGTACATTCCGACTTTCGCGGTGTCAAACAACGACCATACCTGCTGCTGGGTTACTGACGGGAAGTCTTTGGATATTAATCCCTTGTTGTACCAGTCGTTCAATAAAGTAAGATAATCTTTTAATACAGGGTCTGCGTTTCCGTGGCGTACTTTGCCGTCTGTAACAAACCAGCCCGGAAAAATATTAAAGCCGCCGTACATCGCCTGGACACCTGCAGGCGCCTGGCTTGACAGCGGAAGATAAAGCGGGGCAGCGCCGGGTTTTTTCTGCTGGACAGTTGTCAGGAACGTTTCGTACTGGGCCCAGGTTTTTGGGGGCTGCATATTGAATTCCTTGAGCCAGTCATCGCGGACTATCGCCCTCATCCAGACAGGTTCCGGCGGGTAGGGGAGTACAGTATAGAAAGCTCCGATTTCACCGGATTCATCGTAAAATTCCCTGCGCATATCGGCAGAGGAGTTTATTAGGCCGTAATACGCGGGCGCTCCCTTTTGCAGTACTTTGCTCAGTTCAATGTAAACACCGTCCTGCACACCTTTCATTACGCCGCCGGAGTAGCGGGCCGCGCCCTGGATCATGTCCGGCAAATCACCGGAAGCCATCATAAGGTTAAAGGATTCCTGTTCGCCGCCCTGCGCCGGGTGGATAAAATTAATCTTCATATTAAGCCGTCTGCAGGCTTCCGCGTATGCTTCATTCTGGGCATAAGTCTGGATAAATTGGACAGCATTGGGATGAATCGGCAGCCAGTAATCCATTGATACCGGTCCGGTAGCCGGGCTTGTCGATCCTCCGCTTGCTGATCCTCCGCTTGCATAAACGGCAGCAGCCGTGAGCGTCATAAATACAAGCAGTATTGATAGAATTTTTGTTCTCATGTTCTCCTCCAAAACAAAATTATTGTATTTAAATGATATTTTATTATGAATTTATGTATATGTCAAATAAAAAAATGATTTTATCGATTTATGGTCAATAGTATTTGTGTTTTTGAAGGTAATTATACATGGAATTAACTGGCTGTTCCAGGAATTTTGTTTTTGCTTCTGAATTTTAGGTTTATTAACAGCCATTTTAATTGACATATAAGATGAATGAATCCATACTTATATAAAAATCAGAGGAGCAATATGGCGCCCAATAAAAAACCTTTTTTAATCAGGGTTGGCAAAGATTTATCCATGAACCGGTATGTTTATATCATGGCAATACCTGTCATTTTGTATTACCTGATTTTCCGGTACATTCCCATGGGAGGGGTTATAATCGCTTTCCAGGCCTACCTCCCAATCAAAGGGTTTTTTCACAGCCCCTGGGTAGGGTTCAAGCAATTTATTGATTTTCTTACCGGTCCCTATGCCTGGAGAACCATCAGAAACACACTCCTTATAAATGTGTACCAAATACTGTACGGTTTTCCGGCTCCCATCATTCTTGCCCTTCTGCTCAACGAGATTACCGGCGGTTTCTTTAAAAAAACAGTGCAGACTCTAAGCTACCTGCCGCACTTTATTTCTATAATGGTAGTCTGCGGCCTGTTAAAAGATTTTTCCCGCACCACCGGTCTATTCAACGACATAGCCGGCCTGTTCGGCAGCGAACCTATAAGCTTCTTAACCATGCCGCAGTATTTCAGGACTATCTATGTTGCAAGCGGGGTTTGGCAGAGTATGGGCTGGGGCAGCATTATCTACCTCGCCACACTGTCGTCGGTGGATCCCAATTTGTACGAAGCCGCAGAAATTGACGGCGCAAACCGGTTTGCCAAAATTCTCCACATTACCCTTCCCGCATTGGTTCCTATTATTACCATCCAGCTTATTATGAGGCTTGGCTATATGATGTCAGAAGGCCAGGAGAAGGTAATTCTTCTTTATAATCCTCTGATCTACGAGACTTCGGACATCATTTCTTCTTTTGTATACCGCCGCGGGCTTGAGGAAGCTAATTACAGTTTCGGCGCTGCTGTAGGCCTTTTTAATTCGGTAATTAACATTTTTCTTTTGTGGTTTGCCAACTGGTTCAGCAGACGCACTGTAAAAGAAAGTTTGTGGTAGGAGAAAAAAATGGTAGAAAGAAGAAGCCTTGGCGGCCTTATTTTTGATATATCCAATATTACGCTTTTAAGTTTAATGACCCTGGTTTTCGCCTATCCCATGCTGCACGTACTTATGGCGTCATTCAGCAACCCGATCCAGTTATTAACCCACATAGGGCCGCTTATAAAACCCGCGGGGTTCAGTCTTGAAGGGTACAAGATCGTACTAAGGAATCCCAATGTACTTTCCGGTTACAAAAACACCCTTATTTACATTACAGCCGGAACAGCGATCAATATTTTAATGACTTCCCTCGGCGCCTAC
>WQZG01000087.1 GCA_009780855.1 Treponema sp.
TCAGCGCGGATCATCCTGTTGGGTCAGGCGCCGCCGGCATCGCGGGAAAAACTGAATATGCCCAAATTCTGCGCGCAATTGCCGGGAACTTTTTCCCCTGGCTCGCCGGCGATCTTTTATGGCGGCGGTTCAGCCCCTTCCGCTGTACAAGTATGCCCCTGCGGTTAATGGAAAAGTTAAAGCGCAGACAGTACCGCGGACGCAGCAGCGCTTTGGCTGCCGGCGGATTTAATTTCAGTCTGCTGCTTTCATGTCTTGGCCTGCCGCTTGAAGTGATTTTGTTGGGCGGCGAATTTGTTTTTTTGGCAACGTTTCTGCAGATAATGATGCCGGAGTACCGTATTTATAATGAACTTGATACGCCTGTTGTTTTTAATATTTTTTACGGACTCTATTGTATTAACTATATTCTTGTTGAAAGCCTTTATGTCTGCATGGGTTTTGGCATTTACATTAACAGCAGGGTTGAAGTTGAAGGCTGGGATATTGAACTGCTCTTCAGGAAATTCTGCAGAAAGTTTGCCGGCGCAGCAAAAATTTTTTTGGTTGTTTTTTGTCTTCTTGCTGTTGTTCCTCTGCAGCCCCTGCAGGCAGAAGAATCGTTTGCCGGCGGGGACAGGGTTGAGCTTAATCCAAAACCTGCGCCTCCGATAATAATATTGTTTCCGCCCGGTTTTGTGCCGCCGGAATCTGTTCCTTCCAAAGATCTTGATGAAGTTTTATTGTCGCCGGATTTTGGCGGCAAAGAGCCGTCCTGGCGGATTGTTCCAAAAGACCGGGAGATCCAAACAGCGCAGCAGGCCGCCGATTATCCGCCGTGGCTAAAACAGCTCAGGGAGATCCTTGCCCAAAGCCTCCGTGTTTTTATAATTATTATTATCGCGGCCTCTGTAATT
Organism: Treponema sp.; assembly: GCA_009780855.1. Lineage (GTDB taxonomy): Bacteria > Spirochaetota > Spirochaetia > Treponematales > Breznakiellaceae > WQZG01. The sequence continues at coordinate 897 of WQZG01000087.1, forward strand.
TTTCTTCTTGTACGGCTGTACCTATTTAGGCGCGGCCGCAAAAAAACAACCGGCAATAAAGGCGCGGATTTTAATTCGAATCCCATCGCCGCCAGGGGAGATCCCGATTATTTATTTAATCAGGCTGAATTATTTTTTAACCGCGGTGATATCCGCAAAGCCTGGGCCTGCTGCCTCAGCGGTGTTTTAAGCGCCTTTGATTTATACCTGAACATTACTGTTCCGTCTTATGCGACCGAATATGGATGTCTCCAGCTGGTCCAATCCCGCTGCGGCAAAATATCGTCTGATAATTTACCGGTTCCGGCCGCTCAATTAACCGGCGGATTTTCAGAATTGATCAATAATTGGATACTGCTCGCTTACGGCGCAAAAGAACCGGCGTCTCCTGGTTTTGAAAACGCGCTCGCGTTCGGCCGCAGCTTGCAATTGGACGGCGGCCTTTTATTCGAACACGGCTCCGGTCAGGCATCGCCTGAGACACCGGCAGCGCGTACGGCCCGTGCGCAGGAGACTCCAATTGCGCAATAAATTAATTGGCTTTGCAATCTGCCTTGGCATTCTTGGAATCGGCGCTTTCATTTTTTATAATTATTATACAATTGAAGATTACCAAAAGTCCCTGCCTCCTTCCAGGGAAGCCAGAACCAATCAATACCTCGCCCTGGATCGCTGGCTGGTCTCGCAGGGATTTTCTGTCAGAACAAAAACAGAGGCCGGCCCTGAGGAACTTGAAGCGTCAGCAGAAAAAATTATTTTTATTCAGTCCGGTCTTGTTGACTGGAATAATGATATGACCGGCTGGCTGCGCAAATGGGTTGCCAACGGCGGTAGATTAATCCTGTGCCTGGATTATTACCAGTCCTGGAACGAGAACGATCCATTAGGAATTTTTTTGCAGCAGATCGGCGTGTATTACCGCAAGGCGCCGGAAAACACCGAATACCGGAACAACCCGTATGCGCCATTATACGGCCGCAATATTATGTTTGAAGAACCGTACGAAGCCAGTCTCGTTCTTTATGATGAAAACGGTTTCCCAAGGCTCATAGAAATTCAGATAGGCAGCGGCGCTGTTATTGTTACCGGGCGTCCGCGTTTTTTAACTTCCAATAATATTGCCGGCGAGTCCAATGCCAGGCTCTGCTGGTATCTTTTTAACGGTTCAGGATTTACCGCGGACTCCGGCAATGTTGCGGATGCCGGCAAATCAGTTTTTTTTGTCCGCGGCGAAACGCGTCCGCAGGGCCTGGTAGGCCGGTTTTTTCAGCATGGTAATTTCCTGATAATTATTATTACCTGCATTTTTTTAACCGCAGTCGGATTCTGGATGGCAATACCGGTGTTTGGAATAGTAAGGGCCGATCAAAATCAGGGTAAAGCCCTTGCCGAAAGGTTCCTTGCGGAAGGCCGTTTTTTGAAACGTTTCAACTCACTCGACAGTTACCGCGCGGTTTATATAAGGGAAATAAAACACCGTCTTGGCGGGATAAGCGATGACGAGTTTATTGCACGCGCCGCGGAATTTTTGACGGACGGGGAGGGCGGTGTTCCGGCCGTAACCAAAGCTGTAAAAAATAATCTGCGTAAAAAAGATAATTTTATTAAATCTATTGTGATATTAAAAACCATTATGGAGCGTATATGACAGAAAATTTCAATAACGAATCAAATGAATCGGCGGCTGTATCAGCAGCCGGGCAGTCAGAGGCAGCGCAATCCGGGGCAGCGCAATCAGCGGCTGCTGTCCTGGAAAAGATAAAGGCAGAAATATCCAAAGTCTTTATTGGCCAAAAGGAATTGGTAGATTATACCCTCATCGCCCTGCTTGCCGGCGGCCATCTGCTCATCGAAGGCGTCCCCGGCCTTGGTAAAACCCTGCTTGTGCGCGCCCTTGCCAAAGCAATCGGCGGCGAGAGCAAGCGCGTTCAGTTTACCCCGGACCTTATGCCCAGTGATATTACCGGGAATATAATGCTCGATGTAAGGGAGGGCAGGTTTATTACCAAGAAGGGGCCGGTCTTTACCAATATTTTTATTGCCGATGAAATCAACCGTTCTCCCGCCAAAACCCAGGCCGCACTGTTCGAAGCCATGCAGGAATTCCAGGTAAGCCTTGACGGAGTTTCCCATCCGCTCCCCGATCCTTTTATGGTTTTGGCAACCGAAAACCCCTATGAGCATGAAGGTACATACCCGCTGCCGGACGCGCAGAAGGATCGCTTCTTGATGAAACTGCTTATAGGCTATCCGGATGCGGCTGATGAAAATGAAATGGTCACCCGGGTTCTGTCAGGAAGCTCCGGGGCGGAACTTTCATTGGCGGGTGTGGAAACTGTTTTATCGTTTGAAGAATTCCGGGAAATCCGCCGCCTTGCCTCGTCGGTCCGCGCTGACAGCTCGGTTATTGATTACGCCGTGCGGATTACGGCTGCGACCAGAAACAGCCCGGTTATGGAAACCGGCTCCGGACCCAGGGGCAGCCTTGCGCTGGTTCGCTGCGCGCGGGGAAAAGCTATTTTGGAAGGCCGGGATTTTATTATACCCGACGATATTAAAGCTTTAGCCGTTCCCTGCCTAAGGCACCGAATTACCGTTTCCGCCGAGAGCGAACTGGACGGTCTGGACGACAGCGGGGCAGTGTTAAATCTCTGCGCCGGAATCCAGGCGCCCCGCGGTGATTTACAGTAACATGAAACCCGGGCCCGGATTGTTTGCTGCCTGTCTTCTCTGGCTCCTGCTCGCGGCCGCGGCATATTTTTTCCCCTTTTTGACCATAATCTGGATTTTTACCGGTTTGGCTCTTATACCGGTTTTGGCTCTGGATTTTCTTTTTCTGTTTTTTTTCTGCGACCGGTTAAAAGTAAACCGTGTAATAAAAACCACACTGTGTCAGGGCGTTAATGCAAAAGTCAGGCTTGTTATCGGATGCGCGAATTCTTCTCCGTTAATAATGCCTTCTGCAATCCGGATTTTTGACCTGTACCCCGCTTCCATGGAACCGGTTAATACCGGTAAAAAAACTTTCCCGGCGGTCATAAACAGGAAGCTGTTCCAAAAGGGCCGCGCGGTAATAAATATGGATTACATGATTACGCCTGCTGAAAGGGGGCAATGGTTTTTTAAAGGGACACAGTTGCTGCTGTCATCGGTTTGCAGGTTTTGGGAATTAAAAGTTTTTCATCAGTGTGAAAGCTCCGGCAAAACGTATCCGGATTTTAATAAACTAAAAGCCGGCGCGGATCTGCGGGGCCTTCTGGAAAAAACCGGTGTCAAAAATATCCGCCGCCGCGGCCAGGGCATGGAGTTCAGGAGCCTGCGGGATTACCAGGACGGCGATTCGGTCAGGGACATTGACTGGCGTGCAGTCAGCCGCAGGCCCGGCATGGACGGTTATTTAAAACTCATTGTCCGCGAATACCAGGAAGAACAGGATCAGCAGGTACTGTTTCTGCTGGACTCAGGTTACCGCCTGCACAAGAGGGAAACAGGGAATATTCCGGATAATAGTATTCGTTCGGCCGCAGGCATCAGTCCGCAAACTAATTTACGGCCGCAAATTAATTTACAGCGGCAGAATTATTTCCGGACCCAGTTCGACAGCGCCCTTGAAGCGGTACTGCTGCTCGCGTGGGTAAGCCTCAAACACGGGGACAGTGTTGCGGCCGCATCGTTTGGCTCCAGAGAAGACGACGGCTCCGCAGAAGGCGACGACCGCTCCGCAGTAGGCGACGACCGCTCCAGATGGTTATTCCCGGGAAAGGGAATGGCGGCTTTTTCCAAATTAATGAACGGCCTGTACGACCTAAAAAGCTCGCCCTCCCCGTCATCGCCGTTTTCGTGCCTGGAGGAAGCGCTTGGCAAACTCAAGCGCCGGACTTTTATTATTATTATAAGCAACTTTAGGGAAGAAGACGGCGAGTCGCTTTCGTGGATATTAAAGCGTGTAAACAGACGGCATCTGTTATTGCTGGTAAGCCTTAAGGAAAGCGAAGCCGGCGCCATAGCCGCCCGCAAACCTGTCAATGCCGATGAGGCTCTGGAAACGGCAGCCGCCTTTTCGTATCTTAACGCCCGCCGGGAATTACAACAAAAATGGGAACACCTGGGCCTTTTAACGCTCGAAACTTCGTCGCAAAATCTGGCGCCTGCCCTCATAAACCGGTATCTTCAGGTTAAACGTTCGGGCCGGTTATAAATAACTGCATTAATAATATCTGCACTTAAAAATAAATTATTAAAGGATAAATTTATGAAAGTTTTTATCGTTTACTGCCATCCAGGCGATGATTCGCTCACCCGCCATATCCGGGAAAATTTTATCCGGGGCCTGGAAAGCTCCGGCCATAGTTATGTAATTTCAGATTTATACAAAATGAATTTCCGCACCGACATGAGCGGGGACGAATACAGCCGGGAAGCTTTTTACCGCAGCGATCTTCCTGTCCCCGCCGATGTGCTCGCCGAGCAGGAAAAAATAAACTCCAGTAATGCCATTGTTTTTATTTATCCCGTATTCTGGTCAGAGGCGCCGGCCAAACTGGTCGGCTGGTTTGACAGGGTCTGGACTTATGGTTTTGCGTACGGCGAAAACCGTAAAATGAAACAGCTTGAAAAAGCCATTGTGCTGGTATCTGCGGGAAACACCCAGGAATACTTTGACCGCACCGGTATCGGGGAGGCCATGAAAAAAGTATTTCTGGAAGACCGGATTTTTGACCGGGCCAAACAAAAAGAAATGATTATCTTCGGCGGTACAAGCCGCGAGAAGGAAGACAGGCTGCTCAATTGGGACAGCCATCTTAAGCGGGCTTTTGAAATCGGCGCCGGATTATAATTACACAGGATTGTAATTACTCTTGCTTCAAAAGTACTCTTTCGGTATCCTTTATACAGAATATCATTAGAACAGGAGCCTGATATGGCGCAACATCAATTTCAGACAGAGGTAAGTCAGCTTCTTCACCTCATTATTCATTCGCTTTATTCCAACAGGGAAATTTTCCTTAGGGAGCTTGTTTCCAACGCTTCTGACGCGCTGGACAAGTTAAAATACCTGACTGTGGCCGAGGAACCGTATAAAAAACTGAGTTTCGATCCCAGAATCGATATTTCATTCAATAAGGATGAAAAAACCCTGACCATTACCGATAACGGAATCGGCATGAACGACAAAGACCTTGCCGACTCCCTGGGGACCATTGCCAGATCCGGAACAAAAGCGTTTCTGGAAAAACTCTCCGCCGACGCTAAAAAAAATTCCAACCTGATCGGCCAGTTTGGAGTCGGGTTTTATTCGGCCTTTATGGTTGCCGATAAAATCGAAGTAATAAGCCGCAAAGCCGCCGAAGACTCGACGTGGAAATGGTCAAGCGACGGCCAGGACGGTTATGACCTGGAAAGTGCGGGTGCGGACACGCTAAAGCCCCTTCAGGGGACTTCGGTAATCCTGCACCTGAGCGAGGAAGGCCTTGAGTACGCCAACCGCTGGTCCATCGAAGATATTATCAAACGCTATTCCAACCATGTGGCTTTTCCCATTTACCTAAGCTACGACGAGAAGGAATACGATGACAAGGGCAAGGAAAAGGGTAGTACGCCCAAAACCGAAAAGATCAATTCCGGCGCCGCGTTATGGCAGCGTCCCAAGTCCGAGCTTAAAGAAGAAGACTACCTGGAATTCTACAAAAGCTTTGGCTCCGGCTACGGCGCGGGAACCGATGAGCCGCTCTTCTATATCCATACAAAAGCCGAAGGCACCCTGGAATATACCACACTTTTCTATATTCCCAAAAAAGCGCCCTTTGATCTTTACCACGCGGATTATAAACCCGGGGTCAAACTCTATGTCAAACGGGTCTACATTACCGATGACGACAAGGAGCTTATGCCAACCTGGCTGCGGTTTGTAAAAGGAATTATTGATTCCGAAGATCTGCCGCTCAACGTAAGCCGCGAGATCCTTCAGCAGAACAAGGTGCTGGTTAACATCCGGAACGCTTCAGTTAAAAAACTGCTCCAGGAATTCAGGAGTCTGGCCGACAACGCCCTTTCCGGCTCGGACGAGGTAAAGGAAAAATGGCAGACTTTTGTTTCCCAGTATAACCGGCCCCTAAAGGAAGGCCTTTACCAGGATTACGGCAACCGGGAAGCCATTACCGAGCTTGTGCGTTTTAAAAGCACGGCCGTTGAAAGCTCCGCAGAAAAACCGGGCTGGACCAGCCTTGCCGATTACACCTCCCGCATGAAACCGGATCAAAAGTACATTTATTATATTACCGGAGGCGACGAAAAAACCCTCCGTTCTTCGCCCCTGCTTGAAGCGTACCGGGAAAAAGACCTGGAAGTTTTGATCATGGACGATGAGATCGACGAAATTGTAATTCCTTCGCTGCACAGTTATAAAAAACCCGGTGTTTCCGGAGCATCCGCGGAAGGTAAGACAGAAGGTAAAACCGAAGAACCTTCCTGGGAGCTGCGGGCAGTCAACCGGTCCGGCGCCGATGAGGAGCTTGGGGAGAAAAAGGACAATACCGCTGAAAAAGACGCCAAGCCTGTTATCGAAAAAATCAAAAAAGCCCTGGGCGACCGCGTTAAAGACGTCAAACTCTCCCGCCGGCTCCACGATTCACCGTCCTGCATAGTCGCCGACGAGAACGATCCCACCATGCAAATGGCGCAGATGCTCAAGGCCATGGGCCAGGCCGACATGCCGGAAATTAAACCCATTCTTGAAATCAACGGAGATCATCCCATTGTAGCAAAACTAAAGGATATCGATGACGAAGAAAAGATCGCGGACATTGCCGGTATATTGCTTGATCAGGCCCTTCTGGTGGAAGGAATAAGGATTAAGGACCCATCAGATTTTGTAAAAAGACTTAACAGACTGATTTCATAGTCAGCGGACAAAATCTGTTCAGCTTTTGTAAAGAGATTAAACAGATTGATTAGTTAATCAGCGGACAAAATCTGTTCAGCTTTTGTAAAGAGACTTAATAGATTAATTAGTTAGAATTTCAGGCATGGAGGAAAATAAATTCCGCGGCGGGAAGGCGATTTTAATTACAGGCTTGATTGCCGGTTTTTTACTGACATCCCAAATCTCCTGTAAAACCGCGCCGGAGGCGGAAGTTCAGACTGTTACTGTACAGCATGACCCGCAGCTCCAGCCAAAACCTGAGCAGCAGAATGAAAAACCGCTGCCTGTTCCTGTAATTACTGTTTCTCCGTACCAGGAAGCTGTTTTTACCGGCAGTCCCTTGACGATTACAGCTTACTGCGAATCTCCGGTTCCGCTCATTATTACCTATTATTCATCCAGGGATGATTACTGGATGATCCGCGGCGGGTTCTTTGACGGGCCTGTGGAACCGGGCACCTATTACGTAAACATTAACAGCGCCCCCGGTTACGGTTACGGCCCAGCCGGGGATACGCTTGTCGAGTTTTGCATAAAAAAAGCGCCGGTAACAATAACCGCCGAAGCCCTGCAGAGCGCTCCCTATAACGGCAGCCCCAGGCGCGTGCTGGCTTTGGCGGAACCGGACGTACAATTGTCATATTCATATTATCCGAACGCACAGCTTCAGCAGGCTGCTCTGGAAGCTTTTTTGCGGCCCGATGGAAATGTGCAATCGTCTCTTTCGTCAGCCCTCCAGAATTTTACCCGGGTAGAAAGGGCTCCGGTCGAACAGGGTGTTTACTATGTCCTGGTATTTTTCCCGGGCAATGCCAGATACGAACCTGCCTGCGCTGAAGTGGAATTTACCATAGGACCGGCGGTTCCCCGCGCCCCGGCGCGTTAGTCAAACTTAAAGTTGTAGAATTAAAATATTGTTCTGTTTGCGATGAACTGATATACTTCTTATGTAAAATATTGGAATAAACCTGTTATAAAACTGGAGTTAGTAAAAATGAATATTCCTATCTGGTATGAAATAATCGGCCTTATCGGCTCATTAATGGTTGCCCTGAGCATGACCATGCATCATATAAAAACACTGCGGATATTAAATCTGGTTGGCTGTCTTATTTTTGGTACCTATGGCTTTTTAATTCATTCGCTTTCTGTAACCCTGCTCAACCTGTTTACAGCGGGCGCCAATTTTTATTTCCTGATTAACCTGCACGTCGAGGAATCCCGGCCCGAATTTTTTGAGACCATTTTCAAGAATCCTCAGACTGACGAATATATCCGGCGCTTTCTTCTTTTTTACGCAAAAGACATTAAAAAATTTTTCCCGTCCTTTGATCCCGATCCTGGTACAGGAACACTGGCCGGAACCGAGTGCTGTTTTATTCTCCGCCAAACCGTGCCTGTTTCTCTGGTAGCCTATAACCGGGGCGCCGGTGGTGAAATAACCGTAATCCTTGATTACGCTGTTCCCGCCTACCGTGATTTCAAAAGCGGAAATTTTTTCTTTGAGACTGTGGCCTCCCAGATAGCTTCACCGGGAACGATATTTGCCGCAACCGGACAGGTTCCCGCGCATTCGGCATACCTGCGTAAACTTGGGTTTAAAGAAATTTTTGAAGATGAACAGGGTACCCACTTCAGAAAGGAACTCAGGATCTGATCTGATTCCGATGGAACTGCTGTCTTCCTCTGACGCCGATATTTCCCGCGCCGCCGCCGCTCTTGCATGCGGCAGGCTGGTTGCCTTCCCGACTGAAACCGTTTACGGTCTGGGCGGAGACGCCTTTAATGTTAATGCCCTTGCCAGAATTTTTGAGGCAAAAAACAGGCCTTTTTTTGATCCGCTTATTATTCACATTGCCCGTATGGAAGATCTGGACAGGCTTGTATTTTGGGACTCCCTTGACAGCCGGGCAGTTAAAAAATTCAGCCTTTTGGCCAAAAATTTTTGGCCCGGCCCTCTGACTTTTATCCTGCCCAAATTGCCAAAGCTCCCGGATCTCGCCAACGCCGGCCTGCCGTCCGCGGCTATACGCTTCCCGTCAAATCCTGTTGCGCAGCAATTAATTAAATTATCCGGCGGACCGGTTGCCGCCCCAAGCGCCAACGCTTTTGGCTGTCTTTCGCCGACCAGGGCAGAGCATGTTGTTTCCCAGCTTGGGAATAAAGTTGACTTTATTATTGACGGCGGGCGGTCCGGAATCGGACTTGAATCAACAGTACTTGATCTTACAGCAGAACCGCCCAGGCTGCTGCGCCCCGGCGGATTAAGCCGCGAACAGATAGAAGCCGTTATCGGCGCTGTTGAAATACCCGCGCAGCAACCAGGTGCGGGCGCGCAAAAATCGCCGGGTCAGCTTAAAAGCCATTACGCCCCGCTTACGCCGCTGTGTCTTTATCCCAGCGGCGGCCTCAATTCCCTACCCCCGCTTCCCGGCGAAGGCCGGCTTTATTTTTCGCCGCAGGGGTTTTCAACGGGTAATGAGTCCGGCAGTATTTCTGGCAGTATTATCGAAAACAAACAATCCGGCGTTCCATTCAGAATCTTGTCAGAGCGCGGTGATCTCGTAGAAGCGGCTGCGAATTTTTTTGATATGCTGCACGAACTGGACAAACTGGGACTTGAGATTATACGGGCCGAGGAAGCTCCGCCTTACGGGCTTGGCGCCGCCATAAATGACCGTCTGCGCCGGGCCTGCTCCAATTAACTGAATGTTTTCTTTTCCAGGGTTTTTAATACAGTAAAAAACGGATCCGCGTTGAAGCGCCAGCAGCCTCCAGATCCTCCTCCGACCAGTGTGTTGTTTTCGGCATCTATTGTCAGTACGCCGTTATTAAGGGACGGGCCTTCGTAGGGCGCAAAAAGGCAGCCGTAACGGACTGTTTTTGATTTCCCCGCGGGAATAATTACCGTAGTGGGAGCGCCCATAAGTTTTTTGATTCCGCGTGAAAACTCCAGTCCCTGGGCCCAGGCGGAAAGCGCGTTTTCGCAGCCCAGGCAGTAAGTCAGATCCGCGCCGCCGTCATAAGCTGCCCACGGCGTAAATGATCTGCCCCCGTATTGCATCCATAAGTTGGTAAACCGCAATATTATGTCGTCATCGGTTTGTGCGGCAGGACCCGGAAAAAAGCTGATATACACGGTTTTTAATGAAGGGTTTACCACAGAAGACCACCCAAGCTGAATTTCTTCTCCGATGCGGCCGCATGCCAAATCCGTAAAACCTGTCGGCCCGGGAACCTGGCTTATGTCTTCTGTCCCTCCGGCTATCAGGGGAGCTTTCTTTAACGAATCAAATTCCGCGCCAACGGCAAGGCGTGCGGTAGGTTCAAACTCACTGCCGGCGGGCGCTGTTGTCCAGGCCGTTGCCGCCGCTGTTATGCGGCATCCTTCCGCGAGAAACGGCGCGCCCAGGGTATTGTGCCAGCCTGCGCAGATTTCCTGGCCGGTTTCGCCGTTGTTGCTGACCTTTATGCTTACATAGTGAATATTTTGTTCCGGCAGTATTGCGTCAATTTTTTTAAATGAAAGGGGCATGGCTCTGTCCGGGCTGTCCAGAACCGAATATGCCCAGGCCGCTCCGGTTTCATCATCGGCTCCGCCCGAGTTAAATTTCCATAGACTGTTTGCGGTCCAGCCATGCGCCGGTATTTCAATTCCGTTTATGACCAGGCCTGGCCCGAAATTCGGTATGCATGGAAAATTACCCGTAATATTGTAAAGCAGTCCGGCTTTCCAGAAACCTGAGTCTTTGGTCTCATTGTACGGTCTCCCGGAATTTCCCCTGAACCAGGGAAGCCAGTGCGCATTCAGGCGGCCACTGCCCCGCAGACCATTGCCCGGTATTACCGATAATTCGGGAATCATACTTCCCTGGTCATCGATCATTACCCTGAATTTTGTGTTTTCCAGAACTGTGGCGTCTCTGTTTCCGATTTCTTTAAGACGGCTTATCGTTGTTTTGCGATTTTTTTCCATTAGCAAATTATAACACGTTTATACAGGATGTCAAACTTTTGGCAATGTATCGAGAAATTCCAATAGCGGTGTTTCCCAAACCGGACAATCCCTGCCCCTTTCGAGAAATTGCCGGTACAGCCCCAGGATGTAACTGCGGATTTCTTCTTTATCCATGTCAGGAATATCGTCCGCATCGGCAAAAAGGCTGCCGGCAAAAGCTTCCGCTTCCTCCGGCGGGAAATTATTGTCAAACCTGGTCATGGCGTACATTGCCGCGGAAATGCAGTTGACGCTGTGCTGCTTGATATAGAGCACGGCTTCCGTGATTGCCAGGGCATGGCTGCGCACAGCTTCAATTTCATGCTGTATTGCCGGGTCCGTGTTCAATTCAGGGTCATGGGTTATTTTTTTAAAACGGGTATAAGTCAGAATCAGAACCATCACATGCAGGCTTGGTATGCACATTAAGTGCGGATCAAAAGCATGAATGACCGCGAATCTTAACTTCGATAAATACCTTGGCCGGTTTGTTGTGGAAAAATTTTTAGAGTAAACGGCTGCCGCGGTTTTGTAAACTTCTCCCAGAGCCGCGATAAAATCCCTGGTCTGCGGATGTACTTTCTTCCCGAATGTCCTGATTAAAAAACCCTGAACCCTTATAAAAAAATGCAGGAAGTCCAGGTATATTTCTACCTTGTCCGGTCTGAAAGGGATTTTTTGGTCCAGGCGATGATCCGCCCTGGATACCGGATAACGGCCCGGCAGCAGCGCTGCCTTATACTGCAGGAAAAAGAAATTTTTAAAAATTGATGCCGTACTTCGCAGTGCTGCCGGTCTTAGTTGGCGGCTGCCGATTATGGAAAATACGGCTGCAGATGCGGAAACTTCTGATACCAAAACTTCTGACAATTTAGGCCTTGATTTTTATACCCAATCCGGACATGGCGGATTTTATGATTTTTTTGCTTGGCTCAGCCAAATTACCCAGAGGCAGGCGCACCGCGCCCGCGGGCAGACTTGCCCAATTCATGGCCTGCTTAATCGGAACCGGATTGGTTTCCACAAAAGCGGCTTTAATCATGGGCAGCAGTTTGTAATGAATTTTTCTGCCTTCGGTATAATCGCCGCCAAGGCAGGCTGCTGTCAGGGATTTGACTTTTGCCGGTATTAAATTGGAAATTACCGAAATCACACCGTCGCCGCCAAGCGCCATAAGCGGCAGGGCAAAAGCGTCGTCTCCGGATAAAACCCAAAACGGATTATCCGTGCTTTTTCGCGGTATTGAAATCTGGTTTATATTGTCCGCTATCTGCCCCAAATCTCCCGACGATTCCTTTACCCCGATAATATTGGGCAGCGCTGCGATTTTTTCCATTAACGCGACCGGTATGTTGCGGGCCGTACGTGAGGCAATGTTGTAAATTATTACCGGGATATTTGCTTTTGACGCAGCTTCGAAGTGCCGCAGCAGGCCGTCGTCATTTGGTTTATTGTAATAGGGCGTTACCACCAGTACTGCGTCGGCGCCCATTTGTTTTGCCCGTTCAACATATTTAACCATATGCCTTGTATCGTTTGATCCTGCGCCTACAATAAGGGGAACCTTGCCTCTGGTTTTTTTAACAGCTATTGCGATAAGTTTTTTTTCTTCGTCTTCGTCGAGGGTCGGGGTTTCGCCTGTTGTTCCCAGCGCGACAATGCCGTCAATTCCTTCCTTTATCTGGAAATCGATCAGGTTCCCGAATCCGTCATAATCCACTTCTCCCGAATCCTTCATCGGGGTTATCAGCGCCGTAAAAGCGCCAGCAAGCTTAAGCATTTTATACCATCCTTTTTTGTAAAATATCTGTCAGCATATCATCAATTGTAAAAACGCCGGTCCGGTTTTTTCCGGCCAGCCATTCGGCTGCCCTCAGAGCACCGGCCGTAAGGCTTTCGCGGTTCCTGGATGTATGGGTAATTTCGATTGTCTCGGCGGGAGAGTCAAATATTACCGAATGGACTCCGTATACCGAGCCTACCCTTAGACTGGCAAAATGGAATTCATCGGGAGCAGGCGGGTGATCCAATTTTTCGTAAACCGCATTTTTTTTACGCGTCATTTTGGAAAGGACTTTTTGGGCGATAACTTTGGCGGTTCCGGACGGACTGTCCGCTTTTTTGTTATGGTGGATTTCCAGTCCGCCGGCATCGTATTCCGGGAACGGATCGAACAGTTCCGCGGCAAACTCTGCCATGCGGTAAAATAAATTCATTCCAAGAGAAAAATTGGGCGCCCATAAAAGAGACGTCCCGGATTTTTTTACGGCTTCGGTAATTTCGGCAAGTCTGTCATACCAGCCGGTAGTCCCAACGACAACCGGGATTCCCGCGCCTGCCAGGTACAGTATATTATCTGCGGCCATATCAGGACGGGTAAATTCTATTGCGGCGTCAGGTTTTTGTTTTAATGCCGCAAGCGTCTGGATAGACTTGCCAATAACCGATCCGCGCTGGGTTTTTTCTTCAGTTACAAAAGGATCGATAACAGCCGCTATCCGGTGCCCCTTGCCCAGGGCCAGTTCTTCGATAAGCCTGCCCATTTTCCCGTAACCTATAATCGCGATATTCACGGATTTCCTCCCTCAAAAAATTCTTCGTGCAGGGCCCGGATAACTTCGGCTGCTTCACCGTCGTTGATTATAAATGAAATATTGAGTTTGCTTGCCCCATGCGAAATCATCTGAACCTTGACTCCCATCAGCCTGCATATCTGGAAAGCTCTGGCCAGGATTTCCGATGAACGGCTTACATCTCCGACTATTGTTATAATGGCTTTGCCGGTTTTTATTTCTACACTGGCAATCCGGGAAAGGTCCTTTTTTAAAATGTTTAAATCTCCCGCTGCGTCCAGAGTAAGGGAGATTGAAACTTCGCTTGTTGCTACCATATCAACGGAAAGATTGTATTTGGCAAACAGCGAAAAAACTTCCGCAAGAAAACCGTACTGTCCAAGCATCCGGGTGGAAACAATATCCACGAGGGTAATATTCCTCTTGCAGCTAATCGCCAAAATGGGCGGCTGCTTCCTGCGCAGGGACGCCAGTATATGTGTTCCTTCCGCGTCCGGATTATATGAATTTTTTACGACTACCGGCGTTTTTGTCTTCATGCACGGCTGCATTGCCCTTGGATGAAGCATCTGCGCGCCAAAGTATGCAAGCTCCGCTGCCGCCGCGTAAGTCATCATCTTTACGGGTTTTGGATTTTTTACGATCCTGGGATCGGCGGTCAGGATTCCGTCAGTATCCTTCCAGAACTGCGCTTCCTCTGCTTTACAGGCTGCAGCGATGGTTGATGCAGTAAGGTCCGAACCGCCCCTGCCAAGTGTAGTTATTGAACCGCCCGGTTCCTGCGCAATAAAACCGGTGACCACCGGGAGCTCGTTTTTTTCCATCAGCGGCAAAATTTTTTGCGGGATCTTTGTCCAACTCTCGTTCAACAATTCCGCAAAACCGTAATTCGCGTTTGAAATAAAACCCAGGTCCCATGCGTCCCATGCGCGGGCCCTGACGCGTATTGAATTAAAATACGCTGCCGCGATCCGCACGGACATCCTCTCACCGAATGAGACCAGATAATCCCTGGCCCTGGCCGATATTTCCCTTATAAGCGAAATTCCGGAAAGCAATCTTTCCAATTTTTCCAGCAATTCCTTTATTTCTGTCTGCGATTCGGAAAGTCCAAGCTCTTCCATGGTTTTTAAATGAAGCTCTTTTATTTCTGAAAGAGAAAAAGTTCCCCTGCTTACAGCTTCTTCCGCAGTCTCCAGAAGCAGGTCCGTAGTGTCTCCCATTGCGGAAAGCACCAGCACCGGTTTCCGTTTAATCTGCGATTTTACGATCCCGGCCACATGACGGATCCTTTCCGCGTTCGCTACGGAACTTCCGCCGAATTTCATTACTATCATGATAAGTTTTTAGTATAGAGAAATATTCCTGTTTCTACAATGGCTTTTTCAATTCTTGTCGCCGTGCAATAGAAATGTCCCCTGTTTCCGTTCAGTAGAAATGTCCCCCTGCGTTCAATAGAAATGTCCCCCTTGTAAGATGAGTCAGGAGGAAGAATGGGTACCAGACGATCAAAGGGGAGTGAAA
>WQZG01000088.1 GCA_009780855.1 Treponema sp.
ATCAGGGAGTACAATGTCGGCGCCAGGGTCGGAACTCCGCAGGTCACTTACCGCGAATCGATCGGCGCGGCTGCCGAAAAAACCGAACATTTTTCCCGGGTAATCGCCGGCAAAGAAAATGCCGCTTCCGTAAGCCTGCGCGTTGAACCGCTGGAACGCGGCAAGGGAAACCGTTATGCCTGGGCTGTACGCAGGCAGGACATTCCGGAAGAAATCCGGGACGCTGTGGAGAAGGGGATAAACGGCGCGATGATGTCAGGCATAGCTCTGGGCTATCCCTGTATCGATATTGGCGTGACTGTTACCGATGTGCTTTATAATGAACTGACCGCCTCGGAATTTGCTTTTGAAGCCTGCGCCAGCCTGGGCTTTGACGAAGCCTGCCGCGGCGCCAATCCTGTTCTGCTTGAACCGATAATGGCGGTGAACCTGGTCTCTCCCAAAGAATTTGTTGGTGATGTAATAAGCCTGGTGACCCAGCGCGGCGGCCAGGTAATTAGCATGGATTCCAGGGGAGGCCTTGATGAGGTAAAAGCCCAGGCGCCCATGGATAAAATGTTCGGCTTTATGACATCGCTGCGCAGCGCGAGCCAGGGACGCGCGACATTTACCATGGAATTTTCCCATTTTGAAAAAACCGCTCAAAAGAAAATCGTTTAAAAAATAGGTTAAAAAAATTGGTTTATGAAATTGGCTTAAAAAATTTTTAAAAAAATTGTTTAAAAAAGTTATTAAAAAGAAGGTAATATGAAAGAAGGCAATATGAGCGTGCGGCTATCGCCCAGGCAGGTTCATCTGGACTTCCATACCAGCGAATATATTAAAGGAATTGCCGGCGAATTTAACGCGGAATCGTTTGCCAAAACATTCAGCGACGCCCATGTCAGTTCTGTAACTGTCTTTGCACGCTGTCACCACGGCTGGATGTATTATCCGTCCAAACTTTTTCCCGGGCTGGTTCATCCTAATTTAAAAAACAAAAACCTGCTGCTTGATCAGGTAAAGGCCCTGCACGAGCTTGGAATACGGGCTCCCGTTTATATTACGGTTCAATGGGACTACCATTCAGCTTCAACACGGCCGGAATGGCTGATCCGCAAACCTGACGGTTCCCATGAAGGCTCTCCGTTTACCGAACCGGGATTTTACCAGTCCCTCTGCGTTAATACAGGTTACCTGGATTTTTTAAAAGCCCATACCGCCGAGGTCTGTCAAATGCTGGGGCCCGATCTTGACGGGTTCTTTTTTGACATAGTCGGCATACGCCCCTGTTACTGTGCCTGTTGCCGCAAAGAGATGAAACAAAAAGGCATTGATATGACGGACGAAGAAGCCGTCCGCGCTTTTGCCGGGACCGTTATGACCCGGTTTAAAAAAACCATGAGCGACCTGGTCCGCGGCTATAAAGCGGATGCGACGATTTTTTACAATGCCGGCCATGTAGGCCCATGTACGGCGGACAGCTCTGACGCCTATACGCACTTTGAACTGGAGAGCCTGCCGTCCGGCGGCTGGGGCTACCAGCATTTCCCGGTCACAGCCAGGTATGCAAGAAAACTCAAAACAGGCCGCAACGGCGCGGCTGACTGCATGGGTATGACCGGAAAATTCCATACCCAGTGGGGTGATTTCCATTCGCTCAAGAACAGGGCGGCCCTGGAGTTTGAAGTATTCAGAATGCTAAGCTACGGTTTTGCCGCTTCAATCGGGGATCAGATGGAGCCGCGCGGCGCTCTCGGCGCGGCGACTTACAGGCTTATAGGTTCTGTCTACGGGCCTTTTGCCGAACGCGAGGAATGGGCCCGCCCGTCTGTACCGGTAACCGAAGCGGCGCTTATGACATCGGAATCTCCCATGTTTGAACACCGAATCCCTGACGAAATTTTTGGCGCCGCGCAATTACTGGAAGAACTGGCGCTCCAGTTTGATATACTGGACGAGACCATGGATATCAATCGGTACAAGCTTGTGATACTGCCGGAAACTTTTAAACCCGCGCCGGAGTTTGCCAAAAAACTGGAAAAATTTTGTGCGGCCGGCGGCGCCGTTATTGCCTGCGGTAAGGCAATGCTTGACGCAGATAATAAGTTCCCGCAATGTTTCGGCACGGAGTTTATCAGCGAAAACAAGGATTACCCGGATTTTATTCTGGCAAAAGGCAGTCTGGCCGCGGGCCTTGAAACCGGCAGCGAATATGTCATTTATAAACAGGGACTGCGCGTTAAAACCAGCGGCGGAAAAACCGTATTGCAGGCGCGGGCTCCGTATTTCCCAAGGTCAGGCGATCATTTTTGTTCCCACCGCTATACGCCGTCAGCCGGCGGCCCCGCGTATCCGGCCGTGATCAAAAACGGCAGCGTAATTTATTTCTGCCATCCCATATTTGGACAATACCGCAGCAACGCCCCGCTCTGGTGTAAAACCCTGATCTCCAATGCGATTAAAACGCTGCTCCCGCAAAAATTGATCAGCCACGACGGCCCGTCCACCATGACTGTATCCATTCTGGATCAGCCCCAAAAAATGCGGTACACGGTGCATCTGCTGTCGTACATCCCGGTAAGAAAATCTGCCGCAATCGATATTATCGAAGAGCGGACCAAATTGTACGGCATTACCCTAAGGCTGAATCTGCCGAAACCGGTTAAAAAAGCATTGCTAGTGTCATCAGGCCCGGATTGCCCGCCGGCATCGGAGCAGCCTGTTACTGTGCCGCCGGCATCGGAGCCGCCGGCATCGGCGCAGGCCAATGAGCTCGCGCTTACAAACGGAGCCGTTACCGTACCGGAGATTGACGGCTACGCGATACTGGAACTAAAGTATTAATTTTTGCACGGAGGCAATCATGAAGACTAAAATAATCGCGGTAACAATATTCTGTTTTGCGGCGGCGGCAAATGTACATGGATTCGGACTGGGAGCCCAGCTTAACTTCAGCGCAGGCAATATTTTTGCGCCCGGGGCCGCTTTGGTAATAAGTCCTGCCGACCAAATTCATCTCGCGTTCAACTGGTATCTGGATTTTAAAAATGTTAACACGATCGGCATGACGCTGGATGCTCAGCCGCTTACCCTTCCGCTTGCTAATTTCAAGGCCGGTTCCATAAATTTTACCCTGGGTGTCGGCATCTTCGCGAATGTTATGTTCCTGGAAAAGCCTGATGTTACAGGCGGTTTGCGTGTACCTTTTGGTCTTAGTCTCTTCCTGGGAAAAAATGTTTTTGAAATTTATACCCATATCGCGCCTTCGTTCGGGGCTTCCCTGCTGCCGAGTCTTGGACTCTCAAATCCGTTTTTCCCGCTTGCCCTTGGAGCGCGTTTTTGGATCCGGTAGTAATTTTTGGCAGTATGTCAGAGTTTTGGCTCTGCGGTCCCGGTGGCCATTCCGGTGTATTCGTCCAGGAACCACTCTGCGTTTTTGCTCATCGACAGGGTCATCCTGTTGTTTTCAAAACAGCAGTTTACCTTTAATAAACCAAAATAATTATCAATTATATACACATAGAATGTAAGCGACTGCGGATTAAACCAGGAGCCTGATGCTTTGCACCGGTAGCCTCTGTTGCAGGGTGTGCCTATCCTGCTGTCAAAATAATGGGTTTCCGGGAAAGTCCCTTCTGTATATTTTCCCAGGCCGAACCGAATCTCGTGGATACCTGTGGCGTTTTCGTATTTCATTGCCGCTTCATCCTGTAAAAAATCAAAAATAACCCATTTTAACTTCATTGCGTTATTTTCAAAATAATATTTTTTACCGCTGTAGTTTATCTGGTTTGCCGACGAGGTTTTCCCTTCCACCGCCGGGAATTCCAGGCGGGTCAGTTTATTTCTTAAAGTAAGTAAAGAATCTGAATTTTGCGGCGTTGTTTCATTTTGAATAAAATTGTAGACCAGCTTAAAAAAAGCGTACAGGACTATATCCTGTCCGGCGGCTACGCTTTGGGTGTCCCCGGTGGTTACAAGCAATACATCCTTGTCCGGCAGGCATAGAGCCAGTTGGGTACCTATGCCCCAGGCACAAAAACCGTTGTTCCTGGTACGCCAAATCTGGTAACCGTATCCAAACTGCATTTCTGTATTTGCGTTTGTGACTCTTGTATCTATAAGGGGTGAACAGGCTTCTGTAAGGTAAGAGGCCGGCAGCAGCTGCCTGCCTTCCCATTTCCCGCGGTTAAGGAGGAACAGGCCAAAGCGCGCAAGGTCGCAGGAACTACACATCAGTCCTGAGCCGCCCCAGGCCCCGCCCTCCGGACGTTCTATACACCGGACACCGGGGGAAAAACCCAGAGGTTCAAACAGCCTGGGCCTAAGGTATTCGATTAAATTGAGTCCGCTAAGTTTTTCTACAAGCGCTGTCAGGGCGACTGTACCGGAGGTATCGTAATTAAAAGCCGCTCCGGCCGTGTGGGAAGGCGCGGCTGTGTAAAAGGTTTGAGTCCAGTTCCTGTCGTATCTGGTATAGGTTGTTTGATCGTAAGGTGTCGCCATCATTAATAGATCCCTGACAGTCATTTCTTTTTTAAACTGGTGAACCGGCTCTGTTAAATATTCCGGGAAAAATTCAGCCATTCTGCTTTGCAGGGTAAGTTTTCCTTCGGCTATCATAAAACCAATCGCAATCGATACAAAACTCTTTGTTACCGAATACATCCGGTGCAGAGTATTCCCGGTAAACGGAGGGTAGTTCGCTTCCATTACAATTTTCCCGTGCCGCAGTACCAAAATATTGTGCATACAGAGTTTTCTGTCTTCCAGATAAAGCAGGAATTCCAGGAGTTTTTCTGAAGAGATGCCGAGTTCTTCCGGTGACGCCGTTTCAAGTTTGATCATTTTTATCTTCTTTTTTTAATCTTCTATTCTGAATAATTTTTTAAAGAAATTTATTATGGCGTTGATAATCCGGCGAAAAAATCCCGGGTTGCGCAGGTTGTAAAGCTTGTTTGACGCTTCCGCTTCTTCAATCGGGGTAAAAGCGTGGCGCTGGATGTTTTCTTCAACTTCCAGTTCCAGTTTTGCGAGTTTCCCGGGAGCATCAATTGTAACTGCGTTAATCGTTTTCCATCCCAGCGATTTGGCCGCGTTCAGCCGCCGCTCGCCGGCGATTAAAACATTCGTTTTTGAAATTATTACCGGACTTAACTGTCCGTATTTTTTTAAACTTTCCGCAAGCGCCGGTATGTTCCCAAGATCTTTCCGGATTCTTTTCCTTATTTTGATTTCGTCGATTGGGATTTGCATGGCGTATTAATCCAGCAGCGGATTATAATCCGGAGCTTCAATACCGTAATATGGATTGGATTCATCTCCGGATCCATTGTCCGGGATATCAAGTGTCGGAGGCGCGCCGGGCGGAACACCAGGACCGGTGGTGGTATCGGCAGTTCCTGTATTGGGCGCGTTGGACGCGGACGGAGCGCTGCCGGGCCTTGAAATAACGGACCCGGAGTTCGCGGACCCTGTGTTAGTCCTTGTGTTTGCGGGCCTGGTGTCCGAGAATTCTGCAGGCAGTTTCGGCATGGGAATATCCCAGAGCAGACTGTTTTGATCGATATTTATCGTATCTGTAGAGAACTGGGTTGATAAAGTCGATTCAAGAGATCCCGTATTGCCGTGGATATTGCAGGGAAGAACAGGCTGGGTTCCTTCCAGGAAAGTCAGGGTAACTTCCCCCTCGTTGCAGGCGGCAGTCTTTAGCAGGCCGGATTTGGCGCAGACGGTCACATCGACAAGTCCGGTTGACGGACGGACAAAATCCTTGTAAGGCAGACCCTGATGGATCTCCCGCATGTAATCGGCCCAGACCGGTCCGGCCAGGGTGGAACCTGTAAGGGCGGTTCCCAGCGAGTTCCCGGGTTTGTCAAAGCCAAACCAGACCGCGGTGGTGTAGTAGGGGGAATACCCTATTGTCCAGGCATCAGACCAGTTCTGCGGGGTTCCGGTTTTGCCGGCCATTGGCATACGGAAACGTTTTCCGTTTTCATCATAGAACATGAACTTCGAAAGCCAGCCCGATGGATTGTAGAGGGTTCCCATCTCTACGGTTTTTTTAAGCATGCTTGTCATTACATAGGCGTTCTGCGGGCTTATTACCTGGATTGCGCTGCCCATTTTGCGCTGGTTCTGCCTTAAATCCTGTTCCGGATAAAGCACAACCTTGCCGTTGCGGTCTTCCACGGATCTGATTGCAATCGGAGTTACATCCCTGCCCTGGTTGGCAAAAATCGCGAATGCCCTGGCCATACGCAGGGGTGAAGTTGAAATAATTCCCAGTCCAAGCGGATACACCCTGGGGAAAATTCTGCGGATGGTGTCCGGGTTTGTATAGCCAAGAAGCGCGGCTGCCCTGTCGATTGCGGCGTCAAAGCCTATGGTATCAAGTACCTTTAGGGAGGGTACGTTCATTGATTCGGCGAGGGCATCGTAGAGCAAAACAGTGCCTTTCCATTCTCCGCGGAAATTCAGAGGCAGGTAGGGAGTTCCGTCTTCATTGTAAAAAACTATTGGGACATCGGTTATAAGCGACGCCGGATTAAGCTTGCGCGAATCCATGGCTGCCGAATAATAAAGCGGTTTGAAGGCGCTGCCTGGCTGAAGGTTGCCCTGGGTCGCCCGGATTAGCTGGTTGGATTCATCATATTTTGAGCCGCCAATGATCGCCGTAATGTAGCCGGTCTCGTTTTCTATGGTAATCAGGGCGCCTTCCACCACATTCTGTTCGGTGTTTGTCTTGAGGGCCGCGAAACCGGTATTTGTCAGAGGCTTGAGATCGGAGACGCCGAACATCAGGGCGGCTATATCGATTACCGGATTGATGACTTTGGTATACCTCGCCATGGCCTTTTGTTCGTTCTGCGAGCTGGCTGTGGCGTTTACGCTTTCCAGGTTAAAAGCCAGGGAGAGCAGTTCGACTATCGGGACGTAAGTGCGTTCGGCCTGGATATTGCTTGTATCCGCGGATTTGGAATATTCAGTATTTGCCCTTTCCAGACCCTGCTGCATATACTTTTCCGCGGCGTCCTGGTGCTTGAGGTTAAGAGTTGTGTGGACAACGTAACCGTCCCTGTAATAATCCATTGTGCCGTACATCATGCCGTCCAGTTCCCGTCTGACGTACTCGCTGAACCATGGAGCGGCGTCGTCGCGGTAGTAATAGGCCGCCGTGGATACCCTGGTATAATCGTAATTGTCCCAGTAATCGTTAAAGGACTGATCCGCTTCCTCGCGTGTCGTATAGCCAAGTTCGACCATTTTATCAAGAACGGCGATTTGCCTGCTTCTGGCCAGATTGGGATTGTTAAGCGGGTTGAACTTGGTGGGGCTGGACAGCTGAACCACCAGAATTGCCGATTCGGCCAGGGTAATTTCCCGGGCGCTGTGCCCAAAGAAATATTTACTGGCCGCTTCAACCCCGTAAGTGCCTGGGCCCATAATCATATAATTGAGATAAATTTCCAGGATTTCGTTCTTGGTATAGCGCCTTTCCATCTGGATGGCCCACCAAAGTTCCTTGATCTTCCTGGTAATCGTAATTTCGGACCGGTCAGAATACAAAGTCCCGGCTACCTGCTGTGTAATTGTCGAGCCGCCGCCCAAATCCTTGCCAATAAGCTTACCAAAGGCTGCCCTGGCAATTCCGCGTATGCTGAACCCCTTATGATTGTAAAAATCCGGGTCTTCGCGGGCCAATACCGCATAAATAAGGTGCTTCGGAAGCTCGTTGAGGGATATCAGTTCGCGTTTTTCGTCCGCGGAAAACTCGGTAACCACATTCCCGTCCATATCCATAATTTTTGTGGGCAGGGCAGGCGCAAAATCCTCAAAATTTTCCTGGTTTTTTATATTGGTAGTTTCCGCCAGCGTCCATCCCAGAGCTATGCCCATTACGACAGCAACGCAAACAGTCAAGATTGCAAGAAGACGAATGACTATTGAAACAATAATTGGAAGACCAGATTTTGCCATGCTTATAATTTATATATATCGTGAATATTTGTCAATTCTTGACTTTTACAGAAATGAATATCCACATTTGGATATTCATTTCTGCAACAATGTATGCATAAATGAAATTATCATGGGGTGTCAGGGAGTAGGCCGGGCCGCGATCAAGCGGCATGGATACCCTCTGACAGGACCCCAGATAAAATTTATATAGGCATACATTGTTGAAAAAAAAGCCTGCCGGAATCGTAATCCGCGGCAGGCCCTGCCCTTGAGGCATATCGGATATATAGTGATTTGGGAGGGGAACTATAAACCCGACATCTTTAATATCGGATATACCGGATAAAATCTTAACGCCCGGTTTTTATTGTAAAGAATTAATCGTTTTCGCTGATATTTACATCAACAGAAAGCGCAATTTTATAAGTTTTGCCTTTTTGCACGGTAATCGGCCTGGTAATTGAATAGTTGCTCATCTGGAACCGGACTTCATGCGGACCCGGATCAACAGGATACGGTAAATGGGGGTTATTTACCGGCTGGTTATCAATAAAAATCCTGACCGCTTCCGGGTATTCAAAGACAAGAAGGGGAGTGGGGTCTTCTAGTTCCACAAGCAAATCCAGAATTTTTGCCCTTTCAACCATAAAACGGCGGCTTTGATTTCTGTAATCTTCGGAAAGAATGACCAGGTGATGCTCGCCTTCCTTTAAAAGCTGTTCATCGCCGGGGTTTTCTATCAATACATCATCTAAAAAAACGGTTACCGGTTTTCCCTGCATTTGTTCCGGATATTTGAAATTTAATTTTATAACCCCTTCATCGCTTAAAATCGGCCTTATATTCAGGGTAAATACCATATTTTCCATTTCTTCGCTTATTCCCTTTATTACAGGCATTAAACGGAAGAGTATCGGAAAAGTCTGCATATCGACTGTATCTGTAAGTATTGTCACATACGGCGAGTTTCTTAAACCATGGGCGGCGCGCAGCGGAATTTGCCAGGTATTTAATATTTTATTGGGCAGAACTTCAAAATCCAGCTGATTTGCGGAAAGATCCGCAACTCCTGCAGGCGGAATGGTCTGGCCCGGGATTGGGACAAGATTATTGTAAACTGCAAGGGCAAGGTATCCCCTGTATGCAAGGAAAGCTGCCGGAGCGCTCAGATCCAGCTGAATTCCGCGGTAAAACCGTAAATCTCCCTTGAGATTTAACAGGGCGCAATCAACATATTTAAGGGATACGGCGGTTCCTTCGATTTGATCTGGGTAGATATCGGCGGAACCTGCTATCAATACCCTTAGGTTCTCGGCTTCCAGATGTATGCGCAGGAACAGAAACAGCAACAAAAAACAATACCGGAGTTTCATTTTTTTAAATCATTACCCCTAAAAGCGCGCCATTATTTCGCCGGATTCCTTAGGATCCCCGAAGGATCCAGTGATGTCCCGTTCTGCCTGAGTTCAAAATGGAGATGCGGCCCTGTGGACTGACCGGTTGATCCTACCCTGCCGATCAGACTACCGGAATTGACTTGTTGATTCAAGACTGTATCAATTTCTGAAAGATGGCCGTAAACGCTGCTCCATGAAGAGCCGTGGCTGATAATTATGTAATTTCCCAGAACCGGGTCCTGTCCCTGTTCGCTTACCTTTCCTTCCCTGGTTGCATATACCGGTGTTCCCTCCGGGGCTGCCAAATCCAGACCGCCGTGATTTCCCGGGATTCCGGTTACAGGATTTATCCTTGGGCCGAATGTACTGGAGACCGTGTAAGTTTTTAACGGAGCGATAAATCCCCTGTTAAGGAAAAATATTCTTTCGGTCGGGTTAAAATCCGCTCCGGGAAGAAAAAGAAACCTAGTTCTTGATTTATCGTTATTTATTGTAAGTAAAATTCCGTCATCGCTGTTTCTGGAGGAGTTTAAAAGGAATTCGAATTCGGTATTTGGATTTACCGGAATAAAAAGACCCGGCACCGAAGGAAGCAGGATTGTATCTCCCTTTGCCAAATCTCCCTGATTGGAAATCCTGTTAATGGTAGCTATGCTTGAATACGGCATATTGCAGGCTGCCGAGAGTGTGAGGATATTTTCGTCTGTTTTTACGGTATAAGAATAAACCGTCAGGGTTTCTGCGATGTTTTTTAATGCATTGCCTGCGGCGCCGGAAAGGTAGATCTGTCTTCTGGCTGTTTCAACATCGGAAATATACTGAATAAAGGCGGTATCGCGGTTATCAAGCCGCTGAATAACCGGCAGGTTTAAATTATTTTCCTGTGCGGCCGTATGTACGGTCATAAATACAAAAAACAAACAAGGCAGGATACCGGGCTTTATAGTTCCGGTCCTGCCCCTGCCGGTCACAAACTTTTGCTGCAATAGCCTTGATTACTGCGGTGTGATTGCTTCGACAGCGCAAACCGCCGCGCAGGCGCCGCAGTCTGTGCATTTTTCGGGATCGATCCAGCGTTTGCCGTCTTTCTCGGAAATCGCTTCCACCGGGCATTCACTGTCGCAGGCTGCGCAGTTAACACATTCATCTTTGATTTTGTAAGCCATAATTACCTCTGATTAAAGAATTATCATTTATTCGCTTTTCTTTCAATAGAATTAAGCTGTTCCCTGATCGTTCTTAGTGTTGTTTCAAGTTCTATCGGCTTTCCAAGGTGCGCGTTCATGCCGGATTCCAGAGCCTTTTGCACATCTTCGTGCATCACATTGGCTGTCATTGCTATAATGGGAATCTCATGCCGCAGGCTTTGGCCGGCCCATTCTTTTTCCTGACGCCTGATTTCCCTGGTAGCCGTACAGCCGTCCATTTCCGGCATCTGCATATCCATCAGTATTATATCGTATCCGCCGTCACCGCCTGCCCTGAATTTATCAACAGCTTCGCGGCCGTTCCCCGCGGTATCAAGAATCAGGTTGGTGCCCATAAGCAGTTCCATTATTATTTCGCGGTTAATTTCTATGTCATCAACTATCAGGCAGCGTTTCCCCTTAAAATCATAAACCGTGTCGTTTTTTATTACCGATAAGCCGGCAGGTTTTTCGTCGATTACAGGTCTTGCGGCGCAGTTAATTGTAAACGAAAAAGTACTGCCTTCGCCCTCTTTGCTGTTAAGGGTGATTTTGCCGCCCATCATTTCCACGAGGTTCTTGCTTATTACCAGCCCCAGACCTGTCCCGCCGTAATTCCTGGTAATGCTGCCGTCGGCCTGTTCAAATGGCCTGAACAACCGGGAAGCGTTATATTCGCTTATGCCGATCCCGTGGTCTGTCACAGTAAAATTAAAAATTGAATATCCGTTTACTGAACCCAGTTCCCTTACGCTGAGCAGGACATTGTTTCCTTCGCCGGAAAATTTTATCGCGTTGGAAATAAGGTTTATAAGCACCTGGTTGAGTCTTAGTGAATCAGCGTAAACACCGTCGTTGGCGATATATTCTATCGATAGTTCCAGATTGATGTTCCGCTGTCTGGCCTTTGGCAGCATCATTGAAATTACGAACTCCAGATTCCCGGTAAGCGAAAATCCTGTAATGTCCAGATTCATTTTGCCGGATTCGATCTTGCTGAAGTCCAGAATGTCATTGATAACTCCCAGCAGATGATTTGATGAATTTTCAAGTTTTTCAAGACAGCTTCTGATTTTTTCCAAATCTGTCGAATTTTTTGCAATCTGGGTCATCCCGATTACCGCGTTCATCGGCGTCCTTATCTCATGGCTCATGCGCGAAAGGAAATCGCTCTTTGCCATGCTTGCGGCTTCCGCGTCGATTTTGGCCCTGGTAAGCATGGTCACATCGTTGAGCAGAAGTATGGCGCAAATCGAATTACTGTCCATGCTGTCCACCGCGGTTCTCTTGATGGTCAGGGTAAAATTGCTGCCGCCGTCATGGCCGAGCAGGGCAATGTCCGCGATAAACGGCGGGGGGTCTTCAATGGAGGTATCAAAAATGGCCGCGGCCTGCGGATCCAGGGGATGCGGCGCGGACGGATTGCCGGAGCCTGCTATATGCTCCAGGAGCCGTATTTCCGGATCCTCCAGATCATGGAGAATCATAAATTCCGTCATTGCCCTGTTGCGGTAAAGCATTTTTTTATCTTCGTTGAACAGGGCCAGCGCAACCGGTATATCGTCCAGTCTGGTGCTGATGGTTTCAAAGGCGTCGCCGACAATGTCCAATATTTTATAAAAACCGCCCTCCGCCGAAATCCCGGAGAGTATCTGGTTCTTGTTAAGCATTCCTCCGCTGTGGACTGCCCCGGCAATTTTTTCGACAGCGGAGATCAGGTCTTCAATCGACTGCGAGACAGAGACAATTGTACCGGCAAGATTACCTATTTCATCCTTTCTTTTAATCAGTTTCTCTGGAATTTCATGTTTAAAAATTCCATGGATAGTCCGGCTGGAATTTTCCGTTATTACCGCAATCGGCCCGGCGATTTTTTTATTAAACAATAAAATTCCTGTGACGGTAAAAACAGCCAGCAGAATCAATATTGCCGCGGCATTGCCCGGAATATTTTCCAGTACTTCCTGCCCAAAATCATCGGCCGGAACTTCCGCGATCAGGGTCCAGCTTGTTCCCCGGATTCCGGCAAAACTGTAGATGTTTTTGGCGGAGCCTGATCCCGCAAGTACGGAACCGTTTTCCCCGCCGCTGATTTTTTCCCGTATTAACGAGGCCGTCTGCTTCCCGGCAATATCCGCAAAGAACGGAGTTACCGCGGGAGGATCCGCGTTGCTGCGCGCGATTATTTTTCCTTCTCCGTCCATTATATAAACCGAACTGCCCGCGGATATTTTAATCGTATCCAGGACATTGCCCGCAATGCGGATCGAATTTTCGTTAACAGGATACTGGTTTAAATCAAGGCTTTTACTGACCGCAATGGCGGTTATATCCGCCGCGGATCGCAGACTATCCAACAGAAGGCTGTCGCGGAGATTGTTCATCGCGGTGAACATTATGAATATTAAAACCGCAGCCAGCAGGACCGCGGCCGGAACAATACCCGTTATAAATTTTGTTTTTAGGCTGTTGTTTCGTTTCAAGGTAACGCCTTTAAAGTAAAGTATCATATCTGATTAATTAAGAACAGTAAACAAAATCTTTTGGCGTTCATTATTCCTGCAGGTAATACAAGTTTTTATGCCTCTTCCTGATTTTTTTTTTATAATATATAATTTTGGTATGCTGGTTGTTTTGGGAATCATTGCCGTCCTGGCGCTCGGCGGAATTATTTACATATTCTTTTCTAAAAAATCTTCAAAAATTTTAAAACTTGCCGCGCTGATTGCGCTGATTCTGAGCGGGCTTACCCTTGGAGTCTGCGGCACGGTCCTTGTTTTGGGCGGTACCTCGCATGAGGCAGATCCATACGCTTTCCCGCTTGAAACTGCGAGTGCAGCGCCCAAACCGAATTCGGGAGTCAGCCAGTTAATTGTTTACCTGGTTCTGCTTGTTGCAGTTTTTGGAATCATAATTTTTTTGGGAATAAGGGATCAAAAAAAGAATAATACAGCCGCCGGTTCCGCGGAAAAAGAAAATAAACCTGATTTTTCTTCCGATGATTTTTAACTGGTTATGAACCTGACTTACCGCCATACCCGGTACGCCTGCTATACCGGTTATATAACCCAGGCCATTGTCAACAACCTTGCGCCGCTTTTTTTTATAATTTTTTCTGAAACCTATTCTGTTTCCTACAGGGGACTCGGTTCGCTTGTGATGCTGAATTTTATGGTCCAGCTTGGCGTTGATGCTGTCTGCATAAAGCTGGCTGCTAAAATCGGTTATAAACCTCTGCTTGTAGCGGCCCAGGCAATAAGTACGGCGGGCCTTGTTCTGCTGGGACTTCTGCCTCTGCTGATCACTCCGGTTTTTACCGCCCTGGCAATAAGCGTCGTTGTTTATGCCATAGGAGGCGGACTGCTGGAAGTCCTGGTAAGTCCGGTTATCGACGGTATCCCTGCCGATGCCGGACAAAAGCCCGCAGCCATGAGTTTTTTACATTCATTTTATTGCTGGGGGCAGATGGCTGTTATTCTGCTGACCACTTTTTTGCTGTCCCGGTTTGGTTTGGGCAACTGGTTTGCACTTCCGTTTTTATGGGCTGTTATTCCGTTCGCCAATATGTTTCTTTTTATCAAAGCGCCCATGGTCGCGGTTTTACCTTCGGAAAAATCAACCGGGATCAGGAAAATGGCCGGGCAGCCTGTTTTTTACCTTAGCCTGCTGTTAATGCTGTGCGCCGGGGCCAGCGAACAAACGGTTGCCCAGTGGGCTTCCCTGTTTGCCGAAAAAGCCCTTAACCTGCCCAAAGTGGCAGGAGATATCTGCGGCCCGGCCCTGTTCGCGCTTTTTATGGGTACAGGCAGAGTTATTTACGGCCTTTGGGGCGCAAAAATAAAAATTTTTCCGTATATGATATTTTCCGCGGGTCTGTGCGTGGCCTGCTATTTATGTCTGGGCCTGGCGCCGTATCCGCCGGCGCAGCTTGCAGCCTGCGCGCTCACAGGTTTTTCTGTAAGCATTATGTGGCCGGCTGTTTTATCGTTATCAAGCGCCCGTTTCCCATTGGGAGGATCTGCCCTCTTTGCGATCCTGGCCCTGATGGGAGATTTGGGATGCGGCAGCGGTCCCTGGATAGCGGGTCTTGTCAGCGGTTATGCGGGAACAGCCGGTAATCAAATGAACGGGTTGCAGACGGGCTCGTTTTTAACAAGCTCGTTTTTAACGAGACTGCAGCCGCTTAACGCCGGCCTTTTGGCCTGCATTGTTTTCCCGGTTCTGTTTTTAATCGCCGCAATCATGTTCAGGAATAAAAATTCCTGAACTCTCCAAGCGCGTTCTCCTGGACTTTTATGATCCTGTCGCACCATAAATCGAAATCCGGATCTTCTATCCGGCATTCCTTATGGGACATTACATAATCTACGGTTTTTTTAATGCCCTGGTCAAAACGGATCTTCGCTGTAAAACCGGGCGCCAGGCGTTTGAGTTTGGAATTGTCAAATACAACGCTGTTTGCCTTGTCCCCGATCAATGATCCCAGGAAATCATAGGGGCCGGCATTCCCCAGGAATTCAGAAGAGACATGCACAGCCTTTAACGGTACACCAAGAGCATTTGCGACAGTTTGATAGATTTGGTTCCAGGTCAATGTTTCGTCGGATGTAATTTGAACCGACTGTCCAATGGCATGAACATTGCCCATCAGGCAGGTAAAAGCTTCCGCGAAATCAACGCTGGAGGTCATGGTCCACAAACTGGTTCCGTCGCCGTGGATGATTACAGGCTTGCCTTCCAGCAATCTATTGGCCGGCTGCCAGCTTCCCTTTAGGCCGTGTATACCCAAAGGCAGTCTTTTTTCGTCATAGGTATGGCTTGGCAGTATTATCGTAATGGGGAAACCTTCTTCCCGGTATTTGGAAATAAAAAAATCCTCGCAGGCAATTTTATTTTGTGAGTATTCCCAGAACGGGTTTACATGCGGAGTGCTCTCGGTTATTAGATAATCGGCCGGCGGTTTCTGGTATACGGAAGCCGAGCTTATAAAGATGAATTGCCCTGTTTTACCCTTGAGCAGCCTGTAAACAACTTCGGCCTGCGGTTTATTGAATACGACAAAATCCGCTGCGGCGTCAAAAGTGAGGCCGTGCAGCGCGGCGGCTGTTTCGGCTTCGTTATTAATGTCACACCGGATTTCTTTTACTCCTGCAGGCAATGTATGGCCGCGGGTGCCGCGGTTGAGTATCCATAAATCCCAGCCAAGTTCCAGAATTTTTTTTGATATGGCGGTGCTTATGGTACCGGTTCCGCCGATTAACAAAACTTTCATTTGATGTATAGTAGAGTAGGAGAAAAAAAAACGTTATGCAATACCGTAATTTTGGAAAGACCGGATACAAG
>WQZG01000089.1 GCA_009780855.1 Treponema sp.
CGTTTCCTGTTCGATTAACTTGTGCGGCCAGCCGGCCGCACCAAGCAGGAGTTATCAGGAAACTGCGTTTCCTGTTCGATTAACTTGTGCGGCCAGCCGGCCGCACCAAGCAGGAGTTATCAGGAATGAAAATATCAGGCCGGGTTCAGGCCATTATTAACGCGGCATATAACGAAGCCAAAATACGGAACCATGAGTACCTTACTCCCGAACATATACTTTACGCGGCACTGGCTTTTGAAGATGTTCAGGAAATACTGACAGCCTGCGGCGCCGACATTTTGTCGATCAAACGCAGCATGGAAAATTTTTTTGAACAAAAACTTCCGGTTATTGCCGACGCCGATCCGATTCAGACATCGCATTTTAACAGCGTAATTGAGCGGGCGGTACTGGTAAGCCAGTCGGCGCAGAAAGAAATGCTCGATGTAGCAGACATTATTGTCTCCCTTTACGATGAAGAAAATAATTATTGTTCTTTCTATCTGCGCAAGGCGGGGATACAGCGCCTCGATCTTCTCAAGGAACTGTCCCATGGCAAGAATGAAGACAAAAACAGCAGGCGCCAGGACCGCAGCTACCAGGACAGGGACGGAATATTTGAGGATGATTCGCCGGAAGGCGGCACAAGAAGCAAGCTTAACAAAAAGAACGCTCTGGAACGGTACGCCACCGAGCTAACCGCTTTAGCCAGGGATCATCTGCTGGAACCGGTTATAGGGCGGGATGACGAACTTGACCGTACTGTCCAGGTTCTTTGCAGGCGGTTCAAGAATAACCCGGTGCATGTCGGGGACTCCGGGGTAGGCAAGACCGCAATTACAGAAGGTCTGGCCCAGCGGATAGTAAACGGCAAAGTACCGCCCACATTAAAGGATTTTGCCATTTATTCACTCGACATGGGTTCCCTGATTGCCGGGACCAAATACCGCGGCGATTTTGAGGAAAGGGTAAAAAAGGTAGTGGAAGAAATATTAAAAAAAGAAAAAGCTATTCTTTTTATAGACGAAATCCACACCCTTGTAGGCGCTGGTTCGGTAACGGGCAGCGCAATGGACGCGTCCAATCTCCTCAAACCTGCCCTGAGCTCCGGAAAAATCCGCTGCATAGGATCAACAACCCACGAGGAATATTCCAAATTTTTTGACAAGGACAGGGCGCTGTCCAGGCGTTTCCAGAAGATCGACATAAACGAACCAAGCGAGGACGACGCGGTAAAAATTTTAAAGGGGCTCAAGGTAAAGTACGAAGATTACCACAAGGTGCACTTCAGCGACGAGGCTCTGGAAGGAGCTGTGCGGCTTTCCGCCCAATACATTACGGAGAGACGCCTGCCCGACAAGGCCATTGATGTGATCGACGAAGCCGGCGCCTATGTCCGCATTGAAGCGTACAAAACGCTGGAAAGCCGCCAGGAAACCCACAATCCGGAATCACAGGACGACCCGGATTCCAAATCCCAAAATAACGGCAGCACAGAAGTTATTGAGATTGGCCTGCCGGTAATTGAAACAGTCATTTCCAAAATAGCAAGAATCCCGGAACGCTCGATTGGAGAGGGAGACAGGGATAAACT
Source organism: Treponema sp. (assembly GCA_009780855.1). Classification (GTDB taxonomy): domain Bacteria; phylum Spirochaetota; class Spirochaetia; order Treponematales; family Breznakiellaceae; genus WQZG01. The sequence goes on from WQZG01000089.1 coordinate 1,577, forward strand.
GCGTTATCTTGAGGACAGGCTAAAAAAACGCGTATTCGGCCAGGATGACGCCGTAAAGGCGGTGGTAAGCGCGGTAAAGCGCTCAAGGGCGGGATTCAGGAACGCCGATAAACCGGTTGCCAATTTCTTGTTCGCCGGCCCTACCGGTGTCGGCAAGACCGAACTGGCGCGGCAGCTTGCAGATATTTTGGGAATTTCCATGCACCGCTTTGACATGAGCGAATACCAGGAAAAACACACTGTTTCAAGATTAATCGGATCGCCGCCCGGATATGTTGGCTACGAAGAAGGCGGCCTGCTGACCGACGCAGTCAGAAAACAGCCGCACAGCGTTGTACTGCTGGATGAAATCGAAAAAGCACACCAGGATATCTATAATATTTTGCTGCAGATTATGGATTACGCTACGCTCACCGACAATAACGGACGCAAGGCGGACTTCCGCAATGTGGTGCTTATAATGACCAGCAACGCAGGCGCCAGAGACATCGGCAAGAACCTGATCGGTTTTGGCGAAAGGGTCCAGGACTCAAGCGCGGTTGACGGCGCTGTGGAAAAACTGTTTACTCCGGAATTCCGCAACCGTCTGGACGCGGTAGTCCATTTTGACCACCTTTCAAAAGAAGTAATGGTTTCCATAATACAGAAGGAACTGGATCTGTTCAGGAAACAGCTTGAAGAAAAAAAAGTAACACTGGAAGTTACGGACGCCTGTGTACAGCGTCTGGCCGAGGAAGGTTATTCCAAAGAATTCGGCGCGCGAAACGCGGCCCGTCTGGTAGAAGATAAAATCAAATCGTTCTTTATTGACGAAGTCCTGTTCGGCCGCCTGACCTCCGGAGGAGCGGCCCACGCTGATTTTATTGACGGCGAATACCGCGTGGAAATTTCGGATTAAAATCCGTCGGATTAAAATCCGTCGGATTAAAATCCGTCGGATAAAAATCCGGAACTAATCCGCGGTTTTGGTAGAAGCCTTGATGAATTCGTTCTCAACCATAATAAAGACTTTGATTATCTGCGGATCAAAGTGAGTACCCGACCCTTCGAGGAGGATTTTTTTTGCTTCTTCGTGTGTAAAAGCTTTTTTATAGGGCCGCTCCGAGATCAGCGCGTCATAAACATCGGCGACCGCCATAATGCGGCCTTCAAGCGGAATATTTTCGCCCTTTAAATGTTTTGGATAACCGCTGCCGTCCCATTTTTCGTGATGGGTTCCGGTTATCAAAAGAGCGTGGTATAAAAAATCATGCTCCTTGGTTTTTTTGATGATTTTTTCTATGGCTTCGACTCCAAAATCAACATGGGTCTTCATCAATTCAAATTCTTCCGGGGTAAGTTTTGCGGGCTTATTTAATATATTATCAGTAATGTGGATTTTTCCGACATCATGAAGCTGCGCCGAGACCAGGACAACTTCCATGTCCCATTTTGAGACCAACTCATGGTAAACACCTGTACTTATAAGCCCTTCGATAAGGGCCTTCATGTAACGCTGGGTCCGGGCGATATGGCCCCCGGTCAGGTCGTCCCTGAACTCCACCATGTCCGAGACGGTTTCAAGAATGACATCCTGGAGATTCTGTACTTCGGCTGTTTTTTCCTCAACCTTTTTCTCCAGATTGTCGGCATAATCCTTTATGGCTTTTCTGTTCTCGACTATAAGGAGCTGATTGGCGATTCGTTTCTGCAGAAGCGGCGCGGAGAAAGGTTTGGTCATATAATCAACAGCGCCAAGATTAAATCCTTCCATTTCGCTCTTTTCATCAGTCAGGGATGTCAAAAAAATTACGGGTATTTCGTTAAAACGCCGGTCGGCCTTAAGTTTTTTAATGGCTTCATAACCGTTCATCTCCGGCATTTCTATATCAAGCAGGATTAAATCGGGAATGATATTTTCAAGGGTCTCAAAAAGTTTCGCTGCGGACGGCGCCGGGAAAACACGGTAAATTGATTTGAGAATGTTTTTCCCCTGGTTAAGATTGGCCATATTATCATCAACCAGGATTATTGTTTTGCGTGAGTCATCCATTACTTTCTCACTTGTTACCCTCTCTTCCATCATCTCCTCCATTAATTAATTTAGATAATTTATCAATTATTATCTGATAATTCATTTGATCAACATTTTCGCGGAGCCATTCCACAAGACCGTCATCCCCGCTGTATACAAACTCTTCCATTTCTTCAATGGCATGGTCAATTCCGTCCACATCGTATTTATTACAGGAATCAAGAAGTTTGGCCAAAATTTCCTGATCCGGTTTTTCTTTACCGTCTTTATTTCCCTGGATAATTTTTATCTGCGCTTCCTCTATGCTGTCAATGAGCATAAGCGTTTCATTTATAAATTCATCATTATTGGTCAGGATAAACTGTAAATCACCTTCCCTGGCGGCTTTCTCCAGAACTTCCGCCCTTGAACCAAGCATAATGGCGTAAATCCCGCGGCTTGAACCTTTGATCCCATGAACAATCACCGCGTAATCCGCCAGATTTTCCGACGACGGGTTTTTGATTTGTTCAAGAAGAGGACGGGTATTTTTGGCAAAAGAACGCAGCACATCCAGGTAGATGTCTTCGTCGTTGTCAAAACGGGCCAGCCCCTTGTCCAAATCCACGCCCTTGACAACTTTGCCGAACGAACGGCGGTCAATTCCGCTTCTCCTGTCCGAGACCGCGCGCCTGTCTTTTTTGCGGCGCATATCCGGGTAAATTATACCGCTGCCCGCCCGTTTGCCGGCAAGATCTTTTTCAAGTTCCTTGTCCCGCACCCACTGCCGGATAACCGCATCGAGCCGGTCAATTTCAATAGGTTTGGAAATAAAAGCCTGGAAACCTTTTGATAAAAATAAATTTTCGTTGCCAATGATGGCGTTGGCTGTAAGCGCGATAATCGGAACATTCCTGGCATAATCTGTCCCGATTTCTTCGCGGATGATTCTGGTCGCTTCGATGCCGTCCATGCCAGGCATCATATGATCCATAAAAATCGCGTTATATTTAACAGATTGCCTGCGTATGGCGTCAATGGCGTCCTGACCTGTTGTTACACAGTCAGTTTTGATTCCGTACAGGTTCATTATCCCTTTTGCGACATCCAGATTGGTTATGTTGTCATCGACCACGAGAACCTGGGCGTAGGAAAGATCTATGCGGGCCTGCCTGGTTTTCCAGTCATCCCGGCTGCTTATTGAATAACGGAAATTTTTAAGGTTATTGACTACTTCCGGCCCTATTGTATCGCGGTTAACATGTTTCTGCTGGAAAATGGCGGTAAAATTACTGCCCTTGCCGTATTCACTTTTTACAATTACCACGCCGCCCATCATTTGGACTTCTTTTTTAACAATGGAAAGCCCAAGACCTGTTCCTTCTATTTTTCGGTTGGACTCTGTATCCATTTGGGTGTAATCGTTAAAAAGATTTTTGATATTTTCCGGCTTAATGCCTATACCCGTATCCGATACACAGGCTGTTACCCAGATTGTGCCATAGGGCGGAGGGACCATAGTCCCGGCCATTATTTCATTCATAAGAACAGCGGGAGTTTCGACACTGCATCTTATCGATAAACCGACAGTTCCTTCCCTGGTGTATTTACAGGCGTTGGACAAAAGATTGTTCATGATTTGTTTTATGCGCAGTTCATCGCCGTAAAGTTTGGCCGGTAAATCTTCGGTAATATCCAGTTCGAATTTAATCGGTTTTTCTCCGATATAAATATTGCTTTGAGTGATAACGTCGTTAATCATGCTGGACAAATCGTATTCGGCCAGAATCAATTCCAGTTTGCCGGCTTCGATTTTTGATATATCAAGAATGTCATTAACAGTCGACAGCAGGGTGGAACCTGCGTTGTATATTTTTTCCATATTAATGCGGGCGTCGGTGCTTATGATTTCGGTTTCAAGCGTAAGCTGGGTCAGGCCAATCACGGCATTAAGCGGCGTGCGCATTTCGTGGCTCATATTTGCAAGGAAGTCGCTTTTCGCGCGGCTGGCTTTGCTGGCTTTTTCCAGGGCCGATTCAAGCTGTGTGGAAGTGTAACGGAGATTCCTGGTCATTTCGTTGCGCTGCATCGAAGTGGCAATCAGCAAATTTCCCGAACGCAGGATGGATTCCTCGTTCTCTGTAAAGAGCCTTTCGTGGTGCATTTCGTCGAAACCGACAAAACCCCAAAATTTATCATCAAGGAAAATCGGGAGTATAAGGATGGACCTGATTCCCTGCGATTCGAAATTCTTCCTTTCATCTGCCGGCAATCTGCTTATAATGGCGTTAATACTTTGTCTTTTGGAAAGTTTTTCTTCCCAGCCCGGCAAGTCGGTATAGGCGGAAGTCTTCTTTAAAAAACCGGATTGCGGCACGACCGAAGTCTCCGGCCATTCGTACAGCGGCGAACAATAAAGTTTCCCTTCAAAAGAAAAATTCTTCCACAGGTAAACACGATCGACATCGATAACCCTGGCCATCATTCCCATACAGCCGATTAAGTTTTTTTCGAACTGGTCCGGCTCTGACTGGAGCAAAATGCTGGCGATATTGTTGACAGTGTTGAGCAGGTTGTCCTGGGATACAATTTCGTTGACCATTATTTCGTAATCGCGCAGGTCGCGGACATAGGCGGCAACTATGGGTTCCTCGCCGACAACCACCCTGACAAGCATGACTTCGGTCGGGAATATCGTACCGTCAAGGAGCTGATGTGTCCATTTGAAAGTACAGAACCCGTCTTCAAACGCCCTTTTGATTAAGGTTAACGCCAGCTCGCGGGAAGTTTCGCCAGTCGGCTGGTATTCGGGGCACACGCTATAAAAACGATTGAGGAAATCATGCTTGTCGTCCAGATTGAACATCCGCAATGATTCATCATTACAGTCGAAAATCTGCACTTCCCTGTTCCAGAGCATGCAGGAAATAGGCATGGCGTTAAAAAGTTTTTGGGTTTGTTCGTTTGCCTTGGAAACTTCAAGAGCCTGGGCGTTGAGCGAATCACGCATCTCCGAAACTGTACGGGCCAATATGCCGATTTCATCATTGCGATCAATGCCGTACAGATCAAACTTTTTAATATTGTTTTCGGAGACACTTTGGGTAAGCCGGCTAAGGGGCGTAAAAATCATTTCTTTGGACAGCGCGTTCCTGCCCGCCGAATAAAAAATCAATACCAAAATCATCCCCAAAAAAACCGGAAGCAGGTTAATAATGTCATTAAGGTTGGATAAATATTTATAATTATAAAAAAAGGCGACCGTCCATTCGGTATCCGGCACGGGAGTGAGCGCCGCGTATTTATAATTGCCTTTGGTAAGGCTGACAGTCTGGGAAGGAAGATCCTGCAAAAAACAGGAATCCGAATCTACCGGAAATTTCGCGATTGCGGCGACCAGAGCCGGATCATTGTCTGCATCGTGGATCTCGTCTATAATCTGATCCCCGTAAAGTTTTATAAACGCGGTATCCATCAGGACATTACCGTGTTTGTCGATGATATAACCCATAAAACCGCTTTGGGAACGATCCGGGAACATACTTATAAAGAGATCGTTAATGGGCCGGTGCGAACAAACAATGCCGACGGATTTGCCGTCCGCCATTACCCTGTGATTAATCCAAAGCTGCCAGGATTTGGTAAAATTATCGATATCAATACTGAAATTATAACCCTTGTCTGTATTTATGCAGTTAAAATAATCGGCATGATCCGGGATATCAAGATAGAGCCTGTAAAAGGGAAGAAACTGCGAAGGTACAATATCGTGGGTATCCATTAAATCATTATTGGTATCCAAAATCCCAAAAAATATACGCATATCATGGAAGGTATAGATATAATCCATTATCTCGTTATAGGCGATTTCCCATTTTCCCTGGTCCTTTTCGTTGGTAAACCAGTCAACAAGGGCGCTGGATGCGGATGCCTTCTGCACCAATACCAAATCACGTGTCAGGAATGTATTGAGCTTATGAACTGCTTCCGTGGAAAAAGAAACAGCCAGTTTTCTGGAATTATCACGATCGGCGCGGACGATTATAAAGACGGCTATCAGCAATACCAGTACAACCACCAATGTAATAAGCAGCAAATTGAGGGATTGAAACCGCTTGGCAATCTTGCTTTTTTGGTTCCGGAGATTGGGTTTTTTAACGTCCATTTGCATACGCTTTCATTATAAGGTATAATTTTAATAAATTGTATATGTTTGTCAATGAATGTTCAAAATGTTAGCAGAAAAGCGTTCCGGCCCGGATTTCAAATCCGAGGATTCCGAATCCGAGGATTCGACGTTTCCATATCTCGATCAAACCCGGCGTTTCCGTTTCCCGCTGCCGGAAGAAAGCGACAGCGACAGTGTCATTGCATGGGGCGGCAACCTGTCGCCGGGAATGCTGCTCTCTGCCTACGAGCAGGGCCTGTTTCCGTGGTACAGCGAAGGCGATCCGATTTTATGGCATTCCCCGGATCCAAGGTTTGTAATTTTTCCCGGTAAACTCCACATTTCGCAATCCATGGCCAAAATATTGCGGCAAAAAAAATTCAGTATTACCACTGACACCGATTTTAACGGGGTAATACGGAACTGCGCGGAAATCGGCCGGCCTGGCCAGGACGGTACCTGGATAAATAACGACATAATCAAAGCCTATACCAAAATGCACATGCTGGGATGGGCGCATTCTTCGGAGGCATGGCTGGACGGCAGGCTTGCAGGCGGCTGTTACGGTATAAAAATCGGCCGTTTCTTTTTTGGCGAATCAATGTTCAGCCTGGCGCCCAACGCTTCCAAGGCAGCTTTTTTGACAATGGCGGTGAAACTTTTTGAAACCGGAACCGAATTAATCGACTGTCAGATACCAACGCGCCATCTGGAAAGCCTTGGGGGCGAAAAAATTTCCAGAATTGAATTTTTAAGGATAATCAGGGGACAAAGCTGAATCCGTCTCCGGCCGTTTCAACCATTCCAAACCCAGGGTATACAATATGCATTCCGCCAACCGGTATTTTGTTTTTTGCCGCATACTCAAGCAGCGTTTGCCTGGACTGCGCCGCCGCAGTACGGTCCATATCGTAAGTCGTAGAAATCTCCGGATGCGCAAACTGAACCGCGGCGACATGCAAAAAATCACCGCCGATAATAAATTGCGCGCCGCCGCTTTGCAGCAGGTAGCCGGTATGACCGGGAGTATGGCCGTATAAAGCTATCGGAAAAATGCCCGGGAGCAATTCATTCAGAACAGACCCAAGCTGAGCTGGTTCAAACGAAATTACCCTGGCGCCGTATGGCTCCAGCGCGGCAACCGCGGCCCGGTTAACCTGGGTTTTTGTAAAGTACTCAAGCTCGCGGTTTGACACATAAATTTTGGCTTTTGTAAAAATGGCCTGGCCGTCCTTCTGCAGACCTCCGATATGGTCCGGGTGCAAATGGGTTAACAGAACAGCATCAATCTGATCCGGTGAAACGCCCAATATCTTCATTTTATCAAACACGGCCTGGCCAAAACCGGTATCCACCAGGATATTCATCCCGGGCGCTTTTATCAAAAAAGTATTGGTTGATTGGGTGTAGCCGCCTGAAGGCAGATACTGTTTTATGATTGCATCGTCTGCGCCCGCAAGAATCGCGGGATTACCGGGATTCTCGCGTTCAACCAGCATGGAGATTTCAAACTGCCCGATATTGACAGAACAAATGCCGTCACTCTGCGACGAAAAAACGTTAACGGCCAAAACAAAAAAAAGCAGAGAAACCAAAAATTTAATTTTCATGTTTACTCCTGTTCAGTAATATTAATTTATATTTTAGCATGAAAATCATTTAATGTCGTACTGCAGGCGCTGACCCGCAGCCCGCTTTGGCGGGCAGTCAATCCATTCCTTAACAGAGCCAACGGTGTTAGCCAAACCGTTGACCACATTTCATTATTGTATTAAATTTAAACTGACAGGCCATCATGGAGATTTTTAAAAAGGATCAGCTGATATTAAAAAAGTTTCCATCCAGAAGACAAATGGGAGAAACAGCGGCCGCGGAAGTATCTGCGGTAATCAAGGATCTGTTAAAGGCAAAAGAATGTATAAGGATGATTTTTGCCGCCGCTCCCTCCCAGAATGAATTTCATGAGGCGCTTGCCGCTGACAAGACTATTGATTTTAGCCGCATTATAGCTTTTCAAACCGACGAATTCACAGGTATACCTGCAGACGCGCCTCAAAGCTGCAGTAATTTTTTAAAAAAAGGTCTCTTTGGAAAATGTAAATTCAGAGAAACCAATTGTTTCAACAGCCTCGCAGCCGATATGGAAGAAGAATGCAAACGCTATTCGGACTTGATAAACAGGGCCAGGGTAGATATTGCCTGCATTGGCATAGGTGAAAATACCCACATAGCCTTTAACGATCCCGGGGTCGCGGACTTTTACGATCCAAAAACCGTAAAGCTGATTCCGCTTGACCTTATTACAAGATACCAGCAGGTAAACGACGGTATATTCCGGCATATAGATCAAGTACCTGCCACAGCGATTACGCTGACAGTTCCCTGCCTATTTAACAGTACTTATATATTCTGCGTTGTGCCTTTAAAGAACAAGGAACCCGCGATATCTCTTACACTGTCTGCGGACATCTGCGAAAAATACCCGGCCACAATTTTACGCAGGCATGAAAGGGCTATACTCTATATTGACTCGGATCCCGGACTAAGACTCGGCGATGTGCCGGGTTTGACAAGAATATAAAACAGGTAATCAAATGCCGGCCAACGGACAAAAAAAATATAAAGAAACAACAGTACACGATATAGCCGCGGCTGTCGGAGTCTCGGACGCTACAGTCTCCAGGGTACTTTCCAGGAGCAGCTATCCGGTAAATCCCGATGTCAGGGCCATGGAAAGAGATATTTATTAAATGACCAGCAGGGAAATAATACAGCGCATTATCAATCACGATCATCCGCCCAGAATCGGTTTTGATTTTTTGGGAGACAATCCTGCTGACATACTGAATGTTCCTGCAGCGGCAATGAAGCGGCCCGACGGAATCGAGATCGAAAAATGGGGCCGCGACCCGGCGCTTGCAGCCCAGGTACCGGAGTTTACCGGCGAGCTCAAGATGACCCTGATGGGGAACATATTCGGCAGGTTCAACCAGAAAACCCAGGGTGAATGTGTAAAGGGCGCGCTGCAAGATGGCTGGGAACTGCTGGAAAATCTGATACTGCCGGTAATTGATATAGAAAGAGACCGGGAGCTGGAAAAACAGAACTGGGCCGGCAGCGGCAAATATATACAGGCCGGAATGCCCTTCGCGGTCTGGTCGCCGCTGCGAGACATGAGGCACATCGATCAGGCGCTGATGGATACGATCCTGGAACCCGGGTACGTAAAAATTTTTTTGGAAAAAATCACTGACCTGGCTGTTAAAATAATTGACCGGGCGCACAAAAAAGGTGCACACGCAATTATGATTGCCGATGATCTCGGCACCCAAAAAGACATTTTTTTTGGCCCGGAAACTTTAGATCATGGTAACAGGCGACAGACAGACAATTACAGAGGGCGCCCTTGAAATGGTAAACAACTTTAAAAAATGCGGGGGCTCCCTGATCGCCAAAGACTACGGAAGCTGGCAGGACCTTAATGTACTGCCTGAATGGCAGCAATGGGCCAGGGATGTTATTATCGCAAACGCGGCGATAGAATAAAGGCGGCATTGGATAAACCATGCAATCGGAATAAAAAATGAACTGCTATATTAACGCTAGATTGATAATGAAGGATCGCATAATACCGGACGGGTTCCTTCTTGAGGACAACGGCAAAATCCTTGAAACTGGCCCCATGGCCGCTGCGCCGGCGGCACTGCATTCGGCCATACCGGCGGCTGTTTCGTCCGCCATGCAGTCTGCTGCACCGGAAGCTTTGCAAAACGGCGTGTGCGCACACATTGATTGCAAAGGGCTTTACCTGTCGCCGGGCTTTATTGACATTCACACCCACGGCGGCGGAAATACCGACTACCTTGACGGCAGCGAAACCGCCTTTATCAATTCGGCGCGCGCCCACCTGCGCCATGGTACTACGAGTCTTCTGCCAACAGCGTCCTGCTGCGCCGACGAGACCCTTTTTAGGTTCATCGATAATTTTAAAGCAGTAAAAAAAACCGCCGCCAATATTCCCTGTATGCCCGGGCTGCATCTGGAAGGCCCCTACTTCAGCATTGAACAGCGCGGAGCCCAGGAAACCGAATATATAAAAAAACCGGATCCGCGGCATTACGAAAAAATTCTTGAGTACGGCGAAGGCTGCATACTGCGCTGGTCAGCGGCGCCGGAACTGGAAGGCGCGCTGGAAATGGGAAGGCGGTTATCGGCGCAGGGCATACTTATGTCGATCGGGCACAGCAGCGCGACCTACGACGAAGTGCTGGCCGCTGTGGACAACGGTTATTCACATGTCACACACCTGTATTCGGGAATGTCAACGATTACCCGCAGGAGCGGCTTCAGGATTCTGGGCGTTATAGAAAGCACCTACATTATCGACTCGCTTACAGTTGAAATTATTGCGGACGGCCTCCATTTGCCGCCGGAACTCCTAAAACACATCCTTCGCGGCATAGATAATAACAGAATTTGCCTTATAACCGACAGCATAAGGGCCGCCGGCGGCAGTACTGATCCGGAGTTTCCCGACAATAAAAAACACCGGTTTATAATAGAAGACGGCATTGCCAAACTGCCGGACCGTTCGGCCTTTGCCGGCAGCATTGCTACAGCCGACCGCTTGATCCGGGTGATGACCCAAAAAGCCGGCCTCCCCCTGGAAAAAGCAGCCGGTATGCTTACAAGAATCCCCGCGGCTGTCACGGGTCTAAAAAAGAAAGGCAGTCTGCAGGCCGGTTACGACGCCGATTTTATCCTGTTTGACGAAAATATCGAAATAAAAAAAATCTTTGTCGGCGGGAAAGAGATGAGTGTTTAAGCCCTAATCCGGCTGTGTGCCGCTTGCACCGGACTTACCGTTTATACCGGACTTAAAGTTAATACCGGACTTACCGTCCGCGCTGAACTTGCATTTTTTTTGACAAACTTATAAGGTATACAAAAAGGCGGTGTTTAATAATTTTGTCCTTGTCCAGGCCGATTTGGTTCCGGTACCAATTTAAAAAAAATTTTAAAAAGATTAATGGAATACTGTTACCAATAGCCTCATTATCAGTTTTAATTCTAGCGGGGGTATTGCGATAGAACTTCCTTCCTATAATTACGCCGCCTGTACCGCCGCTGCCCCTCAAAATCAAAAAAACAAACGGGAGCGTCCTGCTTTAAAACAGAACAGAATGCGCTTCAACCCAGTGTGCCGCACAGCATTAAAAAAAGCAGCGAGGGCCAAAAATGAGTATAAAAATTTTATCTCCGCGGTTAATATTTAAAAACCAAATCTACAGCCGCAATATTTACGTATTTTTGCTTATGCTTATTATTATTTTGCTGACGTCAATTGTGACAATAATAGTATCAAATGTCAGCAGCAAAACCTCCAGGGATCTCAATCTCTTCTATACAACCGAGGCTGCCGCCAAATTTGATTCATACATCAGCAGAAACCTTATTCTGGTTCAGAATACATCCCTCTCCAAGGCCGTATGCGACTGGTTTACCGATGAGGAAAATCCGGATAAAAAACTCGCCGCTTTTGACCAAATAATGCACCTTAACAATATGCTGCCGGACGCACAGCTTTATCTGAGTATAAGCAATTCACTTAACGAATATTCTATTCAGGATGATCTGACTGCGGTTAATAATTTAGTCCCTTTGGACAAGCTGGACTGGTCAATTCCGGCAGACAGACGTTATTTCAACTGTATAGCTTCCGGGAATGAATATACCTTCAGCATAGGTATGGAAAAATTAACACAAAAATGGCTCTTTTGGATCAACTATAAAGTCATAGACGGCGGCAATGTTGTGGGTACATTATGCGCAGGGCTAAAAATGCAGCCTCTGTTCGATGATATGTTCGGCCAATTTAACAATAACGATATCAGGGGCTTTATCATTGATAACCGCGGGGTTATTCAGATGGACAGCGATTTTCCCGATTTTATTACCGATGAAAACGGCACCCATATCCATACTGTCAGTTCAGACCCCGCTTTTATAACGACAGTCGACGCGTTTCTGGACAGTATCAACGGTATCTCTGATACCAATACTGACCCGGAAGTTGTCAAACTTACCAAGGGGCCGTATGAATTCGCTTCTGTCGCGCAGATCAATGATTCTGAATGGTCTGTCATTGTCCTTACCAACGGATACTCATTGGCCGGTATTCTGGACTGTATGCCGCTGCTAATTACCGTGCTTGCCGGATTTTTCCTGTATATGATCGCCAATAATATCCTGATCGGCCGTTTGGTAATTAAACCGCTGGGCCGCCTTAAGGAAACCCTGCCGGAACCAGGTACTGACGGTAGCAATATTTTTGGTTATGAACGAAGTGATGAGATAGGCGACCTGGCGCGGGGAATTCGGAAGATAAGCGATCGTGTCAGCATTAATCAAACAGAGAATGAACAGCGCAGAAGTCTTATGCATGCCATAAATAACGCGGCGTCTATTTTGCTTCTGGCAGAAGTCAGGGAAAATTTTAAAGCTTCACTCATGAGTGTTATGGAATTAATGGGCACATGTGTGGATATCGATCGCATAAATATCTGGCGGAATGAGGAGATAGACGGCGAAAATTCCATTAATTGTCAGTGCGAGTGGCTTGGCAGTATCAACCGGTTAAAGAATACGTTTCGCGCTGAAACTAAATTCCCATACGATGTAAAATTTTTCTGGGAAGAAAAGATCCGCAGGGGTGAATGTATAAACGGATCGGTATCCGGCTTTTCGAAAGAAATACAGGAATTTCTGCAGCCATACGAAATAAAATCGATACTTGTGGTACCTATACACATAGAGAATCATTTTTGGGGATTTTTTAGTTTTGACGATTGCCGTAAGGAACGCATTTTTACAGAAGACGAAGTTAATGTACTGAATTCAGCCAGCCTGATGATGGTCAATGCTGTGAACCGCAATGAACAGGCCAACAAGGTACTGGAAGCGCACCAGCGCACCAAATTAATAATGGACGCGATGCCCCTCTGTACCAATCTTTGGGACAGGAATTTACGCCCTTTTGACTGCAATGAAGAAGCGGTTAAATTATACAACATGGCAGACAAACAGGAGTTTTTGGACAGGTTCTTCGATCTCTCCCCGGAATATCAGCCTGACGGGCAGTTCTCAAAAGGAAAGGCGCTTATGCTTCTCCAAAAGGCGTTCGATGAGGGCAAATGCACTTTTGAATGGATGCATCAGCAATTGGACGGAACGCCAATGCCGTCAGAGGTCACACTGGTTCGTGTAAGTTATGATGAGGGTTACGCGGTCGTCAGTTATATACGGGATCTGCGTGAGTACAAGCAGATGATGAAGGAAATTGAACAGCGGGACAGGCTGCTCCACGCGGTAAATGAAACAGCTACCATTTTGCTCCAGGCGGAATATGAAAAAATAGGTTATTATCTGCAATACTGCATGGGCATGCTTGGAGAAGCGGTAGGCGTCGACCGCGTGTATCTCTGGAGGAATCATACAAAGGACGGCGAACTCTATTGCACCCAGATGTATGAATGGTCAGAAGGCGCAGAGCCGCTGCAGGACTCCGAATATACGGTAGATGTATCGTATAACGAAAAATGTCCGGAGTGGAAGGAAACACTTATAAAGGGAAACTGCATCAACGATCTGGTCAGCAATATGTCTGTCCAAACCCAGTCCCGGCTTGCCCCCCAGGGTGTATTATCTGTCCTAATAGTACCGGTATTTTTACGCAATGAGTTTTGGGGATTTCTTGGTTTTGACGATTGTCATACCAAACGCGTATTTTCCAAAAATGCTGAATCCATTCTGCGTTCGGCCAGCCTGTTAATCGCCAATGTAATGCTGCGCAACGATATGACAGAGAGCATCCGTAC
>WQZG01000090.1 GCA_009780855.1 Treponema sp.
AATACTGTCGGCTGGCTGGCGGCTGATTATTGTCAGCCCCCGGGTTGTACTGCGGTTCCAGCCAAACGGGTTGTCCCGGCAGGCGTCAAGGACTACCACATTAAGCCCGTTCCGCGCGTCATTAAGATCGTCCAGCAAAGTCTGAACTGAAACCGCCCGGGTGCGCAGGTAACTTTCCGTAGGGATGTCCGCGTTAACCGGAATCAAGTAATTATCGCCTCCGGACTGTACGCCGTGGCCTGCATAAAAAAAGAATCCGTAGGTGTCAGCGGCCGCGCCAAGATAATCCTTAAGCCTGAGGGTGGCATCTTCCATTTGCTGCAATGTACCGTTCAGCACTTTCTCCACAGTAAACCCCAGGGATTCCAGGGCCGCCGCTACATCATTGGCGTCGTTTACTGGGTTGGCAAGCTGGGGCAGCCCGCCGCTGTAAGTCCCGTTACCGATTACCAAAGCGAATTTTTGCGGGGTATCGGCTGGCGGCGAATTTTGAGATTGCGGATTGATGGTTTGCTGGGCAAAAACAAAAACCGGCAGCAAAAGAAATGCCAGAACAGCCGGAATTCTGAATCTAAAACACTTCATTTTTGGTCCTGATTTTATTTTTGATTTTTAATCTTTGCCTGCTTGTTTTTTTATTTTTTATAAAAAAACAACTAAACAACTAAAAGTAATATATCGCACACCCGGCGGTTTGTCTATGTTAAAACCAGTAATTTAACTCCAGATACCCCCAGGTTTTATCTGGACTCCATCAACTGTATTTCAACGCCGTCAGGATCGGGGAAGTACGAAAACTTGAGCGATGGGTTATTAGGATTCGGAGTTATCGGCCCCCTCAATTTCATGTACCCGGCGTCTTCCATTTTTTTTGTGGCTTTTTCCAAAGATTCTACCGCAAACCCAACAGAAAAGCCCGAGAAAACCAGTTTCTCATTGCCGCCGATAAGTTCAATTTAATAATTACTTTTACCTATCTGCGAGCCTTTGTTAATACATCATGTATAACCTGTCAAGGCGCGTGACAAATAGATAGGTTTGAGCTATATTATTATTCATGGAAACATCAGTTACTATTGATACCGACGTACTTGATAGGGCCATGCAAATCGCAAATGGTCAAACTGAACGTCAGCTTGTTGAGAACGCACTGCGTCTTTTTACGATACAAAACGTGCAGAGCAATGCAAGAAGATATCGTGGTAAATTGCATTGGGAAGGCAACCTTGACGAGTTGAGAGCGGCAAAATGGTCGTTGTAGATACTACAGTCTGGATTGATTATATTCATGGTCTTGAAACTCCGCATACCGATGCCCTTGATTACGAGTTACTTCATAACCAGGTTATTACAGGAGATTTATTGATTACGGAATTCCTGCAGGGATTTCGCAATGACAGTGACTTTGAGGCAGCTAAAAAAATAATGAACAGCCTAATATATTTTGATATGCTGGGAAAGGAGATCGCTTTAAAATCAGCTGTGAATTTTCGTTTATTGCGGAAACAAGGTATCACAATACGAAAAACTGCTGATATAATAATAGGGACATTCTGTATAGAAAATGAGTTACCCCTGTTGCATAGTGACAGAGATTATGAACCTATGGAAAGGTATCTTGGTTTACAGATTTATAAAAACTGGTAATATTTGAGCGCCACTACGAAAATTCGATGACAGTCACCCATGAGTTTCGGGCGCCCGCTCATGGCGGCGCCCGCCCAAGTATTATTTGGACTCCATCAGTTGAATCTCAACGCCGTCAGGATCGGGGAAGTATGAAAACTTGAGCGACGGGTTCTGCGGATTGGGAGTTATCGGCCCCCTGAGTTTTTTGTAACCTGCGTCTTCCATTTTTTTTGTGGCTTTTTCCAGAGATTCTACCGCGAACCCAACAGAAAAGCCCGAGAAAACCGGTTTCTCATTGCCGCCGATAAGTTCAACCAGAGGTTCACCATCTTTGCCCAAAAAGACCGGACCATTGGGGCCGGGATTCCGCCGGACTATGGGAAGTTCCAAAACGTTATGATAGAAGCCCAGGGATTTTTCCAAATCTTTGACGTGTAAAGTTACATGGATAAATTTCATAATTTTTACTCCTTATTATTAATTATAATCTAAATATGGGCTCTTGTGATACAATAGTATTAAATTCTCTGCGAATCAGGAAAAGATGGTAGATCAGGTAAAATTCATTTTGTATTGAAAAAAAATTATACTAATGTTATACTTTTTATATGAAAACAGCAATTTCAATTTCAAATACTTTATATGAGAAAGCAGAAAAAACAGCTCGAAATATGGGAATTCCCCGCAGCCGGCTATATGGAATTGCTCTTGAAGAATATATATCGAAGCATAATGGAGAAATGATTACACAAAAATTAAATGAGGTATATTCGAAAATTGACCAAGATGAATTTGACAAGGATCTGGAAATTGGACTTGAATCCTTAAGGAACTTAACAAAAAATGACACGTGGTGAATTATGGTGGGTGGATTAATGAATCAAAACTAAATAAAGATTCTGTTATTGTTTTATCTCAGATCAAGGCAATTGATCGTGCAAGACTTATTAAAAAAATATCAAAAATTGACAAAAAAATTATGGAAGAAATTGAAAACAATATTATGTTTATATTGGGAATAAATAAAATATAAATTTTGCATCTCTTCGTCTTACCCCAATAAAGCCAGCCCGATCCTGTAAACACAGAACGCCGCCAGCCAGGCAAAACCGGTCTGGTACAGAATTACAAACAGGGTGCCCTTGATGCTGCCAAACTCCCGCTTGATTGTGGCAACAGCGGCAATGCAGGGCGTATAGAGCAAAGTAAATACAAGAAAACTAAAAGCGCTCAAAGGTGTAAACAGGGTATGGAGAGTGCCGCGCAGCTCTGTAATGCCAGCATCTGTAAGAACTGCCAGCGTACTTATTACCGCTTCTTTTGCGGTAAAACCGGTTATAAGCGCGGTTGAAATGCGCCAATCCGCAAATCCCAGCGGCCTGAATATTCCGCTGATTAAATAACCTATACGGGCAAGCAAACTGTCGGAGCCTGAGACAACGTGATTGAGACGGATATCAAAAGACTGTAAAAACCAGATAATAATAGTCGCGGTAAATATTATGGTAAAAGCGCGGCGGATAAAATCTTTGGCTTTTTCCCACATCAGCAGCAATACGGATTTCCAGGACGGGAAACGGTAGTTGGGCAGTTCCATGACAAACGGAACAGGCGCTCCTTTAAAAATCGTGTGTTTCATTAATAAACCGGAACCAATGCCAAAAATAATTCCCATCAAATAAAGGGCGATCATTATAAAGGCCTGGTTCCTGGCAAAGAAGGCCGCGGTAAATAATGCGTAAATGGGAAGCTTGGCGCTGCAGCTCATAAACGGAGTCAGCAGTATTGTCATTTTTTTATCGCGCTCGCTTGACAATGTACGCGCCGCCATTACCGCCGGAACTGTACAGCCGAACCCCATAAGCATCGGTACAAAACTGCGGCCGGACAGGCCTATCTTGCGCAGCGGCTTATCCATTACAAAAGCGATCCGCGACATGTACCCGGAATCTTCCAGTATCGATAAAAAGAAAAACAGCGTAAGTACAATCGGGACAAAACTTAGTACTGCGCCGACTCCTGTTATTATCCCGTGGGTTATAAGTGAATGTACAATGGGGTTTAACCCGTAAGCGGTCAGACCGGCGTCAACAATATCTTTAAGCCATTCCAGCCCAAGCGTAAGCAGGCGGCTAAGGTTGTTGCCGATAACTCCAAAGGTAAGCCAAAATACAAGGAACATTATACAGATAAAAGCCGGGAACGCCAGAATACGGTGGGTAAGGATCGAATCCAGTCTCGCGCTGCGTTTATATTCGCTTGTCTCGCCGATTTTTTTAACGGCCTTGCCGCACAGGTCTTCGATAAACTGGTAGCGCATATCAACAAGAGCAGCCTCGCGATCGGTATTGAGTTCGGCTTCCATTTCTATTACAACATGCTCAATCGATTCAATTTCGTTTTCGGTCAGCATCAGGGACTCGAGCACAGGCTCATCACCCTCGACAAGTTTGGTCGCGGCAAAGCGGACGGGGAGGCCCTGCCTCTGCGCGTGATCTTCGATAAGGTGGGAAATCGCGTGGATCGCGCGGTGAACAGCGCCTGTGCAAAAATCGATTTTTAAAGGCTTCCTGTTGCTTCGGACAACTTCGATAGCCTGATCCATCAGATCAACCAACCCCTCCTTATTGGCCGCGGAAATCGGAACAGCAGGAATTCCCAAAATTTCTTTTATATGATTAATGTTAACACTGCCGTTATTTGCCTGCACCTCATCCATCATATTAAGGGCAAGGATCATTGGTATCTGAAGTTCAATAAGCTGCATTGTCAGGTAAAGGCTGCGCTCAATATTGGTCGCGTCGATTATGTTGATAATACCGTTGGGTTTGTGAACAAGCAAAAAATTCCGGGTTATTATTTCTTCGCTTGAGTACGGAGAAAGTGAATATATGCCGGGCAGATCCACTACAGAAGCGTCACGGGAACCTATTATCTGACCGGTTTTTTGCTCAACGGTAACACCGGGAAAATTACCAACATGCTGGTTTGATCCTGTTAATTGATTGAATAGGGTCGTCTTGCCGCAATTCGGATTTCCTACAAGGGCGAAGATCATAAATTTTATAACTCCTGAATAGTAATTTCACCGGCGTCGTCAAGCCGTATTGTTAAACTGTAACCGCGCAGCAGCAGCTCTATAGGGTCGCCCATCGGCGCGGTCTTTTTTACGGTTACTGTAGTTCCGGGTGTAATGCCCATTTCCAGGAGCCGCCGTCTCAAAACCTTTTCTCCGCCGACTGTCACGATTTTTCCGCTCTCTCCGGGCTGAAGGTCTTTTAATGTCATTGTTTGTACCTGCTCTTTATGCCAATTTTATTTCTGCCTGTTTACCCGCAGATTCGTAAATCGCATCAAGCAGACGGGCGCTTTCCAGTACATTGTCTATGTGGCTTCTGGTTTTGAGCCCGCTCCTAATCGCCTCCATAAAGCGCAGGTCCTCGCGTTCATACATATTTGGAATTTTATAATCCGGTTTGACCGCCTGCAGCACTCCGTCGGAAGTTGTATAAAAAGTAAAATCCTTGCCGTAAATTAACCTTATACCGCCTTTGTCGCCCATAAAGTCAATGAACATTTCGTTCTGATCGATGTTCTGTGCCCAGGCGCCGTTAAAACTGATGCTTGCGCCGTTGGTCCGGATAAAACCCGTAACCATGTCGTCCACATCGCAGACTCCGTCCGGAACAGGAGGACCGGCCCACATGTCTTTAAATACATAGGATTTAATGTCTGTACCAAGTTTGTTGTAGGTATTGGCGGTAACGGTGCGGATTTTTGCTCCCGTTATGTACAGGATCAAATCCAGGAAATGAATGCCCCAGTCTATAAGCACACCGCCGCCGGATTTTTCTTTTGAAGTAAAAGCGCCGCCAAGTCCGGGTATGCTTCTGTAATTGCGGAAGGAACAGTAGATGTGGTAAAGATCGCCGAGTCTGCCCTGCTGAACATATTCCCGTATTAATTCAACCGATTTATGGTATCTGTTGCAGACCCCGATGTTCAGTACCTTGTTCTGCTTTTTTGACTCATCGGCCATTTCTTTTGAAAGCGGATAGCTGACAGTAATCGGTTTTTCGCAGAAGACATGCTTGCCCGCACGCAGCGCGTCCATCGTTATTGTATAATGGGAGAAATTGGGTGTAAGCACATAAACCGCATCCACTTCGCGATCGGCGAGAGCAATCTTATAATCGACCAGCGCCTGTTTGGCTCCGAAGTTTTTACAGGCAGCCTCGGCCCGTTCTTTGATTAAGTCAACAGCGTATTTTATTTCCACATCGGGCATGGCCGAAAGAGGTTTTAAATGGGCGTCATTGGCAATCTTGCCGCAGCCGATTACAGCTATCTTTATCTTATCCATGGTTTCCTCCGCAGTTTACATTTGTTAATTATAACTAACATATTACAGTGAAAAAAAATGAAAAACAACATCTCTGTTAAGGCTATTCCCATAACGCGGCTGCCGGTCACCCGCGATTTGTAAATCGAATTGCGGCTACCTTCATTTTTTCCATCCAATCTTCCATAATAATACGGAAACGATCGAAAACAAAAGGGTTAATATTTGAAAGGAATTCTATACGTAACCGCGACTCCGATAGGTAATACCGAAGATATTACACTAAGGGCAAAGCGCATACTTGGCGAAGCCGGCGTTATCGCAGCCGAAGATACCCGCAGTACACAAAAATTACTCTCGATCCTGGGCATAAAGAACAAGACCGTATCTAACCATAAATTTAACGAGAAAGAAAAAGTAGATTATTTATTATCGCAGCTGGAGGAAGGCAAAGACGTGGCACTGGTAACGGACGCCGGAACTCCGTGCATTTCCGATCCGGGCAATGTCATCACCGCTGCGGCAGCCGCTGCCGGATACACGGTAACAGGAATCAGCGGTCCTTCGGCTGTTATCACAGCATTGTCGGTAAGCGGCTTTAGCTTTAGGTCATTTGCGTTCTACGGGTTTTTACCAAGAACCAAAAATGAATTTAAGAAACTGATAGCTGCAGTTACAGGGAACGCGGCAGACACGGCGGTATTTTATGAATCGCCCATGCGCATAAAAAAATCCCTTGGATATTTTGCCGAAACATTGCCAAAGACCAGGTTATGTCTGTGCAATGATCTGACAAAAATGTATGAACGAATCTACCGCGGATCGGCTGGAGAAATTCTTGACGAGCTTAACGCAAATCCGTCCGCGGAAAAAGGCGAATATACCCTTGTCGCAGATTTTACTGCTGTACCGGTAATCGCAGCCGGTGAGGACGCGGCGGGCCAAGGCCCAGCGAGCGAAAGCCAAGCTGACAGCGCAAGCCCCGGCGGATTGTCCTGCGAGGCTATGATAGTTGACCATGTCGTTAAAAAAGGGGGCTCCGTAAAGGACGCCGTAAAAGCACTGTCCGCTGCGCACAGGAACAAAATTTCCAAAAAAGAATTTTACGCCGCGTCAATGAGGCTTAAGGAAATAATGCAGCAGACAGGCGGCCGGGATTATTCAGACTTACAGGAAAACCCGGCGCAGGAAAACCCGGATGATTGACAGCCTGCAGTTAAATTTAAGGCACGGGGAAGTACCGCTGCCGGCTTTCTTCCCGGACGGAACTTACGGCGCGGTCCGCAGCGTAGATTCGGGGGACCTGGAAAATTGCGGGGTAAGCGGACTGGTGATGAACAGCCTGCACCTGATGTCAAAACCAGGCTCCGGCGTGCTGCGGCATTTTGGCGGAATCAATAATTTCTGCGGCTGGGACAGGCCTGTGCTGACAGACTCAGGCGGGTTCCAGGTGTTTTCGCTGATACGCCAAAATTCAAAGTACGGGGAAATCCGCAAAAACGAGCTTATCTTCAGGCCCGGCGGTGTGTCAGGCCAGGGCGGCAATGCGGATAAAATAATTTTTACACCAGAAAAATGCATTCAGTTTCAGTTTGCCTGTAATTCAGATATAATGATCTGCCTGGATTACTGTACAGATCCTTCAGATACTTATGAAGTTACCAAATTATCTGTTGAACTGACAATTAAATGGGCACAGCGCTGTAAAAAAGAATATCTTAACCAGCTTGCGATCAGAAAAATTCCGGATAAAAATCGCCCCCTGCTCTTTGCGGTTATCCAGGGCGGCGGTTACCGGGATCTGCGCGAATTATGCGGCCGTGAGCTAACCGCCATCGGGTTTGACGGTTACGGATTCGGCGGCTGGCCGGTCGGCCCGGACGGCAAGCTCGTGGATGATATTCTGCAATACACAGCCGATTTGATGCCGGACGATAAAATCAAATACGCCATGGGCCTTGGCAAACCGGACGGGGTAATAAAATGTGCGGCAATGGGCTACAGCCTTTTTGACTGCGTAATACCTACAAGGGAAGCAAGGCATAACCGTTTGTATGTTTTCGATGATCACAAAGATGACCATTCATTAAAGTACGAACATTATTATGTCCTTGACGAAAAACACATCCGCGAAGACCGGCCTGTTTCGCCAACCTGTGACTGTCCTTGCTGCGGCAAATATTCCCGAGCATATCTGTACCACCTGTACAAAACAGGCGACTCACTGGCGTACAGGCTGGGCACCATGCACAACCTGCGTTTCTACACCAGGTTAATGGAAAAAATCCGTAATAATAAAAATCCGCAGCAGTCAAATCCGCAGCAATTAATTCCGGCTGAGTCATGAATGTAAATGAAGCCGCTGACCTGATACTGGCAAGCAAAAAGTATTGCCGCATAAACAGGGCTGTGGTCGAAAGAATATGCGCGGAGAAACTCCACGGCGCAGAAAAAATTAACAGTAATAAAAAACAAAACGATTTTTTAAAAGCCGTTAAAAATGAACTGCATATAATCCACGAATCTTTCTTGCCGCAAAATGTCCACGAAAAAGCCGCCGCGCTGCTGGACAATTATAATGGCGATATCAAAACCGACAGGGAATTCGCGGCGCGCCTGTTGGAACTGCACGCTTCAACAAGGGAAAGGCTGCCTGAGGCTGCCGCGATCTATGCCTTTATCGGCAAGTATACCGGAAGCAAACGTATAATCGACCTTGGCTGCGGCTTCAATCCCTTTGCCCTGCCCTATTATACATCGCCGCCGGCGCAATACACAGGTTTAGATATAAATGAATCAACCATACAGTTGCTGGAAAAGTATTTCAAAATGACCGGTCTTGATTACCAAACAGGACTCTTTGACGCCGCCGCTCAAATATGGTGTCAGTCACCATTCCGGGAAGCCGAAGTGTTATTAATGTTAAAACTGGCGCCGCTGCTGGAGCATCAAAAAAAAGGCCGGCCACTGGAACTGGTAAAAATCCTGGGCTGCCCCATAAGCATTATATCGTTTCCGATAAAAAGCGCGTCCGGTAAAGAAAAAGGCATGGAAGCATTTTACTCAACCCAATTCGAAAAAACCCTGGCGCCAGACTTCAGCATAATAGAAAAAAAAATCTTTAAAAACGAAATGTTCTACATAATAAAGGAAAAATTAGAAAGTAAAAAATAAAAAAGTACGAAGTCCACAAAACCATTAATAATAAACTGCTTCTTGAATTTTCCCTGTTAGCTACCCTCGCTTCATAACTTTTCTCTTTTTTAATTTTTCCTTTTTAATTCGTAATGACATCTTGACAAAAAATATTTTAATGTCATAATAAACCAGGCTTTTATAATAAAGCACTAAACCACAAGGAGAAACAATGAACACTTTAATTCATAAAACACCTTCAGCTTACGAGTATCCGCTTCTTATCAAAAATTTGCTGCTTAGCCCCTTTGCCTATAATCCGGATCAGGAAATTGTCTATAAAGACAAGGTTCGCATCACCTACAGCCAGATGCGCGAAAGAGTCGCAAGACTTGCCTCCGCCCTGATAAAAATGGGTGTAAAACAAGGCGACACTGTGGCTGTTTTTGACTGGGATTCCCACCGTTACCTGGAGTGTTATTTCGCGATACCCATGATCGGAGCGGTGCTGCACATGCTCAATGTCAGGCTCTCCCCCGAGCAGCTTGTATATACAATCGCACAGGCAGAAGACAAAGTAATTCTGGTTAATTCTGATTTCGTCCCGATTCTCGAACAGATCAAGGGACGCATCACGACAGTTGACCATTATGTCCTTCTTACCGATGACGGGCAAAAACCGGCGTCAAGTCTCAAGTTTACAGGTTCTTACGAGGAACTGCTTGCGGGCGCGGAACCGCTAAAAGAATTTCCGGATTTTGATGAAGATACCAGGGCCACGACATTCTTCTCGACCGGTACCACCGGACTGCCCAAGGGCGTATACTTCAGCCACCGCCAGATTGTTGTGCATGCTCTTGGAATGATGTGCACCCTTACAATGCCGGTGCAAAAAAGCCGGATGCACATCGAAGACGTCTATATGCCGATAACGCCAATGTACCATGTCCATGCCTGGGGAGTTCCCTTTGTCGCGACCATGATGGGGGTTAAACAGGTTTTCCCGGGAAGGTATATTCCGGATCAATTGTTGAAGTTAATAGACCGCGAAAAAGTCACCTTCTCCCATTGTGTCCCAACCATAGTCAACATGCTCCTCAACGATCCCACTTCAAAGAATTACGACCTTTCAAAATGGAAGGTTATTATCGGCGGATCGGCCCTTCCGCGCGCGACCGCGATCGCGGCTATAAACAGGGGCATAGATATTTACTGCGGTTACGGAATGTCAGAGACCTGCCCGGTAATTTCGGTTCAGCATCTGACCACAAAAGAACAGGCCCTGCCTATAGAGGAACGGGCCGCGCTGCTGGTCCGCACCGGCCGGCCCATAGGCCTGGTCGATCTCAAAGTAATGGGCCCCAACGGCGAAGTCAATTCTGACGACAGGTCTACCGGAGAAGTAGTAATCCGGGCTCCGTGGTTTACCCAGGGATACCTCAAGGATGAATCCAATTCAGAAAAACTTTGGGAAGGCGGCTGGCTCCATACCCAGGACGTCGCTACCCGGGATTCAACAGGATCCATCCGCATTACAGACCGCATAAAAGACGTAATCAAGGTAGGCGGCGAATGGATCTCGTCGCTGGAAATCGAAGATATTTTATGTCTGCATCCCACGATCGCCGAAGCCGCTGTAATCGGTTACCCTCACCCAAGCTGGGGAGAAGTTCCCTTTGCCCTGGTAACCGCGAAACCTGACGCCGACATCTCCGAGCGGGAATTGATGAAACACATCAAGAAGTACATCGACATGGGCATACTGCCCCGCGAGGCGACGCTTATAAGGATCAGGGCAGTTACATCGCTTGATAAAACAACAGTCGGGAAATACGACAAAGTCGAGCTGCGCAAGAAATACCTGCCCGAGCAATAAAGGGTATCAATACCGCAATGAACCAAGGGAAGAATTTTTGCCACGAACCTCACCAACAGCGTACCTTTGGTACGAACGAACTTGTACTTTGAATTCAAGTCATTGTGCTTATATATCATGATTTACCTTGTATGAATCAAATATCGTAGAAAAAGTTCGTGTTTGTTAGTGTTGTTCGTGGTAAAATTTTTAGTGGTAAAATTGCTGTCCATCATTCCATCCATCCTGACTAAAACGCAGCTTTTTTGTATAATCACATTTATGAAAATTTCTGAAGCTTTTATCCCGACCCTGCGCGAGGTCCCTGCCGACGCGGTAATCGTAAGCCACCGGCTCATGTTCCGCGCGGGGATGATCCGCAAACTGTCCAACGGCCTTTTTTCTTACCTGCCGCTGGGACTCCGTTCCTACCGCAAACTCGAACAGATAGTCCGCGAAGAAATGGACGCCACCGGTTCTCTTGAAATCAAGCCGACCGTTATTGTGCCGGGTGAACTCTGGAAAGAGTCAGGCCGCTGGGACGCTTACGGCGACGCACTCATGCGGATCAAGAACCGCACAGGCGCGGACTTTGTTGTCTCGCCGACCGCGGAAGAAGCTTTTACATATCTGGTCAGGGAAGAACTGTCCAGTTACCGCCAGCTGCCCATATCACTTTACCAGATAAATACAAAATACCGGGACGAGGTGCGCCCGCGTTACGGCGTAATGCGCGGCCGCGAGTTCAACATGAAGGACGCATATTCTTTCCATACAAATGAGGCAAGCCTTGATGAAACCTACCGCAAAATGGGCAAGGCCTACCGCCGTGTTTTTAAACGCTGTGATTTAACGGTAATACCGGTGCAGGCGGATTCAGGCGCGATGGGAGGCAGCGGCTCCGAGGAGATAATGGTAGAAAGCGAAATCGGCGACAATACTCTGCTGCTTTGCGGAGCCTGCGATTACGCGGCCAATGTAGAAAAAGCCGGCTGCAAACCGGATTATGAATTTAACGGCGACGGGGATGCGAAGGCGGCGGCTGCCAAAGCCGCGGCAGCTAACATTCCGCAGCAGGAAAAAATCGATACCCCCAATGTAAAAACAATCGAAGAACTTTGCGCCTTTTTAAAAACAGACGCAAAGTCTTTTATCAAGACCCTTATTTACAAAGCCATAAATGTGGAACTTGATCTGAGCAAAGCTCCCGGCTGCGCAGGACTGGAAAAAAGAAAACCTTCCGTGGGAGCGGGCCAGGACAGCGTTCAGGCCTACCCGGAAGCTTTCTTCGCGGTGGCAATACGCGGAGATCTGGATATTAATGAAACCAAACTCACTGCCCTGCTCAAGGCAGCGGGCGTCACGCTTGCGGACGAAACCGATGTTTGCCGCATTACAAACGCGCCGGTCGGATTTGCAGGACCAGCGGGGCTTGAAACAGTACCCCTCATCGTTGATCCTTCGGCAGCGGCCATAAGCGACGGGATCTGCGGCGGGCTGGCTAAGGACCTTCACTATAAACATGTTGCTTACGGCAGGGACTTTAACGCGTGGATGGTTGCAGATGTCCGGACCGTAAAAGCAGGCGATCTCTGTCCGCAGTGCGGCGCAAAACTTTACGAAAAGAAAGGCAACGAACTGGGCCACATTTTTAAACTGGGCGCCAAATATTCAAAACCAATGAACGTGACTTATCTGGACGAGGACGGCAAAAGCTGTGTACCGGTCATGGGCTGTTACGGCCTTGGCCTTGACCGCACCCTGGCTTCCATTATCGAAGAACATCATGACGATGACGGCATACTTTGGCCCATGAGTGTCGCCCCGTACCAGGTAATAATTGTCCCGATAAAATACGAAGGCAGTGTAAAACAAACAGCGGACGGCCTTGCCGCTGCTTTTGAACGGATGAAGGTTGAATGTCTGCTTGACGACCGGGATGAAAGGCCCGGCGTAAAATTCAAGGACGCAGATTTAATCGGCATTCCGTTAAGGATAGTGGTGGGTGACAAGAATCTCGCGGGCGGGGAAGACAAAGTTCCCAAAGTCGAATTAAAACACCGCAAAGAAAAAACCAACCGCCTGGTGCCGCTGGAAAAAATAGTTGATGAGGTAACAGGTCTTATTCATGCTGAACTCGCAGGCCTTAACAACTAAACCTGAATGAACGGACGCAAACCGATAAACGGAGGCAAACCGTTAAACGGAGGCAAACCGTTAAATTATTTTTTTATAAAATAAAAAGGAGACCTTGATGAAGACAGTAAAAAAGAGCCCGCCCATTGTCGCGAAGTTCCCCCATTTTATTCACGGGGGAGATTACAACCCCGATCAATGGCTCAAGTGGAAAGACGAAATCTGGAAAGAAGACTTCCGCCTGGCCCGCCTTGCCGGAATCAATTCGTTCTCCGTAGGAATTTTTTCCTGGACCGCGCTCGAACCTGAAGAAGGCAAATATACTTTTGACTGGCTTGACCGCGTCATGGACCTGCTCGCGGAAAATAAAATGACCGCCGTACTTGCCACTCCGTCAGGGGCGCGGCCCGCCTGGATGAGCCGCAAGTACCCGGAAGTGCTGCGGATAAACGCCATGAGGCAGAAGAACCTCCACGGCGCCAGGCACAACCACTGCATGAGTTCCCCGGTATACCGCGAAAAGGTCAGGGAGATTAACACTGCCCTGGCAGAGCGTTATAAAAAACATCCGGCCCTTGGCGTCTGGCACATTTCCAACGAATACGGCGGCGAATGCCATTGCCCCAGGTGCCAGGAAAAATTCCGCGCCTGGGTCCGTGAGCGCTACAGAACACTGGACAATCTTAACGACGCGTGGTGGACAACATTCTGGAGCCACATCTACACCGACTGGTCACAGGTGGAAAGCCCAAGCCCGCTCGGTGAAACAAATATCCACGGACTCAACCTCGACTGGAAACGCTTTACTACCGAACAGCACGTAGATTTTTACCTCCACGAAATCGCGCCGTTAAAAAAGATAACGCCCAATATCCCGTGCACAACAAATCTCATGGGAACCTACCCCGGCATCGACTACTTCCGCCTTGCAGAGGTTATGGATGTGGTTTCCTGGGACAACTACCCGCAGTGGACCGGCACTGATAAAGACGCGGACATTGCTGTCCTTGCCTCGTTCAAACACGACTTGACCAGGGGCCTTAAGGGTAAACCTTTCATGCTTATGGAATCCTCCCCGTCTGCGACAAACTGGCGGCCTGTCGCCAAATTACACCGCCCCGGAGTCCACATGCTCCAGTCCATGCAGGCGGTTGCGCACGGATCCGACACCGTACAATATTTCCAGATACGCAAGGGCCGCGGTTCTTCGGAAAAATTCCACGGCGCCTTAATCGATCACGAGGGTACAGAAAAACCAAGGGTCTTTAAGGAAATTGCCGAAGTCGGTAAAAGGCTCAAAACAATGGACGCGATAATCGGGACCAACACGCCATCGTCAGCCGCGATAGTCTATGACTGGAACATCCGCTGGGCCGTTGACGACGCCAAAGGTTTCCTGCAGACAAATACCAATTACGAGCAAACCGTAGTCGACCACTACAGCGCGTTTTGGCAGCTTGGAATTCCGGTTGACATAATTGACTCAACAAAAAAACTTGACGGCTACGACCTGGTCGTCGCGCCCATGCTTTACATGCTGCGCCCCGGTTTTGCCGAAGCCCTTGATGCCTTTGTCAAAAAAGGCGGAACCCTGGTAACAACCTACATCACAGGTTACGTTGATCAAAGCGACCTGTGTTTCCGCGGCGGCTTCCCCGGCCCGCTCCGCAAATGCCTTGGAATCTGGGCCGAAGAAATCGACGCCCTCTACCCGGATGACAGCAACTCAATCAAATGGAAAGGCAAAAGCTACAAAGCCTTTGACTTTTGCGAATTAATCCATGCGGAAACCGCCAAACCCGCCGGAACCTACGGCAGTGATTTTTATAAGGGGCAGCCGGCCCTAACCGTAAATAACTACGGAAAAGGCAAAGCCTGCCACATAGCCGCCCGCACCGGCCGGGACTTCCTCCTCGATTATTATAAGGACCTCACAGAAAGTCTTGGCATCCAAACCGCCGTAAAAAAACTGCCGCACGGCGTAACAGCCCAGGTACGAAGCGACGGCAAAACCGATTATGTCTTTGTCATGAACTTCACTCCCGGCAAACAAATCGTCGACACCGGAAGCACAGGACAAAAAGTCAGCGGTAAATGGGAACTGGATCCGTGGGAATGCTGGATATACGAAAGAGAAAGTAGAAATGAGAAGTGAATAGTTAACAGTGAAAAAGGAAAAGTTAACAGTGAGTGAGGTTATGTCGCGCCTAAGTTGAACTTGCCGAATTAGAGCATAGCTTATAAAGTGGTATACCAGAGACCCAGGAGGAAATAATGGGTAGGAAAAGGAAACGGTATACCTCAGAAGAGAAAATAAAAATT
>WQZG01000091.1 GCA_009780855.1 Treponema sp.
TCCCTACTCCCTACTCCCTACTCCCTACTCCCTACTCCCTACTCCCTACTCCCTACTCCCTACTTACTACTTACTACTAACTACTAACTACTAACTACTCCCCCATGATTCTTCGTGTCCTCCGTGCCTTTATGAGATCCTCTTCTGTGACAAAATTAAAATCCCGCGATAACATCCGCGTTTAGCCGCTTTATAACTTCGCAGGCCAGACGCACTGAATTCTCAAAATCAGAGTACGATGAAATGCTGTGATGCGTGTGAATGTAACGCGCAGGTATGCCTATGACGATTACCGGGACGGCTTTACCGGAAAGGTGAATCACGCCGCCGTCGGTGGCGCCGCCTGTGCGGACAGCTTCCTGGACCGGAATGTTTTTTTCTTTGGCGGTGTTAAGGGCAAAACGCTGGAACCGCGGGTTGGTGATCATGCGCATATCGTAGTGGCGCAGCATCGGGCCTTTTTTGACCGCGGTCTGGATTGCGCCGGAATCCGACAGGGTATCGTCGGCCGGGCTTCCCTCAAAGGCAATACAGATGTCCGGTTTTACCGTCTGGGCAGTAACCGTCGCGCCGCGCAGCCCTACTTCTTCCTGGGTGGCGTAAGCGCCGGTAACATTTACGCCAAGTTCGGCGCCGGCTAGTTCCTTGAGTGTCGTTGTAATGGCCGCGCTGCCAAGCCTGTTGTCGAACGCCTTGCCTATCATAATGTCTTGTTTTTCGCGGTATTCAAAATGAACATCCGGTACAACAGGAGCGCCGATGGAAACGCCCAAATCTTCTTTGGCTTCCCTGTCGCTGCCGGCGCCCACGTCAATAACCATGTTTGAAATTTCCGGAGCCTGTTTGCGCTCCGCTTCTGACATAAAATGGGGCGGCTTGCTGGCGATAATGCCGGGAATCCACTGGCCGTTAACTGTCCGCACCCTGACCTTGTGGGCTGCGACTGCGGAGGCGACCCACCCGCCCAGCGGTACAAAATCCAGGGTTCCGTTTGACCGGATGTTCCTGACCATAAAACCTACTTCGTCGGTATGGGCGTCAATCATCAGGGACGGCCTTCCGTCTTTCCAGCCGGAGCGGCGGATGTAAAGATTGCGCATGGCATCTTCGCTGATTTGGCCCAGACCGTCCGAATGCCGCCTGATAACGGCGACAGCTTCATCCTCAAAACCGGAGACCCCGTTGGCATCCGAGAGTTCTTTTATAAAAGTAAGAGTTTTTTGTTTATCCATAATAAATTCCTTTAGGAGAAAAATTAACTTTCATTATATTATATTTTTCCAAAATGGAATATATATTAATTATGGACAGACTGGAAAAAATTAGGGAATGCATCGATAAAATTTATCAAGATCCGGTTTCAGTCAGACAAAATAAATACATCAGCAATGATTATAACCATATTTACGGGGTTTCATTTAACTGCGTGTTGTTCGCGTTGAAACGCGGACTCGATCCGGAACTGGCCGCAGTTGCGGGAATGTTGCATGACGTCTACAGGCTAAGGACCGGTGTTGATAATTTCCACAGTGTCAGCGGCGCGGAAATGTCCAGGATTATTCTGCGTAATCCGGATATTTTTACAGACGCCGAAAAACAGATTATTCTGACGGCAGTTTTCCATCACAGCGACAAGGCAAATGTCCATGATGAATACAGCGAGCTTCTCAAGGACGCGGATTTGTTTACAAGTTTTATGAAGACAGGCGCGTCAAAGCTGCATATTACACATCTGCCCAGAATCAAAAAAATGGCGGCGGAACTTGGAATTGACCTGGATTTTGACAGGATAGAAATCAATAATAAAACTGCGGAAAAAAAATCAATTGATAAACGAAGCCTTTTGGCTGATATTGCCGAAAAGCTGGCGGCAATGCCGATCACAGGCTCCCGCGATGACAGCGTCTACATGAACCTGATCCGTTACTGGCCTGAAGAAAGCGCCTTTGATGAATTAAAAAACGGCTGGTGCGCGGCGTTCGTTTACCATTGCTGCCAGACAGCCGGCTTTATTTTTCCAATCAAGTGGACTCCCGGTAAACTGCGTTTCGCCTGCGTTGCCGCCTGGAATGCCTGGGCAAGGGAAAAAAAATTCTTTATTAAAGACGGGCCTGGAATTATTCCGCAGCGCGGAGACATTATATTGTATAAAAACATCATACCGCTCGATAATAAGAAAGCAGACCAGCGGAACGAGCCGGTTGATCACATAGGCATTGTACTGGGAAGCAGCGAGGACGAGTTTACTGTCGCGGAAGGAAATGTTAATAATCAGAATGTTTCAGGAATACTGACCCGTCAGCTTCACTATAATATAGAAGGTTTTATCCGTATTGACAATGAAATGGAATATGACGGGCAAAAATGCGCTGACATCAGATTTTGACAAAACAGGCCAAAATTTTGTTACAAAAAGTTACTAAATTTGTTATATAAAAACAAGCAAAAACAGTGTTTTTTTATGAATATGCGGTATATTTTTCCATGGTGTAATAATAATTTTTAAATAATGAACGCTATTTATTAAGGAGTTTTTCTAAAAGATGAAAAAAATTATACTCATGTGTATTGCGCTGGCACTGGCGTTTGGTATTATTGTGCCCGGCGCCTATGCTCTGGACGATTTTTTTGCCGGCATAGGTCCGGATATCAACGGTCATGGCAGACAGGACTTTGCTGTAGGCGGTGATTTGCTGTTCGGCATGGACCTAAACCCGCAATTTTCCGCTGGTTTGAGGGCCGGTTTTTACCATGATTTGTATGAAGTATTCAGTATGGAACCCCAGGCGTTTTTCCGTTATAACCTGCCTTTTGTTAAAGGCCTGTTTGTACAGGCAGAGGCAGGCTGTGTAGTCTATTTGGATTATGGCAGTACCTATCCGGCATTCTCCGGCGGTCTTTCCGCGGGCTGGCGGCTTCCGATTTCAGGTAACTTTTATGTAGAACCGGCGGCGCGGTTTGGGTATCCGTACATGTGGGGAATCAATATCATGGTTGAATATATTTTCCCCCTTAACAAAGAAGCACAAGGATGATGTCTATGAATAAAAAACACAAAATTACAGGTCTGCTGCTTTGTTTATTACTTATTGCGATTTTTGCCGGATGCAGCAACGCGTGGGTTATCTCCATTCTTCCCGATCAGAGAAAATCGGAGCTGCCCGGACCAAGCGGCAATATCAAATTTTCGGCAGCGGCAATGACAAAAACCTACGGTGATAATATGTTTACCAATGCTATTGAACCGGATTACCTGGGTTCCGGAGCTGTTACCTATTCTTCAAGCGATTCGGGTGTTGCGCTGGTCAACGAGAATAACGGAGAGGTTACCATACAAGGCGCGGGGCAGACTGTTATTACCGCTGTAAAGGCCGCTGATGTGACCTATGCGGAGTCAACGGCCAGCTACACATTGACGGTAAAAAAAGCGGTGCTTTCCCTTATGGCCGATAATATTGCCATTAACCGAAACGCACAGTATCCGTCATTAACTTATCATATCGAAGGCTTTAAGTACGGAGAAGACCTGAATTCAGCCGGAATAAGCGGCACACCGATTTTAAATTGCGGCGCGGCTGATACAAGCGCAAGGGGCAGCTATACTATCACGATTGGCGGGAACCTGAGCGCGCAAAATTATAATTTCGAATTTGTTGACGCCCTTTTATCCATAGGTATGGGGGATCAGGTTCAACTGGCTATGAGCGATGCTTCTATTACAAAAACTTACGGCGATCCGGATTTTACACTATCCACAACAGGAGGATCGGGTACCGGTCTGGTGCATTATCGGATCATGAGCGGCGATGATGTTATCAGCATTAACGGCAATACAGTTACCATTCTCAAAGCAGGAACTGCATCGGTAGAAGCCATAAAGAGAGGGGATAACCAATTCAGGCATTCGCAGTCGCAGCCCATTCCTATCACGGTAAACAAGAGAGATCTTTCAAACGCATCTATTGATGTTGGAGGAACCAGGAGCTATACCGGGCAGGCTTATACGCCTGTGCCGACCGTTACAGACGGCCATCCCAGCATTATTACCGCATCCGATTATATTGTTAACTCCGAATCGTACAGCGATAATGTCAACGCAGGAACCGCAACAGTAACTGTAACAGCATCGGAAAACGGCAACTACACCGGGTCGCAGACCGGATACTTTACGATTGACAAAGCCATTCTTACAGTCAGCGCAGATAATAAAAATATTCTTTATGGTGATGATGCTCCCGATTATACCTATACAATCACCGGTTTTATTAACGGTGAGAGTATATCGGAAGTAAGCGGATCTCCTCTGCTGTCGTGTACATACACCCCGGGCAAGAGCAAAGGAAATTACGCAATTAATATTGAACAATCAGCGCCGGGCGGCCTCTACGCCGTAAATTACGATTTTACATTTGTATCCGGAGTATTGTCGGTAGGATTAGCAGACCAGGATCCATTGGAAATTGAAGATCCGGGTACAAAAACCTACGGCGATTCGAACTTTACCCTCTCAACCACAGGGGGATCCGGTACAGGGACTGTAAGTTACATCCTTGTTGACGGCACAGATGTTATTCAATTGAACAGCAGCACAGGTGAAGTCTTTATAATAGGAAACGGTGAAGCAACGGTGCAGGCTGTAAAACAGGGAGACTCTGATCATAATTCAGTAACTTCGGATCCCCTTACCATCACAGTACAGAAACGTGATCTTTCTCAAACAACAGTCACTTACTCCGGAACATTCACCTATAACGGCAGGGCTCAAATGCCGGGGCCGAATGTTTTTGACGGCGGATTAATTTCTGTTTCAGATTGGGATGTTATTAAATACAGCGGCAATATCGGCGCGGGGACAGCAACAGTCACTATAACAGCATCAGATAACGGCAACTACACCGGTACGCAAACCGGGACATTTACGATTAACAAAGCGCTTCTAACGGTTACCGCTGATGATAAATATATTGACAATAGCGAAAGCCCGCCGGCCTATACCTACACAGTTACCGGTTTTGTAAACAGCGAGAATATATCGCAGGTAAGCGGGTCACCTGCTTTTACATGCTCATATGTTCTGGGCGGCGGCAACGGAGATTACGATATTAGTATCAGCCAGGGCAGCCTTGCTGCAGACAATTACAATTTTTCTTTTGCAAACGGAACATTGCATGTCGAAGGACCGGCTCTTGAGCTTTATCAGCCTGCGTCTTTGGACTTTTCAATGATTGAAGGATTCCTGTCTGCCCAGACTATAACACTTAGGAACCAGCCTCCGCAGGCAACTGCCGCCGCTGTTATAACTTCCGTAACGCTTACCGGCACTGATTCGGCCAGCTTCACTTTGTCCAATATTGACCTTGGCAGTGTCGCGGTCGGCGGGTATACATCGTTCATAATTACTCCCCAGTCGGGTCTGCTGATAGCCAATTATTCGGCAGTGATTAATGTCTATTATACCTACGGAACATCCGGCGTTGGCGTTAAAACATTCGATTTATCACTTAACGTACATTCCCAGTTTGCCCTGCCGCAAACCATAAGCACTTCAGTTAATACCAATGAACTGATTAGCGCCGCAGGAGCTGTACCAGGCTGGTACGGAAGGGAAATTAATGGGCGTTGGTTAACAATGGGAGTAATGGAACACACTGTATCCAAACAAATTGAAGTACCTATCCCTTCTTATTCATTTAATTTAAAAACTGCTGCTTCTGCGGATTGGACCACTGTTGAAGGAATAGCGCGTTATAAATTTTCAGCAACAGGAGGACAGGGCAGCGTAACAGTACAAGTATATTGTGAGATTTATATACCCAATGATGGGTATACAGTCTCGATAACAGATGCTAGCAACAAAGATATTCAATTAACGTCAACCGGAATACAGCCATTTCCAAGCAGTAGTACTGGTTATGGTACAGTTGTTTTTAGCGGAAATAACGGTACCACATATAACCTCCATATTAACATTCAATCCAACTCGACCTATACATATCTGGATCAGCAGCCGCTGCCATACCCAATTCTGGAACAGGGAACATTTGATGCAGGCGCTTTTACCAGCAGCGGTGTTTATTATTGGAGAGATCAGGCAGGCAATGACAGTTTCAATTTCGAAAACGCTTCAGTATCGTTTCTAAAGTTTGAGCCGCCTGAACTAACATCGGCAAATCACTTGCAATCAGGCTCTATAATTATTGATGTAGATCCCGCCAGCGCGGACTTTATCCCGGATCCCAATGGTACCGATTATGATTACTCCGGTGTAACCATCACTTACAACCCAAATTACCCGGTTCAACAAACTACAATCGGTACACATACGGTAGGAGTTAAACTTGAAGCAGTAGGCCATACAATGAGCGCGGCCAATCAGGGTATTATTTCCACGGTTAATTTAAAGGTTACTTACATATTGGATTCAGTATTCTCAAGCAATGTAGCCAGCGTTTTGTGCAATGGCCAACAGGCAACCGGTCCCGATGGATCCGGAAATTATACCGTTACTCTGAACGGTGTGAGTAACGGCGATGTTACCCTGGAGACTGTGTTCAATTTTACATCGCAATAACCGCAGAAGTACGATACAGAAGTGCGATACAGAAGTACAGAGTGATTTTATTGGCAGCCCCCGCAAGGGGGCTGTTTGTTGATTTAGATGAATAATTATGCCGCGATTAACAGATGAAGAATATGCCGCACTGGATAAAAAATGGACGCTGGAAACCCCAAAATAAATTTTTCACGGCCTGGAATATTTGCCCGTCAACGGCTTTTAACAGAATATTAAAACAATCCGCGGTTGTAATCTGCGGCTGCTCCGCTGCGGAGCAAGACTTCACCGTTGTGATTTTTACCGTCAAGGATAATACTTGTTATCAACTTACCCGCTTCTTCTGCTGTCTGCATGTGCGGGCCTTTTGTGTTCCCGTTTAAATCCGTTGTTGTTCCGCCGGGCATTATACCAAAAATCTCAAGCGGTTTGCCCGCCTGTTTGAAGTTCTGACCAAGCGTCTGTGTTATAACGTTCAGCGCCGCCTTGCTTGCCTTATAGGTAAACGGATTAAAGTGATCTGTCATACCGATGGGGATTGTAATATTTATTATGCGTCCGTTATTTTTTTCAAGCACGGGCAGCAGCATCCGGGTGAGCTCAAAAGTGCCAAAGACGTTGGTCTCCATAACGTTTCTCAATTCATCAAGGCTAAACTCATAGCCGGGTTTCTTCATATCACCCGGAATCGCCGCGTTATTGATCAGCATGGAAAAATCGGGATGCTGGGATTTGATTGTCTCAGCTGCCGCATGTATGGATTCTTCCTTTTGCAAATCAATCTGTATAAACACCGCCTCAATGCCTTCGTTTTTGAGTTCTTCAACAGCAACAGTTCCCCGGTTTTTATCCCGCGCGCCTGCCAAAATGCTCCA
The DNA here is from genome assembly GCA_009780855.1 of Treponema sp. Taxonomy (GTDB): domain Bacteria; phylum Spirochaetota; class Spirochaetia; order Treponematales; family Breznakiellaceae; genus WQZG01. The sequence continues at coordinate 7,429 of WQZG01000091.1, forward strand.
ACCTTTTATCCCCATTTCGCGCGCGATCTGTTTGCCGATTCCTTTATTTGCCCCTGTGATTAAAACTTTTTTTACCATTTTGATGCCTCTGTTTATATTATAACATAAAATTAAATATCTTGAAATAAAGAGCTGCAGCGAAAACGACGGTTACCTGATGGCTGTGCCAAAGATGGGCTTACGAATATGGGCCTTTGCTAATGGCGGTCTGCGGAACTCCGGCCGGCCGCGAACTTGACTCCAGCCTGGAACCGCATATTTTTCTGCATCACGATCCGCTTGAATATCCTGCATGGATGCAGCCTGCCGGTAAACCTCTTTGCTTCAATGTAAAAGATACGCCTTTTATGGCAAGGCCTTATTTTGAACTTGGAAGCGATGATCCTTTTACATGCTATCCGTATTTTTATCCGGATTATAAAAAATGAAAACGGAGCGTCATATATCTGTTGTGTTTTTTTTTCGCATTACATATAGTTAAAATATCATGGCAGAAAATAAATTAACGGTAAAACAAAAACTGGGATTTGGTATTTTCGATTTGGGCGGGAATATGTACTTTACCCTGATGTCGTTCTGGGCGTTAAAGTACCTGACAGACACCGTAGGACTTGCCGCAGGGCTTGCAGGCGCCGCGGTTATGATAGGCAAAGTGTGGGACGCGGTAAACGATCCAATGATGGGTTATATTACAGACCACACCATAACACGATGGGGCCGCCGCCGTGTTTACCTTCTTATCAGCGCAATACCAATGATGCTATCGGTTATTTTCTTTTTTACAGCCCCGGCCTATTTGCCGGTATCCCTGCATTTTGCCTGGGCAATTGTGGCGCTGCTGCTTCTTAACACGGTTTTTACAATAAGCAACGTGCCCTATTCTTCATTAACTCCCGAGCTTACCAATGATTACAATGAACAAACCAGCCTTAACGGCTACAGGTTCGGCTGCGCCGTCTTTGGCACCATCGCCGGAGCTGTGGCGGTTCAGCCGCTGGTGCAGACTTTTGCCAGGCGTACTGCCCCGGATCCCCTGCTTGATCCGCACGGTTATTCGATGATGAGCATTATCCTTGGCGCAATAATAGCACTGGTAACATTGATTACTTTCTTTGGGACCAAAGAGAAAAAAATTACAAAAGATCAACTGCCCAAAGAAGGATTTTTTAAGACCTATTTATCCGTGTTTAAAAACAAGCCGTTTGTAATTTTGTTTTTAACTTACGCGCTGCATATGACAGGCATTTGTTTTATAACTACCATATTGCCGTATTATACAGAGAATATACTGCACCGCGGAGATATAACCACCGTCGCCATGGCGATCCTGCTTCTAACAGCAATGGTTTTTATACCGGTTTCAGTCCAGGTTTCCAAAAAAATCGGTAAAAAAATCACCTACCAGATTTGTTTTGTAATACTGGCCAGCGCGTGCATTGTGGTTTCTTTAATCGGCCATCTTATTCCGCTGGGCGGTTTTTTTGCGCTTATGGCATACGCGGGAATCGGCGTCGGTTTCAGTTATGTCGCGCCTTACGCGATGATTCCGGACGCAATAGAATTTATGGCCGTAAAAACCAAAGTAAGGAACGAGGGTTCCTATTATGGTATGTGGACCTTTATTTCAAAAATGGGTACGGCGCTCGCGCTTTTTATTTCAGGGCTGATACTGCAGGCGGGGAAATACATCTCTACAGCCGGGCAGGGAACAGTCCAGCCTGAATCGGTCTTTAATGTGATAAGGATCATAGTCGGCCCGCTGCCGGCAATAATTCTGATAGGCGCGATTGTGGTGATCGCGTTCTACCCGCTCAGCGAAAAAACCCACGAGGAACTGCTCAAAAACGAAAAATGAAAAAACCGGATAACAGACAAACTCCAGACAAGACCCCTGCATCCGATCCCGTACCTGCGGGACGCGGCCAGGTATTAAGCCGTATCCGTTATATTTTTGACGCTGTCCTGGGCATAGGCGCAGGCTGCGTATTGGCGGCAATTGCCGCGACATTGATAATTGTAATCGACATCGGGCACAGGGCCACTACATCAAACGGCTGGTTTGCCCTGCTGAATTTCGCGCAGCCTAATGAATCTTTCCTGGTCCGCGCTTCTGACGCTTACCTGCTTCCCGGCGCGGCTCCTCCGCAGGAGGGAGTTTATTGGCAGACTGTCAATGACAGCAGCAGGCAGCCCCTTAACGGACAGAATAATTATACAATACATTTTCCTCCCGGCGGACTCCCGCCAAACAGCGCATTTTGGTCGCTTACAATTACCAATCCCAAAGGAGTCATGGTTGCCAATGCTGTTGAAAAATACAGTGTCAGCGACAGATCGGGACTAATGCAGAATTCTGACGGTTCTGTAGATATCTATATCCAGAAATTAGCTCCGGACGGACATGAGAGTAACTGGCTTCCAGCTCCGGACACAGGCTTTAAATTATGGCTGCGGGTGTACCAGCCCGACGACAGTGTACTGAGCGGCAAATATAATGTACCGCCCGTGTTAAAGGTCAATTGAATATGAAAAAAAGCAATAAAAAGAAAAGTCATCACCTGCGTATGTTTTTTATTTTTTTTCTTTCGTCATTGATCGTTTTTACTTTCGTTTTTATATATATAACGCCTTCAAGAATGTACGGCGGTTTTACTAAAGCGATACTGGAGGATGGGCTTGGCTCAGGTGCAGGTATCCCGCTCAATACGCTTTATACTGTGCCCAATATCGCCTCGCCGCATGATTCGGCGTCAAGTTTCCTCGCGACCGGTAACCGCGACACACTCTATACCGCCGGCTGCCTTGATCTGAGCAGCAGGCCCATGGTGCTCACGGTGCCGGACATGAATGACCGTTATTACAGCATTCAGTTAAACGATCCCAAAGACGGCCGCGTAATTGCTTGTGTCGGGCGGCGCACAACAGGTACGGACGCAGTCGCCTTTTTTATAACAGGCCCCGCGTGGAAGGGAACAGTCCCGGCGGGAATGACGGCCATATCCTGTACAAACAACAGGGCGCTCCTGCTTGGCCGGGTGCTCGTGGAAAATGATAACGAGATACCGCTCGTTTACAGCCTGTCAAAACAGATAACGCTTTCCGCATATTGAATCGTTTAAAGCTGTTCCTTCCGGGAAAAGAAACGGTAACCCAGGCCCAGGCCCAACAGCAAAAGGCCGGTAACCAGCATAATGAACTGCTTGTGATGGATGGAAAATCCAAAAATATTTATTCCCAGTGAATGAGTCACAGCGATAAAGAGACTGCCGGACAACAGGCCAAGCATTGCCATAAAACTGTTGAAGCCGGCCCAAAATGCTATATAAACAGTACGGTCTCCCTCCGGCAGGCGGTAGTACGGAAGATTCGAAATAACTATATTTACGCCGGGTATTATCGAAAAATAATAGATCATTGCGATGGTGTACAAAACCTGGTAATTTTGACTGTTTACAAAAAGCAGGGAACAATAATGGAAGAACAGAAGAACAAGGGCTATCGAAATGGTCCCAAACCAGGATTTCTTTTTGATAATATTATTCCAGAATGGAACAAAAACGATCATGCACGGTACAGATAAAAAATAAACTTTCCCCAAAAATGAATAGGGCGCAACTACGTCATTAACAAGGTAGGAGTTGTAATACAGCCCCGGTATATTGGCAAAGAAACTGTAACATCCGGTCAGAACCGCGCATATGGTAAACTGCTTGTTTTTAAGCGGTAAAAAAGGATTTTTAATACGGCGTTTGTTTTCGTTTTCCGGTTCGTCGAATTCATGTATATGAATGTGGGAAAAAATTTCAAAGGCGGCAAAAGCGACAGCGATAACCCGGACCGCCGTAATACCTGCCAGGAAATTACCGCGGTCGCGGAAAAAATCCACAACATAACCAGCAAGCAGTATAAACACGTAAATACAGATATTGTTGAGCAGACTCAAAATTGAAAAAAAATCCGCCCTTGAGTCTTCCGGAATTGAACGTATGTGCAGAACCGAATAACCCGGAGACGCCAGGGAATTGGTCACATAAGCGATAATCATGGAAACTACAAGAAACTTGATCCGGAAATTCTCATCGGCCGGGAAGTAAGGAATAAGACCGACTATAACAATATAGAACGTATAAAAAACAATGCGGGTTACCAGAAGGACTGTCTTTTTCCTTTTAAACCTGTCAAGCAGCAGCGGGCTGAAGATCTGAGAAATGCAGCAGAACTGGATTATGGAAGTTAACAGCCCCAGCAGTACATCGCCGACTTTTAATATCGAATAAAGCCCGACCAGAAAATTCCCGCCGGAAAGGTTCTGGGAAATGTTGGCCGACGCGTTCCAGGTAAAAATATACTTGCGGGAATTGGCTTCAACAGATTCGCCGGAAACAAGACGCCGCACCCAGAGGGTTCTCCCCTCAAGCATTTTGACGGGACCGGAAAAATCAAGGCGGCGCCTGAGCCAAAAAGGCAGGGCAAACTTGCTTCGCATATGTGGTGCTTAGGATTAACCTAGCAGGAATAGAATGGGATGTCCAGAGGTTTCGCGGGTTTACCACGTCGCAGGTCTTATGTTATGCGGGTCTTAAAACTCAAACACCTTATACTTAACCCCGTGATCGTAAACATCAATGCCTTCCGCCCTTTTTAAAAAACCTATCACCAGATAACTAAGCGGAGTACAAATTATTTCCAGAGATAATTTTAAAAGATAATTGGTAAGGACAAGAGTAACAAACAGTTCCCACGGGAATACGCCGGCAAGGCTGGCTATTGAAATAAAGACAAGGGAGTCAATCAATTCGCCTGCGACACTTGAGCCGATAGTCCGCATCCAGAGAAAACGGCCTTTTGTTAAGATCTTCATCTTTGAAAGTATGACGGAGTTAAAAAAATTACCGGCCAGGTATCCGGAAAGACTTGCCAGTACAATTCCGCCTGTGCTCATGCCGCCCAGTATTGCGTTGTACGCCTGGGTTCCCGCATACGTTTCCCAGGTTTGTTCACCGGGCATAATGCCCAGAAGAAAAAAGAACAAGGCGGAAATTGCCAGCGCGATAAATCCGGTCCAGATTACACGGCGCGCAATTTTAAATCCGTAGACTTCGGTAAGCAGATCGTCAATGATATAGGCAACAGGGAAAAGCAGGGTTCCGCCGTCAAAGGCGAGATGAATGCCAAAAACAGAAAACCGCAGATCGATTATTTTTGCGCAGGACGCTACATTGCTGGTTATTAGGACAGAAATAAAAAAAGCTATTACGATATCCAGACAATAATACTTGAGGGGCGTTTTTTTGAGCAACTATTTTTCCTTGTTTTGTTAAGGCGGGTAAAGGTCTGCTGTCCGCAAGGATTTTACTTGCGGCGCCGGGCCCTGTTCTGGGATACCGCCGCAGCAGCGTCTGCTGCCGTGCTGATCAATTAAACTGTGCCGCCGGATTAATCCGGCGGCACAGCCGGAAACTGTTTGTCATAAAAAACCGAAAAACAATTCCCGTTCAGGCCAGATGAACCTTAAGCTTTCTTTGCCGGTGCTTTCTTGGCTGCGGGTTTCTTGGCCGCTGCAGTCTTGGCTGCCGGTTTTACGGCCGGCTTTGCCGCCGGTTTTTTTGCCGCTGCCGGTTTCGCAGCAGCTGATTTAGCAGCCGCGGGTTTCGCGGCAGTTTTTGCAGCAGCTGGTTTTTTTGCCGCTGCAGTCTTGGCCGGAGCTTTTGCCGCCGGTGCTTTTGCAGCCGCAGGTTTCTTTGCCGGAGCTTTCGGTTTTGCAGCTCCTTCTACTTTCTTTGCCATAATGGAACCTCCCTACTCTTTATCTTATATTTACCGGTTACACGAACCGGTATTACACTTTTTTCATGCCCACTTGATAAAACCGGACCTGTAGGGATGGACTAGGGCTTCGTGTTTGGGCAGTATTCTAACGGTATGACCCTGCATACCGGTGCTTGTACATTCAATCCTGATTTGATAAATAAATACATTCCCTTCCTGACCAACGGCCTTCATCTCCGTGTGTCTGGCATCCTGAATTTCATTCGCCTGGTTGGACACCGATCCATGGTAAAGTTCGACCATCACTTCTTCAGGTTTGAGGGGGCCAAGTTCAATTCTGGCGGTTACAGTCAAGGAATCTCCGCGCAGCATTACCGGTTTGGAATTGGATTCTATTTTTAAAATACGGATTTGATCCCAGGCCTGGCGAAGCCTTGTAAGATAAGCGGCCAGAGCTTTGGATTCCGCGTAATCATCCTTTACAATACGGCGGTAATTCTTGAGCGCCGGGAAATAAAATTTATTACAGTAATCCATCAGCATCCTGTGGCTGGACATGGACTGACCTATCGTCCTCATGCAGGATTTCATCAGGCGTATCCATTCCCTGGGCAGCCCGTCGCGTCCGCGCTGGTAGAACAGGGGAATAATTTCCCGTTCCAGAAGATCATAGAGGGCTTTGCTTTCGACTTCATCCTGGAGATTTGTATCCTGGTATTCCTCACCCTGCCCTATTGCCCAGCCGACTTCCGGTTCGTAAGCCTCGTCCCACCAGCCGTCCAGTACCGAACAATTCAGGACGCCGTTCATGGCGGCCTTCATACCGCTGGTGCCGGAAGCTTCAAGCGGCCTCCTTGGGGTATTAAGCCAGAGATCCGCGCCCGATGTCAGGTAATGGGCCATTGCCATATCGTAATTTTCAAGGAAAATTAACCGGCTCTGAACATCATGTTCTTCTGCAAAATGCACAATACTTCTGATTAATTCTTTGCCCGGCATATCGTGGGGATGGGCTTTACCGGCAAAAATAAGTTGGATAGGATGATCGGGATCTTTTAAAAGCCTGATTAAACGCTCGGGATCGCGCAAAAGCAGATTCCCGCGTTTGTAGGTGGCAAAACGGCGGGCAAAAGCGATGGTCAGTATATAGGGTGAAAGGGCGTCTTCCGCGTGCGCGAGCCTGCGTTCCACAGCGCCGTTGCGTTTAAGGTTCTGCCTTATTCTTTCCCGCGCAAAAACCACCAGCCGTTCGCGCCGTCGTTCGTGGGTCCGCCAAAGTTCCTCGTCGGAGATGCGATCCATGCGGTTCCATACCGAAAGATCGGTGGGGGTATCCTCAAAATGCGTTCCAAAATAACGCATAAGCAGATCACCCATATTGCTGGATACCCAGGTTCTGGGATGTACACCGTTGGTGACATGACTGATAGGAATCTCATCAAGGGGAAGTCCGGGCCAGAGGTTCTTCCACATTTTGCGGGAAACATCGCCGTGAAGCCGCGCCACTCCGTTAGCGTAGGCAGCCAGCTTAAGCGCCAGAACGGTCATGCAGAAAGTTTCGCTGTCATCGTAGGGTCTTTCCCTGCCCAGGCTAAGAAAATCTTTCCACGCCAATCCAAGAACCTGCGGCCATGAACGGAAATATTTATCCATAAGGCCGATTTCAAAACGCTCGTTTCCTGCCGGTACCGGAGTATGTGTTGTAAAAATATTGGTGGGCCACAATGCTTCGTGGGCTTCGTCAAAATTAAAATGCTTCTCCTGCATTATTTCCCTGATCCGCTCAAGGCCAAGGAAAGCCGAATGCCCTTCGTTCATATGACAGGCCGCGGGATTTATACCAAGAGCGCGCAGCGCGCGTATTCCGCCTATGCCCAATAAAATTTCCTGCTGAATTCTGGTCTCACTGTCTCCGCCGTAAAGCGCCGCGGTGATGTTTCTGATATCGGGAGCGTTCTCCTGGATATTGGTATCAAGCAGGTAAAGCGAACTGCGCCCGACCTTGACTTCCCAAATCTGGGCAACCGCCTGGCGTCCGGCGAGATCAACCGTTATTTTAATGGGGAGATTATTTTTATCGGTCTTGAGTTCAACCGGCATATTATACCAGTCGTTCTCCGGGTAACTCTCCTGCTGATATCCGTCAGCGTTAAGGTATTGAACGAAGTATCCCTGTCAGTAA
>WQZG01000092.1 GCA_009780855.1 Treponema sp.
AGCGTTAAAATACGAGTTCCAGTTGCCGACCGCGTAGTATAATGTAATGACGGCAATCACCGGAACGGCCAGCGGCAGGGCAATCGTAAAAAACTGGCGGAAGTCGGAGGCGCCGTCGATTTTGGCGGCCTCGTATATATCTTCCGGAATGCTGCTGGAAAAATACACGCGCGTAATAATCATGTTATAAACGCTGAAGCTGCCAAGTATAATAAGAACATAACGGGTATTCATAAGGCCAAGGTTTTTTACCAGCAGATAGGTAGGCACCAGCCCGCCGGAAAAATACATTGTTACCAAAAAATACATTGTAATTACAGAACGTCCAGGCAGGTGTTTTTTGGACAGGGTGTAAGCTGCCGGCAGTGTAAGCAGCAGGCTGAACAATGTGCCGAATACCGTGTATACGATCGTGTTTGAATAGCCTACCCAAATTTGCTTATAGGCGAATACCTGTTTGTACGACTGCATTGTAAAACCAACAGGCCACAGCTTTACATTTCCCTTCGCTACATCGTAAGGTTCGGAGAGTGATGCAATGATCGTAAAGTACAATGGGTAGGCCGTAATTAAAAGCATCATAACCATAATAAACGTATTGATTATATCGAATGACAAATCGCCTTTACTTCGTTTCATTTTTGCTTCCTTACCACAGCCCGATCTCGGAGACTTTGCGCGATATGGTATTTACTGCCAGAAGCAAAATAATATTTACCAGGTTGTTGAATAGCCCTATCGCCGCCGCGTAACTGAACTGCGCGCCGCCTATTCCCATCTCATATACATAAGTTGAAATGACACGCGAAGCGTCCAGGTTAAGCGGATTCTGCAGCAGGAATATTTTTTCGAATCCTACGTTCAGCATTCCGCCGGTATTAAGAATAAAAGTGATTATTATTGTAGGCAGAATCGCCGGAATGTTCACATGCCAGATGACCTGCATCCGTCCCGCGCCGTCTATCCGGGCAGCCTCAATAAGTTCCGGCGAAACTCCGGAGAGAGCGGCAAGGTAAATAATTGAGCTCCATCCTATGCTCTGCCAAACGCCGGACCAGACGTAAATGCCCGGAAAGTATTTTGGCCTGAACATGAATTCAACCTGGTTCAATCCCATGGAAACCAGGGCGTTGTTTATTGGACCTTCCGGCGCAAGGATTAAAAGCACAAGGCTGCACAAAACTACAGTGGATAAAAAATGCGGCGCGTAAGTAACCATCTGCACAACTTTTTTGAACTTGAGGCTGTGCATTTCGTTGAAAAGTATTGCCAGTATTACCGCGCAGGGAAACGTGGCGAGCTGGTACACGGTGATGGCAAGGGTGTTCCGGATCATTTTCCAAAAATCCGGGAAGGTCACAAACCTGATAAAGTTTTTTAACCCTGTCCACTGGCTGCCCCAGATACCAAGACTTGGCCGGAATTCTTTAAAAGCTATCTGCAGTCCGTACATGGGACCGTAATTAAAAATTCCCAGATAAATAACCGCAGGCAGCAGCAGCACATAAAGCTGCCACGAAGACAGCACCCGTTTAAGCGCTGCCGGAGGCGCATGTTCCCGGACTTTTTTAGCAGTACTAATACCCGAACTCTGCATTCTGAATTTCCTCCGTGCCTTCGCTTCCTCAACAACCCACTCCCTACTCCCCACTAACCACTAACCACTAACCACTAACTACTAACTACTAACCACTAACTACTAACTACTAACCACTAACTACTAACTACTAACCACTAACTACTAACCACTTTACATTATTTCCGCAAAAAGATAGAATCCCAATTAACAATACTAAATGGGGGTCTTTATGATCAAGGTTGCAATTAATGGGTTTGGCCGGATTGGCCGCCTTGTATTTCAGGCTATTGTCGATCAAAAGCTGCTCGGCAAAGAAATAGACGTTGTTGCCGTTACCGATATTTCAACTGATGCAAAATATTTCGCTTATCAGCTTAAATACGATTCCACACAGGGCAAGATGAAGGCAAAGATCAGCACCGAAAAAAGCAGCGCTTCCGCCGCTGAGGACGATGTGCTGGTTGTTGACGGGAACAAAATACAGTGCGTTATGGCAGAGAAGGAACTTAAGAACCTTCCCTGGAAAAAACTCGGCGTCGAATATGTTATTGAATGCACAGGTCTCTTTACAGATGACAGGGCGTTTGATCATATAACAGCAGGCGCAAAGAAAGTTATCATTTCCGCCCCGGCAAAAGCCAAGGAACACAAGATCAGCACCTTTGTAATGGGCGTCAATAACGATAAATATAATCCCGCCACCGATAATGTAGTTTCCAACGCTTCCTGCACCACCAACTGCCTGGCGCCGCTGGTGTATGTCCTTCTCAAAGAAAAAATCGGGATTGACAAAGGCCTTATGACCACAATCCACGCCTATACAGCGACACAAAAAACCGTTGACGGTCCTTCCAAAAAAGACTGGCGCGGCGGCCGCGCGGCTGCAATCAATACCATTCCCTCAACCACGGGAGCGGCAAAAGCGGTCGGCGAAGTACTTCCGGAGACCAAAGGAAAGCTGACAGGCATGAGCTTCAGGGTTCCGACTGCGACAGGTTCAGTTGTTGACCTGACCTTTACCGCATCAAGGGATACTTCTATTGAAGAAATCGACGGCCTTATGAAGAAAGCATCCAAAGGTTACCTTAAGGGCGCCCTTGGCTACTGCGACGAGGAAATTGTTTCTTCAGACATTATCCACGATCCCAGAGCTTCCATCTTCGACAGCAAAGCTACCCTTGAAAACAATCTCCCGGGAGAAAAACGGTTCTTCAAACTGGTTTCCTGGTACGACAATGAATGGGGTTATTCAAACAGGCTCGTAGCTCTCCTTATTTACATGATTAACGCCGGCGGCAAAAAGAAATAGGTTTTATTAAACCTGTAAGCCCCGGTCACTTAAGGCCGGGGTTTTTTTTATATAATTTATTTTATATAATAAGAAAAAGCTGTAAAGGATTGCTTTTTTTTGTTTCCATTAACGAAACCATTAAAACAACCTTTTGGGGCCCAACAAAATAAAACGGAGGATATCATGATAAAGACTGTAAAAACCATTGACCTTAACGGCAAAAGAATTATTATGCGGGTGGATTTTAATGTACCCATGAAGGACGGGGAAGTTCAGGACGATACACGCATAGTCGCCGCAATCCCGACCATTAAGTACATTCTGGCCCACGGCGCCAAAACCGTAACCCTGATGAGCCATCTGGGCGATCCCGCAAAGGACGCAGAAAAGGCCAAACAAAAGGCAGAAAAGGACGGAAAGGTTTTTGATTACAACAAGTACATCAAGGGCAAACACAGGATGGCTCCGGTTGCGGCTTATCTGCAGAAAAAGCTCGGTAAAAATTTTACCGTTGTTTTCGCGGGCGAGGACGGCTGTTTTAATAAAAAGGATTTTATCAACTCGCAAAAACCGGGTACAATTATCATGCTGGAGAATACCAGGTTCCACAAGGAAGAAACATCCAAAGATCCAAAAGAAATGGACAAGCTGGCAAAAGCCCTTGCCGAATACGGCGATATTTTTGTCAATGACGCTTTCGGCACTGCCCACCGCGATCAGGCTTCCACCGCTTCCATTGCCAAGTTCGTTCCGGTTTCTGTTGCCGGTCTTTTAATGGAAAAAGAAGTGAACTACCTGGAACCCATTGTTACCGATCCGGTAAAACCGCTGGTTGCAATTATCGGCGGCGCCAAGGTTTCTTCCAAGATTGCCGTTTTGGAGAGCCTGCTTAAAAACTCGGCGGCCCTGGTCATCGGCGGCGGAATGGCTTATACTTTCCTTAAAGCACAGGGTAAAAAGATCGGCAAGTCCCTGGTCGAAGATGATCAGATCGATACCGCCAAAAAGATCCTTGAAGAAGCCAAAAAAGCCAAAGTTGAAATCGTGCTGCCTGTTGATCATGTTGGAGCGGAAAAATTTGACGCTGCTTCCAAACCGGTTGCAATTGCCTCGGTTAACATTCCGGACAAATTAATGGGCATGGACGTCGGTCCCAAAACCATCGCCAGGTACAGCGAAGTAATTTCCAAAGCCAAAACCATAGTCTGGAACGGCCCGGTTGGTGTTTTTGAATTCGACGCTTTTGCCAAAGGCACAGAGGAAGTCGCCAAACTTGTGGCGGCCGCGACAGCCAAAGGCGTCATTACCGTTGTCGGCGGCGGCGATTCCGTAGCTGCTGTCAACAAATTCGGGCTGGCTTCCAAAATGAGCCACGTAAGCACAGGAGGAGGCGCTTCCCTCGAACTGCTTGAAGGCAAAAAACTGCCAGGCATCGAAGTTTGCCGCGGCCGTGATTATTTTATTGCCGGCAACTGGAAAATGCATAAGACGCGCGCAGAATCCGCGGATCTCGCAAAGGCCCTGGTCAAGGCGCTTAAAAACGGCAGCCACAAATATTTGGCCGCTCCGTCATTTACCAACCTTGAAACAGTCGGCGCGATTTTAAGCGGAACCAATATTCTCCTGGGCGCGCAGAACTGCGCACCGGAAGAGCAGGGCGCCCACACCGGCGAAGTATCGGTGCTTCAATTGAAGGACCTGGGCGTGCAGGTAATAATTCTGGGCCACAGCGAAAGGCGCCACATTTATAACGAGGACGACGCGTTAATCAACAAGAAGGTAAAGCTCGCACTTAGCCACGGTTTTGAAGTTATATTGTGCGTAGGCGAAACCCTGCAGGAACGCGAGGCCAAAAAAGCCGAAGCTGTCTGCAAACGCCAAACTGAAAAAGGTCTTGCCGGCGTATCGGCAAGCGATCTCGCCAAAGTCACAATCGCCTACGAACCGGTATGGGCAATCGGCACAGGCAAGACAGCCACACCGGAAGACGCCGAAGCGATTCACAAGTTTATCCGGGGCATTATCGAAAAGCTTTACGGCGCCCAGGCCGCCAAACAGATAATTATCCAGTACGGCGGATCGGTTAAACCGGAGAACGCCGCCCAGCTTATGGCCATGGATGATATCGACGGCGCCCTTGTCGGAGGAGCGTCCCTCAAGGCAGAAACCTTCGCTCCCATAGCGAAGTTTAGCTGATCGTATAGAAGAAATTTACCACGAACCAAACGAACTGATTCGTGAGGGTTCGTGGTAAAAATTTAAGAGGCAAGTTATGGAAATAAAACCTATACGGCAGAGATGGAAATCCTCCATGACGGACAGGGAGCGCTTTAACAGGCAAATGCATTTCCAGAGCGTTGACCGCTGCTTTAATATGGAGTTCGGCTACTGGGAAGATAATTTTTCCAAATGGGATATCTTTGTAAAGAATAATATCCGCAATAATAACGATGCAGATATTTTTTTTAATTTTGATAAAATCACGGGTTTGGGCGGACATACCTTTATGTATCCGGCCATGAAGGAAAAAGTCGTGGAAGTCCGCGGCAAGACGCGGGTAATAATGAACAGCGAAGGCCTGCTCGCCGAAGTTCCTCTGGAAGGCGGCGGTTCTTCGATCCCGCATTTTCTGGAATCTTCGATTAAAAATCCCGATGACTGGAAGAGGGTAAAAGAAGAACATTTCAATATCAACCATCCGGACAGGAAACTTGACATAGCAGCCTTAAAGAAAAAACACCTGCCTGACGCGGGGCGCGATTATCCGCTGGGCATCAATTGCGGTTCCATGATCGGCAAGGTCCGCGATATGCTGACTTTTGAAGGACTCGCCTACGCGATTTATGATTATCCGCAGATGGTGGAAGACATGGTCGAAACCAGCTGCCGGCTTGTCGAATACAGCCTTGATCAGCTTCTGCCGGAATTTAAATTCGATTACGCGTCCGGCTGGGAAGACATCTGCTTTAACAACGGCCCCATCGTAAGCCTTGATTTCTTCCGTGATATTGTTATGCCTCGCTACAAGCGGATTAACAAAAAACTTAAGGCATACGGAATCGATATCTGGTACACCGACTGTGACGGTGATGTGCGGCCCATAATGCCGTACCTTCTGGAAGGGGGCATTAACTGTCTGTTCCCTTATGAAGTCAACAGCTGTGCCCATCCCGGTGAACTTCTTGATCAGTATCAGGGACAGGGGCTGCGGATTATGGGAGGCGTTGATAAAATGGCCCTTGGAAAAGGCAAGGACGCAATTAAGGTCTATTTGCATACACTCGAAAAATATGTGGCCAGGGGCGGTTATATTCCGTTCTGCGATCACCGCTGCCCGCCCAATGTTAAGCCGGACGATTATATATATTATCTGGATCTTAAGGAAAAAATGTTCGGAATGGCTTAATATAGTATATTAATTGATTTATTTTATAATAAAACTGATTTGACATATTGACATTTTTTGACAAGGTGTCAATATAACAAATATAATTTTCATGATTAACTACAGGAGGAAACATGAAAAAGTTTGTTTTTATTTTGGCGGCGCTGTTTTTGACAACAGCATTTGTTTTTGCCGGATCAAGCCAGGATACCAATACAGTATCCATCGGCGCGATATTCCCCCTTTCCGGCGGTGTTGCTTACTACGGTAACGAATCCCGCGACGGCGCGCTTCTGGCGATGGAACAAATTAACGCGGCCGGCGGACTTCTTGGCAAGAAACTGGCCCTTCTTTCCGAAGATGATGAAGGCAACGCGGAAAAATGCGTAAACGCTTTTACCAAGCTGACGACAAGGGATAAGGTAGGCATAGTTCTGGGTTCCAGCACATCCGGCCCGACCACAGCGGCAAGCTCACTGGCCCAGGCCAGCAAAGTCGTCCTTATATCGCCGTCTGCCACAGCGATGGATGTTACCAAAGCCGGCGACTTTATATTCAGGGCCTGCTTTATCGATCCTTTCCAGGGAGTTGTCGGCGCTGATTTCGCCTATGACACGCTCAATGCCCGCCGGGCTGCGGTTCTATACGACGCGGGTGCCGATTACAACACCGGTCTGGCCGACGCATTCAAAACCCAGTTCAAGGCGCTTGGCGGACAGCTGGTTGCTGACGAAGCCTACCAGACCAATGATGTGGATTTTAACGCCCAGATCACCCGAATACGGGCGGCTAATCCCGATGTTGTTTACCTGCCCAATTATTACAACGACGTTACACTCCAGGCCAAACAGCTCCGCGCCCAGGGCATTAACTGCGCGCTGGTCGGCGGCGACGGCTGGGACAGCCTTATAGACAACGCCGGCGACGAAGTGCTTAACGGATTCTGGTCCTCCGGTTTTGCGGCCGACACTACCGATCCAAAAGGCGTTGCTTTTGTACAAGCCTACCAGGCCAGGTTCAACAGGCCGGCGTCCCAGTTCGCGGCCCTTGGCTACGACACCATGATGCTTGTAATTGACAGCATCAAAGCCGCCAATTCTTTTGATCCCAGCGCGGTAAAAACAGCGATGGCCAAAATTAACGGTTCCTATGTCACAGGAAACATCCGGTTTGACTCTGACCGCAATCCCATCAAGGGCGCGGCAATTCTGGAAATCGTCAAAAAAGACGGCAAACTGGCCAACGTTTATAAAGCAACGGTAAATCCGAAGTAATGGGAGAGGGGGAGCGTTTACTGCTCCCCCATTATAATGATTGTCTTACAGCAGTTAATTAACGGTATTTCGCTGGGCTCCATCTACGCCCTTATTGCCCTTGGTTATACTATGGTCTACGGCATTGTTCTGCTTATAAATTTTGCCCATGGCGACATACTGATGGTCGGGGCCTATGCCGGCTTTTTTGTGCTTGGCGCCATCGGCGCCGGGCCGGCCGGCATGGTGCTCGCGTTTATTGTTTCAATGATCATCTGCGCGGGCTTTGGGCTTACCATCGAAAGGTTCGCCTACCGGCCGCTGCGTCAGGCGCCCAGGCTTAATTCGCTAATCACCGCCATTGCCGTCAGCCTGATCCTCGAAAACGGCGCAAGGGTATTGCCCTTTATCGGTCCCAATCCCAGACAGTTTCCCGGGCCGGCCATGTTTAATATTAAACTCGGCGATGGGCTGCAGATTTCAAACATTCAGCTTATTGTGATCGTGCTTTCGACTTTGCTCATGCTGGCCCTCAATTACATTGTTACCGGGACAAAACGCGGGAAGGCTATGCGCGCTGTTTCTTTTGATCAGCAGGCGGCCAGTCTTATGGGGATCTCGGTAAACGGGACGATTGCCTTTACCTTCGGCCTTGGATCGATCCTTGCGGCCGCCGGCGGCGTGCTTTACGCTACTGCTTATCCGCAGGTAAATCCGCTTATGGGCATGATGCCGGGGCTCAAGGCTTTTGTCGCTGCTGTCCTGGGAGGCATCGGCTCAATTCCCGGCGCAATGCTTGGAGGATTTATTCTTGGCGTTGCGGAAGCTTTGACCAAAGGTTTTATTTCCAGCCAATACAGCGACGCCATATCTTTTTCAATTCTGATCATTGTATTGCTAATAAAACCAACCGGAATACTGGGAAAAAAATACAGGATAAAAGTTTAACATGGCGCGGGCTTTTCCTTTTAAATCCACTTTAATTTTATTTATCACAGGACTCCTTGCGGTTTTCCTTCCGCTGTTATTGACAAAATTCGGTATCATAGACGGCTATACCGCCCGCATTATTACCATGGGCGGGGTTAACGCGATAATGGCTGTCTCGGTCAACATGATCGTCGGAATTACCGGCCAGCTCTCGCTGGGACAGGCCGGCTTCCTCGCCATCGGCGCGTACTCCTGCATCTTTTTTACCCTCGACCTGGGACTGCCCCTGCCGCTGGCTTCCGTGCTTGCCTCGCTGCTTACCGCGTTTGCCGGATTTCTGATCGGGTTCCCGGTACTAAAACTGTCAGGCGATTATCTTGCGATCGTTACCCTGGGTTTCGGCGAAATTATCCGGGTTATTTTTATCAACATTAAATCAATAACCGGAGGCCCCAACGGCAGACAGTTTACAACTGTCATGAAGATGAACGGCGAACTTGCGCTTACGGTTGTAACGGCGGTCCTGGTTTTAATAATGGCACTGCTTCAGAACTTTTTGCGATCGACGTACGGACGCGCGATCATAGCCTGCAGGGAAGATGAAATCGCCGCCAATTCCAGCGGTATCGACGTTTTCCGCTACAAGATGATCGGTTTTGTAATCGCCGCATTTATCGCCGGCGCAGGCGGCTGCCTTTACGCCATGGTCGTCGGTCTGGTCCAGCCAAGTACGGCCCAGTTCCTCAAGTCCATTGATTTTTTGATTTATGTTGTGCTGGGCGGAATGGGTTCCATGACCGGCGCGGTGCTTTCGGCTTATGTGCTTACTTATCTGCAGGAGATGCTAAGGTTCCTGCAGGATTACAGGCTCCTTATTTATCCGCTCATACTGATCTTTATAATGATATTCAGGCCGCAGGGACTTCTGGGAATGAAGGAATTTTCGTTTGTTAATACCTGGGACCGGCTTGTAAATTTTATTTCGAAAAAGAAAATCCGCGGAGGGAATTCCAATGCCGCAGGCAAATGAACTCCTCCTTAAAATAAACAACCTTTCGATAGTATTTGGCGGCCTCCAGGCTGTAAGCGATTTTTCCTGCGAACTTTACCGCGGCGAACTGCTCGGCCTTATCGGTCCGAACGGCGCCGGCAAGACTACTGTCTTTAATATGATCTCAGGCATTTACACGCCGACCGGCGGGGAAATTACTTTTTGGGACAGCAGCGGAAAAGTCCATGCCATAGGCAGAACCAGCCCCGCGTCCCTCAACCGGATCGGCATCGCGCGTACGTTTCAGAATATCCGTTTGTTTACAAAAATGACCGTAGAAGATAATGTCCGCGTGGCTCTGCATTCGCGCAGAACCGTAAACCCGCTGGACGCATTGCTGCGGACCAACAGGTTCAGAAACGACGAAGATTTAATGAAGGAACGCACCGGCGAACTGCTGTCGCTGTTCAGGATTGAAGATAAAAAAGATGAACTTGCCAGGAACCTGCCCTACGGCGAACAGCGCAAACTCGAAATTGTCCGGGCCCTTGCCGCGAACCCCAGCCTGCTTTTATTGGATGAGCCGGCCGCCGGCATGAACCACCACGAGACCGACGAGCTGATGAAACTGATTTCGTTTATACGGAAGGAATTCAGCCTGACCATTTTATTGATTGAACACGACATGCACCTGGTCATGGGTATCTGCGAACGTCTTATGGTACTTGACTACGGCCGCTGCATTGCCGAAGGTCCGCCGGATGAGATACGCAAAAACCCGGCAGTAATCAAGGCCTACCTTGGGCAGGACGCGCTGACCGGTGAGCCGTCTGCGGGCGCGTTGGCTTCTTCCGCAGCCATGGAGAAATCCAATGGCTGAAAAACTTCTGGAAGTAAAAGACCTTACTGTCCATTACAACGCGATCCAGGCTTTAAAAGGAATTTCTTTTGAAGCTTTGGCCGGCGAAATAATTACGTTAATCGGTTCCAACGGCGCCGGCAAAAGCACAACGCTTTTGGCAATTTCCAATATAATCAAAAAAACATCGGGTAAGGTTTTTTTGGACGGCGCCGATATTACAGGAACTCTCCCCGACAGGATAGTCAGCTCCGGCCTGGTCCAGGTACCGGAAGGCCGGCGGATCTTTGCCAACCTTACCGTCAGGGAAAACCTCGAAATGGGCGCCTATACCCGCAAAGACCGCGGCGGGCTCGCAGCCGACTACGATAATATTTATCGCATATTCCCGCGGCTAAAAGAAAGACAGCGCCAGATCGCAGGAACCCTATCCGGCGGTGAGCAGCAAATGCTCGCCATAAGCCGCGCTCTAATGGCCAAACCCAGACTCCTCCTGCTGGACGAACCTTCCATGGGGCTGGCCCCCATACTGGTCGACGAAATTTTTGCCGTAATCCGCAGCATCAACCAGGCCGGTACGACCATCCTTCTTGTCGAGCAAAACGCCTACAAAGCCCTTAACCTCGCCGATCGCGGTTACATTCTTGAAACCGGCCGCATTGTAAAAAGCGGACCGGCTGCCGAGCTATTAAAGGACGATGCTGTCAGGGCCGCTTATCTGGGCGGATAGACTTGTTTGTTAATTTTACGGGATTTGCGTACCTTCCGCAGCAGACTTGATTACAGTGAAATTATATTTTCTTTTTGCTTCCTCAGCTATGGCATTAAAATAATTAATTTCTTCGCTGGGTGACATATCTTTTATTTCTTCATATATTTTTTCACGAATAGCATCAATTTGGTCCTCGATATCAGTTGTCAGTTTCATAATCAATTACCTCCTCCGGTTGAGCAATAAATATTTCCCGATAACCCAAAATCCGGTTAATTGCGGGAATCAGGGTCTTAGTCTTTAGTTTATTTATATGCTTAAAATTAAAAGATAAAATTATTTCCAATTCATTCACTGATGCGATGGCAATATGCAGGGCATCTATTCTTTTCTTTTTTGGTATAATATTATTTGTCATATATTTTTCTGCTAATTGAATAACCTCATCAGAAGTACCAAGTACCTTGATGTTGTATTTTTCTATAAGTTTTAAAATTTTTGATCTTTGGGGCTCAGGCGCATTATCCAGTTCATTGTAGGCATAAATTGATGTATATCCTTCAAACTGTCCTGATGTTATAGCTTCAAATAAAGCAACGGTAGGAGGCTGTGCGTCTTTTGATTTATCAAAATAATAGTTAAACATAGTGGTTTCTAAATAGACTTTTTGTTTACGCGTCATAGGTTACTTTCTGTTCTTCATATTTATAATTTAACACCTGTTATGTATATTGTCAATTTTTTTTACAAAATATAGTACTTGGTACCCATGTGCGAAAAAATATGGTAACTGTCACCCCTGCGTTTCCGGTTATCACCAATAATCAGCAGTTAAAAATTCTCTGATGTTCCTGTGCTGGATACCGTCGCGGCTCATATTCAGTTCATCCATTGATACGACATATTTTGGAAAATTATCGGGAATGCTGTAAAAGACCCCGAATTCGCGTTCTATTGTACCAAGGCCTGCAAGCAGATAACAAACCTGAATGTAAATATATTCGCCGTCGCGCATGGCGGTAAAATCAATTTCCTTTTCGCCGACACGCCCGGTATAAATCCTGTAACCCCGCCTCAGGAGTTCCATAAAAACCATGTTTTCCAAAATCAGTTCTATATCCTGTTCATTGTATCCGTAAACGGCTTCGCGTAATCCGTGGTCAGCCGTATAATATTTCCCGTTTACCTGAAGCATCTTTTTTCCCGGAACATCCAAACAATTTGTCTTTACAAACAGACAGGCGTCCTCACAGGCTTTTAGGTAGTTTAATATTGTTTCCGGAGCGGCAATACGTTTTTCGTTTTTGATGAATTTGGCAATGCTTGTTGCCGAAAAGGTTTTACCGATATTGGCCAGTACATACGTGATTATCCGATCAAGCAAATCTACATCCCTAAAGTTGTTTCGCTTCATAATATCTTTTATAACAACCGAAGCATAAATATCACGCAGGTACTGCTTCGTGTCTGCTTCGTTAAATCCCAAAACTGCAGGGAAGGGCATTCCGCCCTGTTCAAGATATTTTTTAAATACTTCCTGGTCTGATAGCCCCGGTGTTTTTTCGAAGACTGCGGTTTTGTATTCTTTAAATGAAAAAGGATATATCCGGATTTCAATGTATCTGCCGGCCAATAGCGTGGCGTATTCACCCGCAAGCATTTTCGCGTTGGAACCTGTAATGTAGATATCAACATCGGAATTAACACGCAAAGAATTAACGCAGGTTTCCCAATTTTTAACCTCCTGGATTTCATCCAGGAAGAGATATGCCCGGCCTTTTATTTTATCAATTTTTTCTTTTAAATGGTCGTGCAATATTATTGGATCTTTAAGTTCCCGCAGGTTCAAGTCTTCAAAATTATAAAAAAACATATTTTTTTTTGAAATACCTTGCGCGGCCAGTTCATCCCGAATCAATTCGAGCATGACAGATTTCCCGCTTCTGCGCAGGCCGGTGAGTACTTTTATTAATTCCGGCTGATTCATAAACCTCCGGATTTTTTCCAGGTATAAATCTCTTTGTATCATTGTAGCAACTATAACTGTTGATTTATGTAAATTCAAGAGGTTTATCAGTTATAACTTATACAAATGAAGTTTTGGTGACTGTCCCCTTTGTATTTCCTATATCTAAAAAAAATCATTGACATATACAATAATTTAGGATATATTTATCCTAAATCATGAGGTCTACGATATGACTATTAATGTCGATAATCTTGTTTCTATTTCTGAAGCAAACCAGAATTTTTCGAGGGTTGCCCGGCTTGTTGATGAAAAAGGGACAGCTATCATATTAAAAAATAATATTCCCCGTTATGTCCTTTTGGATTATAGCCTGTTTCAGAAGAACGCCACCGCAGACGACGCTGATGTTGATACGGTGGCAGCGCAAATTCTGACCAAGCATATAAAAGCTTTTGAGGAATTGGCTAAGTGATTACTCTTAAAAAGGAGCAAGTCCTTCGCCTTCATAAAAAGCTTTTGGAAGCCACTGGCGGTATGGACGGAATAAGAGATGATAATTTGCTGGATTCTGCCCTATCCGCTGCTTTCCAGACATTTGACGGTGTTGAATTATTCCCTTCTACAGCGGCAAAAATAGCCCGGATAGCCTATGGTCTTGTATGTAATCATCCGTTTTTCGATGGAAACAAGCGTATTGGTACTTATGTCATGTTAGTTCTTTTGGAATTGAATAATATTGAGACAGATTTTTCGGATGATGATATTATTCATATTGGATTAAACCTTGCAAGCGGAAAAATGGATGACAAGCAGCTGCTTGAATATATTTTAGAACATTCAGAAATTTGAAAGTTACGGATAACATAGTCTTTAGTGAGATTGCAAAAGTTTACAACCGAATGAAGACACCAAAAACATGAACCGTACCAAACATAACTAGTGCTATAAATGGTGACTGTCACCTCTGCATTTCCGGTTGAATTCATTCAGCAGATATACCATACTTTAATCTATGTGAGTAAATGATGGAGCTTACACTTACAGTTCCGGATACGGTAAATCTTTCACAAACAGATGCACAGATACTATTTGCCATAAAACTATATGAAGCTGAAAAACTATCTCTTGGGAAAGCAGCAGAGGTTGCAGGATTGTCGTACCGTACTTTTTACGAGCTCCTGGGGCGTTATGGTGTACCGATATTTAATATGACGACGGAAGATACAGAGCAGGAAATCAGAAATGTCGATCGGTTTTTATGATAAAATCATAATAGCTGATACAAGCTGCTTAATTGCATTCGATAATATTGGTCGTTTGGAACTTTTATATGAAATATGTCCAGTTATTATTACAACGCCTGAAGTAGCAGCAGAATATGGGAAATCATTGCCTGTATGGATACAGGTAATGCCAGTGAAAGATTTTACAAAAACACAAACGATAAACACTTTTCTCGGTATAGGTGAAGCCAGCGTTATCGCATTGGCGCTTGAAACAAAAAAATCATTGGTTATTTTGGATGATAAAAAGGCCCGCCGTTATGCACAGAATATTGGGCTTGATATTATCGGGATTATTGGTCTGCTCCGGCTTAGCTACAAGCAAGGACTTATTCCGGAAATGGATATTATTATCGCCAGTTAGAAGGAAATAGGTTTCCGGATGCCGGCAAATATTGATGAACTAATAAAAAGTTAAGTATAAAAAAAGATGACAGTCACCTCAGGCGTTTCTTTGTTCTTGACAAATCAACCAAAGGAATTATATTGGTTTTATGGAATTGGAATATACATACTGGCAGGATGGAAAATTTTATGTCGGCTTTTTGAATGATTATCCCAATGATTCTACCCAGGTTTTATCCTTTACAGAGTTTAAAAAGGCGTTTTTGAAAGTTTATAAAAAAAAACAGAAAAAAAAAAAGCATCGGGTGGAAATCCGCAAGCCCGAAAAAATCAAATTCCCTGCAGAAAAAGAG
>WQZG01000093.1 GCA_009780855.1 Treponema sp.
CGAGCCAGATCATTTACAACCAGGCGATAATTGACGGCATTGTCAGGTCCTGCGAGTGCGGCCATGAAGTGGAGGTCAAGATATAGTAGGCGCCTGCTGCCCGGGAGCAACAGCGGCTGCTTGTACTCCTAACGGAAAAGAATTTTCCTGATCATGTCTTCTGAAAGGCAGTACTCGTCCGCCAGACGTGCGACAGGAATTTTTTGCATATATTTTTCCCTGATTTCTTCGTTGCGCTGCCTGTAATAGGAACGCGCGCCGGACTTTTCACCCCATTTTATATGTTCCCTGGTTTTTGGAATGTATAAAATTTCTCCCTGGGCGTATTTTTGTACTTCCTCAAGCAAATCCTGCGGAAGCACATCCGGAGCGCGTCTGTATTTCAATTGTTTTTGGCCAGGAACTCGTCAATATCGGCGTAAGTATCCAGCCTGGTCCCGTCTGCCTTTATGGCTTCTGTGATGGCCTGTTCAGCTTTGGCTGCGCTTTCGGCAAAGGCCTTTATATTTTTGGAATCATAAGCGCCCATAATATCTAATTCTGTGACATCATATTCACCAGCGACCTGCACGAGTTCGCCCTGGAGCATACAGCCCCACAGATATGCTGTTACAGCATCGCCTGCATCACAGTAGTGATATATCCTGCGCCAGGTATATGAAAGTTCATGATACCAGTCCGCGAGTTCTCCTGCCCTGTGTTTTTTTAATTGAGGCTGCGGAGTCAGCGAACAAAGATAATTTTTTGTCTGCTGTATCAGCTCCCGGCAGAATTTTTTTTGTAAATCTATGTTCTTTTCGATTATGGTTAATTCAAATTTTTCTATAAAATTTCCCATTCTGCCAAAACCGCCGGGAACGTTTTTTAATTTCTTTAATTCATCAAGTTCTCCGCCGTGACCGTGATGGAAGTAAGTTCCGTTTGTATACGCTATGGCCATGGCAAGGAAATCGCAGATGTATCCGGCGTTCTGCCTGACCATGTAAACTTTTGTCTCAAACAGCATATCTGCGAACAGATCCGCCGCGGAATTTACCCAGTTCTGCGCCCGTTTAAGCATTAAGTCAGGGTTCCTGAGATTCGCGCGGAACCTTGCCTGCAGGCTTTCAAAACGCTGCCTGTCTGTTTCCCTTTGGGCCCAGATTATTTCCGCGTCATTCAGGCTGGTTAAATTATAATGATCAACATCGGCCATTTTTTCCAGGCTTTCCCAGGTTTGCGGGAATAAATCGTAACCGATGCCGTTAATGATAAAAGTCCGGGCAAGAGCGTTGGATCGGGTTGTATTTGGGACATAGCTTTCCAGCCCCGTAACACCGCTGTCCCTGTCCAGTTTTAAGGTCTTATGCCGCAGAACCAGACAGACATCATCATGGAATTCCGCCTCGATTTTCCCAATGGCCCATTGTTCCAGTTTTTCGTTTATTGTTTTCATGTTTACAATATTGACAGCAGGAACCGGAGTTGGCAATGTACACTTTGGTTTTAATTAATTATTCATGATTCAAATGCGTTTGCCATACGTTCCATTTCATCTGGATTAATGCCCAGCGAACGCGCAGTAATTTTCCAGCCATTAACGGAACGGCGTATATCTTCCAGGATCGTCTTTGCTTTTTCTTTTTTAAGTTTGAATTCGTCTGTTACCGATAACGCAGTTTCAATGGACGCTTCGCCGGATGTTTCATTAATATTAAGAGATAAAAAATGCGGACCTGTCTGACGGGGAACCGGATTCAAATCATATGCGGGTGAAAGACGCCAGCCGTTTTCATGTTTGTTTCTTTTTGGGTAATCCATAAGGAATCCGTGATTGCGCAAATGATCATCGTTATTGGAAATACAGATGCTGAATACCAGCCTCCGCCATAATTCCTCCAGATCCATTAACGGTGCGGCTCCGTACTGTAATAGGGCATTTGCGATTTCCAGATAACTGTGCTGTTCGTTGTCCTTTGCGCCAATCATACTCATGGCAGAAATAAACGGAAGCCGGTTCTGTTCCTTGCGATCAAATCGTTTTATTATCAGTACCGGTTTGTCCAGGATCTTTTCGATGCGCCACTGCGGAACATTAATTCCTGCTTTTTCCGCAAGAGTTAATGCTAGGGCTTCCCATAATGTTACACTGAACTCATCGTCTTTGCGCGGAAATTTTGCAATGCACAAATTATCCGAATCATAAACTGAAGCTTTGGGACGCGCGCCTCCGAGTGAGGAACCGGGCGCCAGCAGCAGACGCAGGTCCTCTTCGCTTTCCCTTGATTCTAGAAACCGCTCCGAGGCGGACAGTAATTTTGGCAGGGCAATCAGCGGAGGGATGCTGTTTGCGGCGGGCGCTGCCAAAAATGGGCCGCTGTCCGGCAACCTGAAACGCAGTGCGCCCTGTCTGGCTTCGTCACTGACCTCCAAAAGAAAATCCGCTTCAAAGAGGGTTCGCGGCGTTTTGCCTGCCGCCTTCGCATTGCGTTCTTCACGCCGCCGTATGAGAATTCTCCCCCAGCGGTCAGGCGCCGAATCACCGATTGATCCGAATAGAGACATATTTTGTGTGTGATAATTACCTGTTCCAAGGTTGATTGCCGGTTCCAGAGCGAAGCTGTCAGCCGAATCCAGCCAGGCCGGATTGTATTGAAATGAAGCCGACTCCCTGCCGTTCCTGTTATGAAACCACAATGTACCTACCGGAGTTTGGGGCCATAAAAAAACATCTATTTTATCGTACATTAATAAACTCCGGCGGTTTGCCTTATACGTTTGGGCAGCCGTTCTTCGTCCAGCATTAGTCCGGTTAAATCCCGGCCGGGATCTGCGAGGTTCCGAAGATTATTTGTGAACCCAAGTACAAAAATTACCGATGCCCAGGCGGCCATGGATGTACCGGGATCGCCTTTTTCTATTCTTGTAAGTGTGTTGACCGCAATACCGGCTCTTTGGGCCATTTGAGCCTTGTTTATCCGCCTGCGCCGTCTGGCGCTGTTTAAATCATGGCCCAAATTTACAAGAGCTGCTCTTACCGGAATATGTATATAAATATTTTTACTCATTATAACGGTCAATATATTGCATATTAAACCTTATTACAAGCAGAATATAGCTTGTTAGTCATTAATTTAGAGAATTTTATACCTTAAATTTTATGTATAAATATACAAAAAAATGTTATTTATTGTAAATTTTTTAGGTTTTCCCTTGACATTATTAAATATTTATGCAAAATAAGTTTTTACAGAGGTATCATAATGAAACAAATCAACGGCGGTGTCTGCGCTCCCAAAGGTTTCAGAGCCGGCGGTATCTGGTGCGGAATCAAGGCAGCGTCAAAAAAGCGGGATTTGGCCCTAATATATAGTGAAAAACCCTGCGCTGCTGCGGGAATATTTACCCAAAACCTGGTCAAGGCGGCCAGTGTTCTGGTAAGCCAAAAACATTTGTCCCATGGGACTCTGCGGGCCATAATTGCCAATTCCGGAAACGCAAATGCCTGCACCGGTGAAGCGGGAATGGCGGCGGCGCGTAAAATGGCCGAACTTGCCGCGGACCTTTTCGCGATAAATCTCGCGGAAGTCGCAGTCGCTTCTACCGGCGTAATCGGCGTACCTCTGCCGATAGGGGCTATCGAAAACAGTATTGAAGCGCTTGGAAATTCACTTGGAGCGGACGCCGCGGGCAGCGACGCCGCTCTTGAAGCCATAATGACCACCGATACCCGTAAAAAAGACGGAGCAGTCGAAATTGAAATTAACGGAAAGCCTGTGCGTATTGGCGCCATGGTCAAAGGTTCCGGCATGATTCATATCAATATGGCAACAATGCTGGGCTTTATTACCACGGACGCGGCAATTTCGCACGAACTGCTGGACAAGGCGCTCCGCCGCGCGGCCGGCCATTCATTCAACAGGGTGACAGTGGACGGTGATACTTCAACCAATGATACCCTGATAATCATGGCTTCAGGTGAGGCAGGGAATTCACCTATTAATACCGCGGGCGCTGATTACGAAATTTTTGCGGAAGCATTGGAATCGTTATGCGTAAAGCTGGCCAAATCAATGGCAAGGGACGGGGAAGGCGCGACCAAACTGCTCGCAGTGACTGTGACCGGGGCGGCTGACGAAAAATCCGCCGAAAAACTGGCAATGTCCGCGGCTTCTTCCAGCCTGGTCAAGGCAGCCGTCTTTGGGGCGGACGCTAACTGGGGCAGGGTGCTTTGTGCGTTTGGTTATTCCGGGGTTGTTTTTGATCCAAATGCTGCGGATGTCAGTTTTTGTTCAAAAGCCGGCCGGGTTAAAGTCTGCGAAAATGGAGCCGGCCTGCAGTTCTCTGAGACAGAGGCCAAAAAGATCCTCCTGGATGATGAAATTGAAATTAATGCAAGCGTCGGGTCCGGCGAAGGAAAAGCCACTGTTTGGGGCTGCGACTTAACTTACGATTACGTAAAAATAAACGGTGATTACCGATCCTGATAATTAACAAGGAGTTATTAACATGAAAGAAACAATTACCAATGCCGGCAGGGCGTCGGTTATGATTCAGGCACTTCCGTACATTCACAGGTTCAGGGGAAAAACCGTTGTTGTAAAATACGGCGGCAACGCCATGATTAGCGATGAACTAAAAAACGCGGTTATCGAAGATATTGTTTTTATGGCATGTGTCGGTATCCGTACGGTTCTGGTTCACGGAGGGGGCCCCGAAATCGAAGCCGTGCTCAAGAAGATCGGCAAGGAGAGCCGCTTTATTAACGGGCTGCGGTACACCGACGCGGAGACCATGGAAGTTGTACAGATGGTGCTCTGCGGCAAGGTAAACAAGGATATTACGGCAATGATCCAAAAAGCCGGAGGCAGCGCCATGGGTCTGTGCGGACTTGACGGCGCCATGCTCAGGGCCCGCCGCATAAAAGGCGATCAGGATTACGGCCTGGTAGGGGAAATAATAGAAGTCAATACATCGTCAATTAACGCTGTTCTGGACAACGGAATTATCCCGGTAATTTCATCGGTGGCGTATAATATCGGCACGGACGCGCCGGCAGGTTCCGCAGGCACCGCCGGTTCCATGGACGTTCCCGCGGACGCCGGCGGCGCGCTTAATGTTAACGCAGATCTCGCGGCGGCCCAAATTGCCGCGGCGCTCAAAGCCGAAAAAATAATTCTGATGACCGATGTACGGGGCGTCTTAAAAAATATCAATGACCCCGATTCGCTTATTAGCGTAATCCGCCGCGGCGAACTGGACAGCCTTAAAAAAGAAGGCATTGTAAGCAAGGGCATGATTCCAAAAACCGACTGCTGCAGCCTCGCCCTGGAAGGCGGCGTGGGGAAAGCCCACATTATCGACGGCCGGCTTCCGCATGCGTTAATGATTGAGCTTTTTACCGATGAGGGGATCGGTACAATGATAGAATAGAATCGGCTGAATAGAATCGGCTGAGTAAAACCGGCTGAATAGAATCGGCGGTCAAGAGGTTTATCCAACAGAGGTTTATCGCAATGGCAAAATATAAAATATTTGCAGACGGGCAGGAAGGCACTACCGGTCTGGAAATAAATGAAAGGCTAATAAAACGCAGCGATGTCGAAATTCTAAAAATCGATCCGGACAAGCGCAAGGATACGGAGGAACGTAAAAAGTTTTTAAATGGAGCAGATGTTGTTTTTTTATGTCTGCCCGATGACGCGGCAAAAGAATCTGTTTCCCTTATAAACAACCCGGCCGTAAAAGTAATTGACTGCAGCACTGCCCACAGGGTTGATGATAATTGGGCTTACGGAATTCCCGAACTAAGCGCCGCGCACCGGCGCAGCATTGCGGCTTCCAAAAGGGTTTCCAATCCCGGATGTTTTGCGACCGGTTTCAATATGCTTATGTACCCTCTTGTAAACGGATCTTTTATCCGGCCCGATTATCCGGCGGCCTGCCATGCATTAACCGGTTATTCCGGAGGCGGTAAAAAACTTATCGGTATTTATGAATCTCCGGACAATAAACAAAAGCTGGAAAGTCCGTGTTTTTATTCGCTTAACCTGCATCACAAACATTTGCCGGAAATGAAAAAGCACTCCGGACTTTTAAACCCGCCCCTTTTTACGCCAATAGTCTGCAATTACTACAGGGGCATGACAGTCGCAGTCCCTCTTGTTTGCCAACTGTTAAACAAAAAAACGGACGCAGAAGGAATCGCGGCTTATTATAAAAATTATTATGAAGGGCAAAAGTTTGTTAAGGTATACCCCGTAAACAGTCAGGACGAATTTGAATGGGGATATCTTAACGCGCAGGCCTGCAACTTTACAAACTACATCGAGATCCTGGTATTCGGAGACGAGAAGCAAATCCTTGTTACGGCCCGTCTGGACAATCTTGGAAAGGGAGCGTCCGGGGCGGCAATTCAGAATATGAATATTATGCTGGGACTTGATGAAACATACGGCCTTTAATAAAAATGGAGGAATATATGAATGATGTTTTTATGAATACTTACCACAGGCTGCCTGTAACATTCGCCAAAGGCGAAGGCGCCTGGCTTTTTGATATTGACGGCAATAAATATCTGGACTTTGCTTCCGGCATCGCCGTCAACTGCCTTGGGCATAATTATCCGCCCCTGGTTAAGGCAATTGCTGAACAGGCCGCCAAACTTAACCACACATGTAATTATTACATGAGCGATGTTTCGGCTGCCTTTGCGGAAAAACTTGCGGCGGCCTGCGCGGGCGCCGGCATGAAAAAAGTTTTTCTTTCCAACTCCGGGGCGGAGGCCAACGAAGGCGCCTGCAAGCTGGCCAGAAAATACTCCCTGGAAAAATACGGCCCGGGCCGGCATCAGATTGTAACTTTAAAGGGGAGCTTCCACGGCCGGACTATCACTACCCTTGCCGCAACCGGGCAGGACGTTTTTCACAAGGACTTTGGCCCCTTTACCGAAGGATTCAGATACATTGCGCCCAATGATATTAAGGCGCTGGAGGAAGCCCTTGATCCGGCAGCGACTGCGGGGCTGCTTCTGGAAGCCATCCAGGGAGAAAGCGGCATTCATATTCAGTCCCAGGAATACATAAAAGCGGCCGCGAAACTCTGCGCGGAGCGGGACATACTTCTTATGTTTGACGAAGTTCAGTGCGGCGTGGGCCGGACCGGAACTTTTCTTGCCTGCGAAGCTTATGGCGTAAAACCGGACGCCGTTACCCTGGCAAAAGGTCTTTGCGGCGGAATCCCCGCCGGCGCTTTGCTTGCCGGCCCCAAAACCATGGATGTGTTTAAAACAGGAGATCACGGCAGTACATTCGGGGGCAACCCGATCGCGGCAGCGGCCGGGTTTGTAGTACTTGATACTGTAACAAAACCGGAATTCCTGCGGAGTATTAAAGCCAAAGGCGAACAAATCATGAACATAATAAAGTCCTGGAACCATTCCAAAATTACGGAGGTCCGGGGCAAAGGTTTGATGGCGGGCATTGATATTACAGAAGAATCCTGGCCCATACTGGAAAAAGGTATTGCCAGGGCGCATTCCGCAGGGAAAAGCGGCCTTCTTGTACTTGCCGCCGGGGCAAAAACACTTCGCCTTTTGCCGCCCTATATTTTAAGCGATACCGAAATTGAAGAGGGGTTGGATATACTCAGGTCATTATTATAAAAATAATCCTGCCAATCAAAAATTCAGTCTAAAATATTTTCAAAATTCACTCTGTATGATGTGACTTATTTGCGTGCATGTATTAAATTTGGGATATGCGTATAAACATTATGCTTTATCCCAACAATACTGCGCACGCATATGACCGGTACATCGCACGCACCAGTCAGGATCTTAGTTTGTCTATAGATCAGATCTGCGCGGTTATCAAAAGCCGGGGCTGTGACGCCAATTATGATAATATTGCGGAAAATGTCAAAGCGTTTTTTGACGAGGCTGCGTATCAGCTCTGTAATGGTTATACCGTCAATACC
This sequence comes from Treponema sp., assembly GCA_009780855.1. GTDB lineage: Bacteria > Spirochaetota > Spirochaetia > Treponematales > Breznakiellaceae > WQZG01. The sequence continues at coordinate 7,957 of WQZG01000093.1, forward strand.
GGCTATTTTTCCATTCATCCCTGTGTATGCGGTACATTTGAATCGGCCAAAGAGCCACATAATCCGGTTACAAATCCCATTACCTTCCGTTTCCGCGCAAAGGCCAAACTGCGCCGCCTTGCCGAACAAATAAATGTTGTTATAGACGGGTTCGCGAACGGGCGCGGCCATATTCACGAGTTTATCGATCTTGACGCTGAATCTGTAAATGACATTTATGTTCCCGGCAACCAGTTTATTATTTCGGGATATAACATCAAAATTGCGGGAGATAATCCGGACACGGGCGTATATTTTGTCCCCGTTGATAATCCAAGGGCCGCTGCAAAAGTCACCGATATTACCGAAAATTCAATTTCAAGGATTGCGGGCATAGCTCCCTATGTGGGCAGCAGCTACAACAGGCTGGAAATCAGGACCCAATACACGGGCACTTCAATTACAAAGCTGGTAATACCAAGAACAATCTGCAGCAATTTTATCGTTGAGGAGTCAAGGACTTCCTGGCGCCAGCCCTGTCAGGAAAAGCAATTGTACCGGCCATCAGCAAAAGAAAAAGTATCAGGATTATAAAGGTCCCGTATCAACATCCCGGGGTTTATGCTATAATAAAAATATGGCTGTGTCCCGGGCTTCTTTTTTTTACGGTCTAGGTTTTTTCGTACAGATTCTCAAAGGTGTTTGGAATTTTGTACACCGCGGACAGGCCGCATATAAAATACTTATAATGCAGATCATGTACACCTTTGTCGAAGCCCTCGGCATTTCCACGATGCTGGCTCTTGGCATAGGCGCTGCGGTCCAGATTATCGGTATGCCCTATCTAGCAATGATCTCGCAGGAAGGCCTTATATATCCGCTGTTAATTACAATTATAACGCGCGAACTGGGCCCCCTTCTTACTGCTTTTATAATAATAGCCCGTTCCGCGACCGCTATAGCAACCGAGATGGCAGGCATGGTAATTTCACATGAAGTCGAGGCCTATATTTCAATCGGCGTTGATCCGGTTGAGCACCTTGCGGTTCCGCGTTTTTTAGGAGTAACAATTTCCATTTTTTTGCTCAATCTGTATTTTTCGATATTCGGACTGGCCGGTTCATTTATTGTCGCGCAGATTTTCAGCTCCATGCCGGCTTCCGTTTACTTCGGCAACATTTTACAGAACCTGTCCCTTCCCGATATAGTTATTTCTGTAATAAAAAGCATCAGCTTTGGGATGATTATTTCAGTAGTGGCCATATCCCGCGGTTTTGCCGTGGAAAGGGCCAGTACCGAAGTCCCTGTCGCAGGACTCAAGGCCGTAGGTTTATCCTTTGGATGGTGCATCGTTGTTGATGTGTTTTTGGCCGCCATGTATTATATGATTACCGGTTTTTAAGCGCCGCGGAGGTTTTTTTGGCCGATATACTGGAACTGAACAATATTACATTTACCACCCAAAACGTTACAATAATAAAAAATTTTTCCTGTCAGTTTGAAGAGGGCAAGACTACCGCTCTGGTGGGGCCTTCCGGATGCGGCAAAAGTACGGTTCTCAAGCTTTGCGCCGGTCTTTTGATCCCGTCGTCGGGGGAGGTAAGTTTCAGGGGCAAGGATGTTTTAATGATGAACCGCCAGGAAAACCTGGCCTTTCGCAGGGAAGGCGCCATGGTATTCCAGGATTCGGCGCTTTGGGCAAACCAAAATCTGCTTCAGAATCTGGAACTCCCGCTGCGCATTCATTATCCGCAAATGACACAGGGAGAAAGGGAAAGCCGGATCCAGTCTATACTGCAGGAAGTCGGTTACAAGCGGGATCTTTCCATACGGCCTTCCCAGCTATCGATGGGTGAACAAAAACTGATAGCTTTTGCCAGGGCAGAGTTATGCTGGCCAAAACTGATGTTTCTTGACGAATGGACAGAATCACTGGACGAGTCTGCGGCTATAAGGCTCAATAACCTGGTACGCAGGCACCAAACCCAAAATCATACAATTATTTGCGTAAGCCATGATTTCAGGATTGTTAAAAATATGGCAGACTTTATTATCATGGTTCTGGCCGGAAAATTTTTTCTTAAATTCACCCGTCAGCAGATTGAGGAAGATCAGGATTTGGCGCAATATGTTGAGAATGGCATAGCTTCATAATGAAGACTTCATAAAGAGGAAAAGTATTATGAAATTCAGGATCCGGTTCGCGGACCAGATTGTCGGGTTCTTTATCATTCTTGCCCTTGCTTCCCTTGTGTTTATTATCATCATGCTTGGAAGGTCACAGCGCTGGTTTGCCAGAGACGCTGTTTTCCATACTGAATTTGTCTCGGGCGCCGGCTTAAGCAAAAATATGCCCGTTTCCTACAAGGGTTTTACCATAGGGAACGTTAATACTTTTTACCTTAACGAGAGCGATCAGGTTGAAGTTGAATTCAAGATTTATGAACAGTACAGGGATCGGGTCAAACAGGGTTCCATGGTGGAGCTTATGGTGAGCCCCGTGGGGCTGGGGAACCAGTTTCTCTTCCATCCCGGTAACGGAACCGACCTGGTAAACGACAATGATTTTATTCCCAGCGCCGATTCTGCCATGGCCCGCAATTACATCCGCGACGGCCTGGCCGACGACCCGCGGCATGATGACAGCATCTCGCTGGTGCTTAACCGGGTAAGCTCCACACTGGACGGCATCAACAAACTTTTACCCCAGATTGACGATGCTTTGCGCGGCACCGACTCTACCGAACTGGGCCAGATAATCAGGGGTGTTAACCGGACCATCGCGGGAGCGGAAACTCTGCCGGCGACCATCAACAGTACAGCCGGTACCCTTCTCTCCGATATCGATGACATCAAGGCCATGCTTGATAAAACACTTGCTTCAATATATCCCATTCTCTCTGACGTAAACTCCCTGACTGCAGCCATGGCGGATCCTGACAGCTCGGTCTCTGCCCTTTTAAGCACAGACGGCGATGTCTACAGGAGCCTGACCCAATCGCTTAATTCCCTTGCCGGAATCATCGGCGAACTGGACAAGACCGCGGCCTTTATTCCCGGCCAGCTCCCCCAGATAGCCGGTATGATCTCGGATCTGCGGGTTACACTTAAAACAGCGGAAGATGTACTTACTGCCCTGACCAACAATCCGCTTCTTAAGGGAGGAATTCCTGCCCGCATAGAGATACAATCCAGCGGAACCAGCCCAAGGGACGTTCAGTTCTAAAGGAGCCCAGATGAAACCCCGTACCCCATATACAGTTTTTACTGCCATATTTGCAGCTTTGTGCTGCCTGTTCGCTTCCTGTTCTTCTGTTCCCAAAAAACCGGTAGAAATTTTTACTGAACGCATTATGGCCGCGAATCAGCTTGACCTTGCAAACAACACCGCAAACCAGGGGCGGTTTGCCGATGCCCTTCTTATAATCAATGACTCCAAGCGCCGCGCCATAAGCGTTGACGATCCGTCCCTGATAATCAAAACGGCAATTTACCGCGGCAATATTCTTTTTTCCCTTGGCCGCAGTGAAGAAGCGTTTGCGGACTGGGAAGCCGCGCAGGCCGAGGCGGACAGATCCGGTCTTAAGGATCTTTGGGCTCTGGCCGGGATTTACGCGGCCAGGGGCAATCTTCTGCAGCTGATAAATTCCGGTTCAAAAAACAGCATACCGGAGATCAGGGATCAGGTGAGTGTTTTGATCGCTTTGATAAAATCCGACAATATCGCGCAGGCAATGGGTTACCTTGTACAGGGTATGTGCGAAAAAGAAATGCAGCGTTATGCTGATGCGGAAAAATCCGTGCGCCATGCCATTGATATACACGAGAAGAACCGGTACCTGGAAGAAGCCGCCTATGACTGGTATTTTTTGGCTTCCATTTTTTCCGTGTCGCAGCGTTATGATGACGCGTTATCCGCACTGGGAAACTCAATCAGTTTTGACCGCCGTGCGGAAAACGGTTTTGGCCTGGCTTCAAGCTGGCAGGCCATGGGAGAAGTTTATTTAAAGAATAACCGGCGCGAGGACTCGGCAGCGTCCTTTAACCGTGCATCAGAAATTTTTTTATCAATTGGACTTGACGATCTTGCCGCGGTTTGCAGTGACAAGGCAGCCGCGGCCCGGTGATACATCAGGAGTTTTACAGGAGCGTTTATGAATTCAAAAGTATTTTTTTCGAACATGGCTTATACAAAATATGAAGCCGAACAGACTCTGCCGTCAAAGCTCGGCCGCCAGCTTAAGGAATACGGCCCTGGTTCCAGAGAATACGAATTATTGCCTGTAATGTAAGAGCTCCGGATTGAATAAAATAATAGACATCGAGAATAACTCACCGGCAAGCCGGCGTTCCCTGATTTTATCCCTGGCATGGCCTGCCCTTGCGGAGAACGTTTTATCAAACCTCCTTTCCATGGTTGACATGATCATGGTCGGCGTGCTCGGCTCCTACGCGATCGAGGCGGTCGGCCTTGTAAGCCAGCCCCGTTTCCTTATGCTTGCGGCCTTCCAGGCCCTTAACGTCGGCGCCACAGCCATGGTCTCCCGGTTCAAGGGCGCAGGCGACAGGGATAACGCAAACATGGTTTTAAACCAGTCCCTGGTCATGGCGGCTTTTATTTCGGTATGCGTTTTTTTGCTGATGTTTTTTGGCGGCGATCCCCTGCTGCGTTTTTTGGCCGGCAATAATATTCAGGAAGACACAATCCGCGGCGCCCACATTCACCTGCGCATTCAGGTTTTTGGTTTCCCCATATTAGCGTTTACTTTCACAATAAACGCTGTACTGCGCGGCGTCGGCAATACAAGGGCGGCCTTTTACAACAACGCGGTAGCCAACATCGTTAATATATTTTTTAATTATTGTCTCATCGGCGGCCACTTTGGGTTCCCGGCCCTGGGCATCGCAGGTTCCGCTACCGGCACCGTAATAGCCCAGTGTGTCGCCCTTGGCATGGCCCTTTCCAAAGTTTTAACCGGCAGGGAATTTGTACGGATTCAAAAAAAGAAACTGTTCCGGATCAACTTCCCGATGATCCGCCGGATTATGAACATCGGAATCCCGGCCCTGGTCGAACAGGCCATCATGCGTGTCGGTGTTATGCTGTATACAATTATTGTAACGTCTTTGGGCGATCTTTCGTACGCCGCCCACATGATTGCAATGAATCTCCAGCAGTTTTCCTTTATGACCGGAATGTCTTTTGGCATTGCGGCGACCACCCTGGTCGGCCAATGTCTTGGCAGGAACCGAGCGGATCAGGCAAAGATATACGTTAAACAGACCCTAAACCTCAACCTGATCGTTTCGATAGCGGTTACCCTTTTTTTATTTTTTGGCGGAGGCCTGGTTACTTCCCTTTACACCAGCGATGACGAGCTGTCACGTCTTGCCGCCAATATGCTCAGGATCATAGCGATCGCGAATGTATTTTCCTGCTCCCGTTTTGTATACACATCAGCGCTGCGCGGCGCCGGCGACTCCAGGTTTGTGGCCGTAATTACCCTGATCGGCGTCCTGCTAATCCGGCCCATATTAAGCTTTATTCTTGTAATGCCTCCCATGCCGTTCAGACTCGGACTTGCCGGTATCTGGATAGCGCTGAGCTCCGACGGGATAATCTGCTTCTTTATAGCGCGCGCGAGGTTCAAGCAGGATAAGTGGGCGAATATTAAAGTATAAAAAAAGTGAGAAATTAGGTAAGTTTACGAAGCTTATTAGTGTGAACCATGAATCCAGTTGGGCTCCGGCGCAAGGGGGCCTACAATTTTATGCGGCACATAGGGCTCTTCAAGGTAAGTTATTTCGTCCTGTGATAATGTAATCCCTATTGCTTTTATGGAATCTTCCAAATGAGCGATTTTTGTGGAACCAATCACAGGCAGACAGCCTTTATGTAAAAGCCATGCCAAAGAAACTTGACTGCGTGTTATATTTCGCTTTTGGGCAAGTTCGGCCACACGGTCAATTATTGCCTGATCTTCTCTCTCGGTGGATCCGTATTTGGACCTTTGCGCTTGATCGGTTTTTGTACGCTTGGTATCCGCGCCTTTGCCGCGTGACAGACGGCCGGAAGCCAGGGGGCTGTATGGCGTAGAAACGATTTTTTCGTCTTTGCACAAGGGCAGCATTTCCCTCTCGTCCTCACGGTATATCAGGTTATAATGATTTTGCATGGATACAAACCTGGTCCATCCATGTTTCTCCGCTGTATATAATGTTTTCCTGAATTGCCAGGCAAACATGGAGCTTGCTCCGATATAACGTACTTTCCCGGATTTTACCAAATCATGCAATGCAGACATGGTTTCTTCGATGGGAACTGAATAATCCCATCTGTGAATAATGTACAAGTCGATGTAATCGGTTCCGAGGCGTTTGAGGCTTGCTTCAGCTTCCTGCATGATTGCTTTGCGGGATAACCCCTGCCTGTTTGGGCCGTCTCCCATGCGGAAAAAAACTTTCGTAGCAATTACAGTTTCATCCCGCTTTGTATATTCCTTCAAAGCCCGGCCAAGGTATTCCTCGCTTGTGCCAAGAGAATAACAGTTTGCGGTATCAAAAAAGTTGATTCCCAGTTCAACTGCCCGCTTTATAATCGCATTGCTCTCATTTTCGGGCAGTGTCCAGCCCTGAAACCCTGTAGAAGCGTCACCAAAACTCATGCAGCCAAGACAGATGGGGGATACATCCATTCCGGTATTTCCAAATTTTATATAATTCATTTAATCCCTCCATTAAGTTAGAGCTTTATACAAAGCATTTTACCAAAAAGGACGTGAAAGACCAATATATATTACTAATTTCTCACTTTATTGCTGTTGAAAATCAGCGAAAATGAGCCCTAGTGCGTTCAGTAGAAATGAGCCATTTTGGCGGAAAAAACCAGTAGAAATGAGCCCTTAAAAATGGAGATTAAAGCCATTATGAGGGATGAAACAA
>WQZG01000094.1 GCA_009780855.1 Treponema sp.
AAAAAATTCTCGAGGGGTGTCAGGGGGGAGGCCGGGCCGCTGTCCAGCGGCACGGATCCTCCCTGACAGGACCCCGAATAAATTTATATAGGGGGTATACATTTTTGAAACAAACTCGTGTTGACACTTTTTTAAAATATCATCATCTTGAATATATGCTTAGCTGTCCGAATTGCGCAAATAATGCAATACCTGAGGAATACCGGAGTATAGCCCTTGATCTGTTTCCCCCGGAAGGATACGCAGAAGGCAAAAGTCCTACCATTGAGTGCATAAAAAATTTTGCACAGATACTTGGTCTGGGCAGGGAAAATTTATCGCTTATATCTGCGCTGAAATCCGGCAGGGAGCTGGAGAATCTTCTTGCTTCTTTTCAGAATAATCTGGATCTGCTGATCCAAAAAACATGGGTAGAAAAATCCGAAGAAAGCCGCAAGGAAAACCTTCTGGACAGACTGCCGGCCTTTATCGCCGGAATCGAACAGGAAAAATATCCGGGCATTCTCGAAGAGTTCGGCGAAATACTGGAAGAGCTTGCCTGGCTTTTTTTTGGGAACCAGAGCCGCAAAGATGATTTTACCGAATATACCCTGCGCATTGATACGCAGATGGGTCTCTTCTGGTGGTACGGGAACCAACTGTGCAGCACCAGGGCTCTTGAATGGATTAAAAAAACAGATGTGGAGATATTAAAGGCAATACTTTTTTTGGGCATTTGTTTTTTAACTAATTTTTAAATTGCGGTACATTGGATGCACTACAAAAGGGGAATTATATGAAAGGTCCGATTCTGGTTGTTCTTGCTGCCGGTATGGGAAGCCGTTACGGCGGTCTCAAACAAATGGAAAAGATTGGAAAAAACGGGGAAGTGCTCCTCGATTATTCGGTTTATGACGCGCTGCGCGGCGGATTTGAAAAAGTAGTTTTTATAATACGCCATGATCTGGAAAAGGATTTTGGAGAATTGATCCTTTCCCGCATGCAGGGAAAAGTAAAATATGAACTGGCTTACCAGGAACTGGATTCCCTTATTCCTCCGGCATTTTTTGAAGAAGCAAAAAATCTTGGCAGGACCAAACCATGGGGAACAGCCCACGCCCTGCTCTGCGCGGCCGATAAACTTGACGCGCCCTTCGCGGTAATTAATTCAGATGACTTTTACGGCAGGGAAGCGTTTGCCGTCATTGGAAAACACCTGGGCGATCCTAATGTAAAAGACGGCGCCATAGTTCCCTACAGGCTGGAACCTACATTGAGCCCCCAGGGAACCGTTGCCAGAGGCGTCTGTGAGATCGAAAACGGTTATTTAAAATCGGTCGATGAACTGGTTTCCATTCAAAAGAAGGACGGTAAAATATTCAACACATCAGCGGACGGCTCGATCCGTTACCTGACCGCCGACACTCCGGTATCCATGAATTTCTTCGGATACCCGGCAAGCGTTCTGCCTTATTTTAAAAAATATTTTGATGATTTTATTAAGGTATCGGCAAGGGAGCTCAAGGCTGAATGTTATTTGCCGAAAGCCGCGGATTCCTTTATTAAAAACGGATTCCTTAAAATACGCGCCCTGAACGCGGATTCACTCTGGTTCGGAGTCACCTATAGGGAAGACCGGGCAGTCGCGGTAAAATGTCTGGAAGATCTTACGGCAAAGGGGATTTACCCTGCAAAGCTGTGGGCTTAAAATAATCATCAAGGTATGAATGTCCGGAGATAAAAATATCCGGATCATAGGCGCCGTAATAACCCGGGGCCGCGTACACATTGCCGTTGATTGACCTGAACAAAAGCAGGTGGCTGTTCCATCCTGGTTCAGCAAGGCCCCAGGTTGTAACTCTTTGAATATACGGTGAAAACTCGGCAAAGAGCCTGTACAGCAGGGCATACTGGTAACCTACGGCGTCAGCCTGGGTCCGGCTGGGGAGATTGCCGCCGATTACCATGCCTCCCGGAGCAGCCGGTCCGCAAACCAAATCAAGTTCGGAAACCGCGATTGTTGTGAGCAGGCCGCGATCCATTAAATCCCTAAACAATTCCAGAGAGGCGCGTACTTCTTTTTCCAGCGTATTGGAAACGGTATAATGGGCCTGCAGTCCGATGCCTTCTATCAGATTCCTGTTGTCGTAAAGCGGATCGGTTTTCCAAAGGGTATTTAATTCCGCGATCATGTTATAGGCCGCTTTGGCCTTTGTGGGACTGTTAAGACCGTAATCGTTGTAATACAAAACAGGAGGTTTCCCCGCAATGTAGCGATCAATGCTGCCGCCATCATCATGGCTGTCCTGTTTTAAATAATCCGGAAAATCAGCATAATTGGTTTTAAAAGCGTCAGCCATCTTTGCGTTGGGAACGGCGATGTGGGCGTACTTAAAAAGCAGATACACATAATGCTGCATGGTCTCGCCGTAGTCATCGCCGGTCATTGCGCGGAGCCAGGAAGTATGCCGCAAAACCTTTCTCCATTCATCGGGGAAAACAGGTATTATTGATGAATGGGTATCGTTAATCTCTTCGTTTAAAACATCCCAGGACAAAAATTCAAATTTGCCGCCGGTATCAGTGTTATCCAGGCGGCTGCCGGCGTAACGGACATCATCTGATGAATAATGGCGCATGGCCCGGAAAATATGGTCATAATAAATCCTGCGGGCAGTTTCCTTGCTTATTTGTATATTGCCTGCGGCACTGTTTGACGGAGAAGGATTTCTTCCCCGTGTGATAAAATTCCCGTTTGTAAAATTATAACCGGCAAAACTGCCGCCTGCCGGATCGTCGGGTACAATGTTTACCATCCACTGCGGAGACTGGCTGTTCCAGGCAAGGGTGTGTCCGTGGAAATTAATATTCCGGCCGCGCGCAGGGCCCAGCCGGGAATCGGCCGGCGCGAAGTTCCATTCCGGGTTTTGCGGGTCAGGCTTAAAATCTTCAAAAAACTGTCCGTATCCGGCTCCGGTATCATTGAGAAACGCCGGGCTGCGCGGATGTACAGGACCCGGTTTTAGTTCGTTCTCCGGGGTAGTAACATTTACGTGCCGGTAATAATAAGATTCGTCAATAAAACTTGTAGAGCCGACAAGGAACAGATCCCTGTATTTCTCCGCAAGGGACGGAACATCGCAGGCAAGTTCCGTATATAAGGGGTTTTCTTTCACAACCGTACCTTTTGTATTTGATTGGCAGCCTGCTGCCGCAAAAATAAAAACTGCGGCAAAAAAAGCTGCGGTAATTGTTATTTTAAAAGACTGGTGTACTTTCATTATAAAAAAAATAAAAATAAAAAAACGGGGCTACCCGGAAACTTCCCGGATAGCCCTTTCAATCAAAACACGATTCCTAAAACATGATTACTTCCAGAGAGCGGCCCTCTCGTCCATTATTTCCTGTGCGCCGGAAGACAGATAATCTTTTATACCGGCGTCCCAAATCCTGTCGAAATCGGCCGGTTTGGCGGTTACAGCCTGGGCAATAAGAGCGTCGGCTTTGTCGCGCAATGTCTGACCGTAAATACCGTCTTTGGTTGTCGTCGCCTGGTATACAACAGGAGCGCGGCCATTGATTACAGAAAGGTTGTTGGCGTTGACGATGATGTTGGGGTCTGTATTTCCATAACTAAAAGCAAGTACTCTGGCGTTGAGATCCGGATCCATCATTTCCACGCCGTTCATGGGCAGGGTCATGTCGATGTTGTTTGCGGAGTTCTGAATCCAGGGGCTTCCGGCCGGAGCGGCAATTGTCCGCGGTACGCCGTTAACCATCTGATGATTGATACCTTCTGTACCAACCTGCAGGAAATGGAAATTGTCATAGAGGCAGAGCCAGTCAAGGTACCTGAGCGCGGCTTCCTGATTTTTGGAGAAAGCAGGTACGAAGATCCGCAGGCCAGGCTTATCGGAGATATCCTTGCGGGTAACGCCGTCGGGAGCCTGGATGCAGTCTACGGGAACAAACTGGGCGCCGGGTACGTTATTGGCGAGGTTGCCGGCGATGTCATAATCGGTTCTCCAGGGGAGATCCCAGTTTCCGGCAAATGAACCGATAATACCGGACTTGATGATATTGTAATAATCTTCGGTGACTCTGAGGAGCGGGAAATCCTTGAATATGAGGCCTTCGTTGTACCAGGCGTTCATCATACGCATACCTTCCTTGTAACCCGGTACAAGAATGGGCCGATCCGAGAATCTGGTAATCCACATATCCCTGTCGCTCAGTTTTGGATCAAAGAAAGCGTGAACTATGCTGGCGAATCCCCAGCGGGCATCGGAATCCTGTCCAAACGGAACAACGGTGTTTTTTCCCACATTGCCCGGATCCTGATCGCGGAACGCGACAAGGGCGTCGTGGAATTGCTGTGTTGTCTTGGGCAGCGGGAGTCCGAGTTTATCCAGCCAGTCCTGGCGGATAAAAATATTCCTCTGGGAAAGACGGGTTACATAGGACGGAATCGAGTAAATTTTCTTGGTGATTGGGTCCTGATCGCGGTAGATAAAGTCCTGGCCGACAATCGCGGGATCCTTGCCGAGCAGTTTTTTCATATCCGGCAACAGTCTGTCGATAAGGCCGGATACGTCAAGAATACCGCCCTGATCCCTAAAGCTGGCGATCATGCCGGTGTTGTAGGTATAGCACAGATCGGGGGCGTTTCCGGACGCCATCAGGTTGATGATGTCGGTATCTTCAGACCAGCGCCCTACCGGGAAGAAACTTACGTCGATATTGAGATCTTTCAATACCTTGTCATGGATCCACTGGGTCCAGACATTGTTGTTTGCCTGAGTCCTGCCGCCGTCGGTGCCGCGGTCAAAAATTTCAACTACAATTTTGGTGGGGGCAGCTGCAGCTGCCGGTGCGGGAGCTTGCTGTGCGGCGCTGGCAAATACCATCGCTGCAGTTACGAGCATAATAAATAATGCAGAAACGACTCTCTTCATGTACACCTCCATATAATGTGTAACGAATCAATTAAGAAAAGGCCTGTAACGTAAAATTCAGTTGCGTTACAGGCCTTTATGCAGCGAATTGTTATTTAAAGAAAGTATTGGCTATCTGGGCCCTTTCGTCCATTACTTCCTGTCCGCCGGACTGCAGCCAGTCCTTTATGCCGTTGTCCCAAACGGTGTCAAACTGCGCGGGAGCAGCAGTGATTGCCTGTGCAATAAGGGCATCTGCCTTGTCCTGGAGAGTCTGGCCGTATGTGCCGTCCTTGGAAGTGGGGGCATTGACAACAACCGGAGCGCGGGCGTTTCTGGTGGAGAGCGAGTAGGCGTTTACAATGACGTCCGGAGCAAAGCCGGCATAGGTCAGGGCGAGTACCCTGGCGTTGAGATCATCGCTGCCCATTTCAATACCGTTGATCGGCGGGGTCATATCAATGTTCTGCGCAGAGTTCTGAATCCACGGATCATTGGCGGGGCGTGCGATAATCTGGGGAACTCCGTTAACTGTTGTGTGATTGACGCCTTCCTGTCCGATCTGGAGGAAGCTGTAATTGTCTTTTATGCAGATCCAGTTGAGGTACTGCAGGGCTGCTGTCTGAACTTTGGAGAATGACGGAACGAAAATCTGAAGGCCGACTTTGTCGTACATGTCTTTTACAGTTACGCCTGACGAATTTTCAAAGCAGTCCACCGGAACAAAATTTGCGCCGGGTACGTTTTTGGCCATATCGGTGATGATATTGTAATCGGTCCTGAAGGGAAGATCCCAGTTGCCGCCAAAGGCTCCCACGACGCCGCTCTTTATGAGGTTATAGAAATCATCGGTAACTCTCAAAAGCGGGAAATCACGGAAAATGAGGCCTTCGTTGTACCATTGGTTCATCATACGCATACCGTCTTTATAACCGGGCATGTAAATATTGCGGGAGGCGATGGCATACACATAACGATCCCTGTCACTGATATTGGCAGGAACAAATGATTCTACCATGTTGGCCAATCCCCAGCGGGCGTCAAAATCCTGACCGTACGGTACTACGTTGTTCTTGCCGACGTTGCCGGGATCCTTGTCGCGGAAGGCAACAAGGGCGTCATGGAACTGCTGCTTGTTTGTGGGAATGGGGAGTCCGAGCTTGTCCAGCCAGTCTTTGCGGATGAAGGTATTCCTCATGGCAAGGGCGACACGGTAGCTGGGAATCGAATACATTTTGCCGTCCGGCTGCAGATTGCGCCAGATAAAATCTTTGCCGGCAAAAGCAGGATCTGAACCAAGCAGTTTCTTCATGTCCGGCAGTAGTTTGTCTACGTTCGGTGACAGATCAAGAATACCGCCCTGATCCCTAAAGCTGGAGATCATGCCTGTATTATAGGTATAGCAGAGATCCGGAGCGCTGCCGGCTGCCATCAGGTTGATGATGTCGGTATTCTCGGTCCAGCGGCCGACCAGGAAGAAGGTCACATCAATGTTAAGATCCTTGAGTAACTTATCCTTGACCCACTGTGTCCAGGCATTGTTGTCTGCCTGGGATTTACCGCCGTCAGTGCCGCGATCAAACAGCTCAACCGTTATTTTGGTGGGGCCTGCCGCCGCTGCAGTTGACTGGCCGCCGCCGGACGCAAAAACCAGTGCGGAAGTCATTGCAAGAATGACCAGAACCGCAAATGCTTTCTTCATACATTCCTCCATAAAACTATTATTGTCTGTACTATGCTGTACAGACTAAAAGCCAAAATAACTAACCGGTCCTTTGTCCGGTTTTTACCCTTTGACAGCGCCTATCGTAACACCGGCTATAAAATAACGCTGTAACCAGGGATATACTATCAGAATCGGCAGGGTCGCGAACATCACCGCCGCGGCCTTCATGGCGTCCGATGCCCTTGGAACCGCCCCGGAAACCATTTCAACAGTTGCTACTTCAATGGATGTCATATTCTGCATTAACTGGTAAAGCTTTAACTGGATGGGCACATACTGCGGTGCGGCGTTAATATACAGAAGGGCGTCGCTGAATCCGTTCCACCGTCCGACCGCGTAAAACAGCGCAAGCGTGGCCAGAACCGGCGCGGACAGGGGCAGATAGATGCGGACAAGTACTGTAAACGGATTTGCCCCGTCAATTTCCGCCGATTCCCTAAGGCTGTCCGGTACACCGTAAAAGAAACTCCGCAGAATTATCATGTTAAAAACCGAGAGACAGTTGGGCAGAATAAGGACAAGGGGGTTGTTCAGCAGCCCCAGGTTCTTCATTAAAATATAATTTGGTATAGTTCCCGCGCTGAAGTACATGGTAAATATTATCAGCGTATTGATTATTCCCTTGCCCTTAAGCCACGAATATGTAAGAGGATACGCGCACAATATGGTAATCAATAAAGACCACAGGGTGCAGATAACGGTAAGAATTGCTGTCCAGTACATTGAACGGGAAAAGCTGGGATCCAGAAACACGTATTTATAGGAATCCAGGGTAGCGCCGAAATGAAAGGTATTGGCCTGTATATTGTGCAGAATCGGCCAGAACGTAACCTTGCGGTTGATTACGGCCTGTGAACTGCTGAGCGACTGGGCAAGCAAGTTAAGCATGGGCAGAAGACATATCATAATAACAAGAATACAGACAAGAGCAAAAACCCAATCGCCGATCCTGGCGAATCTTGATTTAACCATTATTCAATCTCCCCTTACCAAATACCGCGTTCCCCGAATTTTTTGGCGAATGTATTGGCCGCGACAAGGAATACAACGCAGACAACGGACTGGAAAACCCCTATTGCCGCAGTATAGGAATACTGGAATGACCTGATTCCAACCCTGTAGACCAGGGTGGAAATAACATCGGCCACTTCAATTACAAGGTTATTCATCATCGTATACGGACGGTCAAATTCAATACCCAGAATACGTCCGACATTCATAATCAATAAAATGACGATGGTCGGCTTAATACCAGGCAGAGTAATATGCCAAAGTTTACGCCACCGCCCTGCGCCGTCCACTTCAGCGGCCTCATACAGTTCCGGATTTATCCCTGTAATCGCGGCAAGATAAATAATGGTGCCCCAGCCCATTTCTTTCCAAACACCAAATAATACATAGGTAATTACCCACCTGACCTTGTCCATAAGAAAATCAATGGGAGCTATGCCAAAAGTATTACCCAAAAAAATGTTGACAACGCCGGTGCTTGGAGCAAGGAGCCTGGTAGCGATACTGGAAACAATAATCCATGACAGGAAGTGCGGAAGGTAGACAATGGTCTGGGTTAGTTTTTTAAACCGCCTAAAGACGAGTTCGTTCAAAATCAAAGACAAAATAATTGGAGCGGGGAACCCAACCACCAAATCCAGAAGGTTAAGCATAAGGGTATTGCGGATCGCGTTCCAGAAATCCCTGGACTGAAAAGCTTTTTGGAAATACTTTAACCCTACCCAGGGTGAGCCTTTCGACCAGACGCCCTGGAAAATATTGTAATCCTTGAAAGCTATCGCGATATTCGTCATGGGAATATACCGGAATACGACAAAAAAGATTACCGGCAGCGCAAGCATCGCATAGAGCATCCAGGCGCGCTGCCAATAATGGGACTTGCTCTTGACTATGATTTTTTCTCCTGCCATTCCCGCTCCCCGGCCGTGCGTGTCAAATAATACACATTGCCTGCCGCAATTCTATTGTAAACCGCAATCATAAACAACCGCGTGTACGTTAACATGTGTTCGTACACATTTTAAGGGGTAAATTTTGTTTTTGTCAAGTTTTTTTTAAAAAAACAGCAAAAAAATTTGACAAGCCCAATTTTCCCGGATAAGCTGAATTTACTTTCCGTATGTTAGAGGTAAAAGAATAACATGACCGTCAGGGAAATAGCAAAACTCGCAGGCGTCTCAATCGGTACTGTCGATCGCGTACTTCACAACCGCGGCAGGGTTTTACCCGAGACTGACGCCAAAATAAGGGCCATAATCGACAAATATCACTTCATCCCCAATCCCATAGCCAGACGCCTCAAAAGAAACAAGGCTTATCGCTTCTGCGCACTGGTCCCGCAGAGAAACCTCGATTCCGGTTACTGGGAACAGGTCATCCACGGCATCAAAAGCGGCGCAGATGAAGTAGCTTCCCTGGGCATCGAAACAGAGATTATCGAATTTAACCATTATGACCCCGCCGCCTTCCGCAGGGGCGCAAGGCAGATACTTACCAGGGAGCCGGACGGCGTTATCCTGGCTCCCCTGTTCCCCGATATAGCCAGGCCATTTACCGTAAGCCTGCAAAAAAAAGGTATTCCCTACACTTTTTTTGACGCGGATCTCCCTGGCGCAAAACCAATCTGCGCCATAGGGCAAGATTCCTTCAGAGGAGGATACCTTGCGGGTAAGCTCCTCCATCTATTTATCGGGAAAATTACCGGTTCGGTTGCGGTGTTATACGACCCCAGGAGCTACCATATCGGGAGGCGCAGGGATGGCTTTTTAAGTTATTCGAAGGAACAGGGGATAAAGACAGTTATCAAGAACTACGCCCGCAGGGACGGGATGGTGCTGAGCAACAGGGAAATAACGGGATTTTTAAAGAAACAAGAAAATCTGCAGGGGGTATTTGTATCGTATGCGGATGTACACCAGATAGCTGACGCTGCGGAGGCGAGGCGGAAGAAGGGGAATTTTTTTATAGTAGGCTACGACCTGGTGCCGGCCAACCACAAACTTTTGATGGAAGGCCGTATAGACGCGATAATCTCGCAGAGGCCGCAGGAGCAGAGCAGGCAGGCGCTGCTGAGCCTGTACCGGTATATAGTACTTGGAAGCTCCATTGACCCTGCCGTTGAAATGCCTTTAGATATTTATGTAAGGGAAAACATTCCCGACGAGAACGGTCTGGATTCACCGATTATCGACAAAATAAAAGGGTAAAACAATGGCATTGGCAAAGGGCGAAAATTACGTATTGGGCCTGGATTACGGAACCGATTCCTGCAGGGCTGTTTTAATCGACGCGGCGGACGGCAGCCAGGCAGGCGTGGCCGTAATGAATTATCCAAGATGGACAAAAGGTCTTTACTGCGACAGCGCGGCCAACAGGTTCCGCCAGCATCCGCGGGACTATATTGAAGTACTTGAAACAACTGTAAAGAAGGCTGTTTTGGGAGCCGGTAAAACAGTGGCCGCAAAGGTCAAGGGAATTGCCATTGACACAACAGGCTCCACTCCCTGCGCCGCAGATTCTACGGGAACGCCTTTGGCAATGCTGGAGGAGTTTGCGGAAAATCCGGCTGCGATGTTTGTTCTGTGGAAGGATCACACTGCCATAGCGGAAGCCGCCAAAATAAACGATTTGGCAAAGACCTGGGGCGGGATGGATTTTACAAAATACGAGGGCGGCGTATATTCGGCGGAATGGTTCTGGTCCAAGATACTACGTGTCTATGCCGAAGATCCAAAAATCGCGGACAGAGCCGCAACCTTTATCGAACACTGTGACTGGATGACTTCATTATTAACCGGCGCCTCCTCGCTGGACAAAATCAAGCGGAGCCGCTGCGCCATGGGACACAAGGCAATGTGGCACGCCTCTTTTGGCGACGCCTCTTTTGGCGACGCCTCTTTTGGCGACGCCTCTTTTGGCGGATACCCAGCCGCGGATTTTCTTTCAAAACTGGACAAGAGACTGGTAAAAATTGCCGATAGCCTCGGAAAAGAAACCTGGACCAGCGATAAAAGCGCGGGCGCCCTGACAGCGGAATGGGCGCAGCGGCTTGGCATACCCGCAGGAATTCCTGTCGCGGTAAGCGCTTATGACGCGCACATGGGCGCAGTAGGCGGCGGAGTAAAACCTGGCTGGCTGGTAAGGGTAATGGGAACTTCAACCTGCGATGTACTGGTAGCGCCAAAAGAAAAACAGGAAAAACTTGTAGCCGGAATCTGCGGCCAGGTTGACGGTTCGGTAGTTCCCGGAATGATCGGATACGAAGCCGGACAAAGTTCATTCGGCGACGTGTACGCGTGGTTCAGACAGCTTATCTCCTGGCCGATCGAAACACTGCTGGAGGAAGTTGAAGGCATTGATTCGAAAACAAAGGATAAAATCGCAGACTCGCTGCACGAAAAAATTCTGCCCGGGCTCGCAAAAGCAGCGGAAGCAATTGAACCTTCGGCAACAGGGGTAACAGCCCTGGACTGGCTCAACGGCCGCCGCACTCCGGACGCCGATCAGACATTAAGAGCGGCGGCGGCGGGGCTTACCCTTGGAACGGACGCTCCGCGGCTTTACCGTTCATTGGCGGAAGCGACCGCATACGGAGCGCGGGCCATTGTCGAACGGTTCCGCAGGGAAGAAATCGCCATAGAAGGGATTATCGGGGTCGGTGGAGTCGCAAAAAAGTCGCCATTTATAATGCAGATCCTGGCAGATGTTTTAAATATGCCCATCAGCGTACCGGCCGGAGATCAAAGTGTGGCTCTGGGAGCGGCCATGTTCGCGGCGGTTGCCGCCGGTCTTTACCCCGATATACCGGCAGCTCAAAAAATCCTCTGCGCGCCTGTTGAGAAAACCTACAATCCCCGTAAAAATATGACAGGCATATATGATAAACTTTACAGGGATTATCTTAAGCTCGGCGCTTTTATGGAGAGCTGGCAGCGCAATCCTGACAAAGGGGATTAACAAATGAGCGAAATTTATAAAACACTGCGCGAAGAAGCGTATGAAGCAAATATGGAAATAGCCAGACGCAATCTGGCCATTTATACCTGGGGCAACGCGTCAGCCTTTGACCCAAAAGCTCATGTTTTTGCCATCAAACCTTCCGGCGTCGCATATAATGAACTTAAACCGCAGGACATGGTAATAGTTGATCTGGAAGGAAAAACCGTTGACGGCAAACTTAGGCCTTCATCGGATACAGACACACACCGGGCCCTTTACCACGAATTCGTCCACAGGGCGTTTGGGGCGGATGCCGCGATGAGGGGTATATGCCACACACATTCACCGTATGCGGTCGCTTTTGCGCAGGCCCGGCGCGGCGTGCCGGTTCTGGGAACAACACATGCCGATTACGGACCGGAGGAAATTCCGTGCTCGGAAATCATGAACGAAGAAGAAGCAAAGGGAAGTTACGAACTTGAAACCGGGAAACTGATAATAAAAACTTTTATTAAACAGAACAAAGATCTTTTAAAAATGCCAATGGTTTTAATCGCGGGTCACGGACCGTTTACCTGGGGCAAAGACGCGGCAGAAGCGGTCTACCACGCGGCGGTTCTGGAAGAAATCTGCAAAATGGCGCTATTTACGTTTACCATAAATCCGCAGGCAGCCCCCCTGCCGGATTACCTGATAAAAAAACACTGGGAACGCAAGCACGGCCCAAACGCGTACTACGGCCAAAAATGAATTTCAGCGGCAGGTCTGTTCCTGACCGGCGAATTCACTTACGCCTTTGCCGCTGATTTCGTCAATGTGAATTTTCCAGACAGCGGTCCGCCGGAGGCTCTTGTCTATGGAAGCATCAAAAGCCTCCATGTGCTCCGGCGTGTAACGCCAGCTGATAAGTTTTAAAGCCCTGATTTTTTCTTCAGCCGTTAGGACTTCGCAGGCGGTTCCAAAGACAACCGCCGACTCATACTCAATATTGAATCTGCCGGGCTGGACCCTGTAATTACCTACGCAGGTTACACAGACACGGCTGTTGATTCTTAAATTATCGATCTTATGTCCTTCTTTGGCAGAATGAAAATAAAGCCACTCCCCTTCCCTTGCCATTGACAGGGGCACGCAGTAGGGAGATCCGTCTGCTCCGGTTACAGCCATAACAAAGTAACCGCATTTATCGATAACTGCCTGCGCGTACGCATCCGGCTGCCTTAGTTTTTCATTGCGAACCTGTATCATTATACTGCCAGTATAGCACAAGGTTTTTCTTTAACATACAATAAAGCAATGATTGACCGGCAGAATTTTTAACTTGTATTATCCCAAAAAAAATGTTATATTAATACATTAGAGGCTAAAATAATGAGATTATTAACCAGGTCGGATTTTGACGGATTGGCATGCGGCGCCCTTCTCATATATATGGGTTTGGTTGATGAATGGAAATTTGTCCATCCAAAAGATATCCAGGACGGTCTTGTCGAGGCGAATGACAACGACATTCTTGCCAATATTCCCTATATAAAGGGCTGTAAACTCTGGTTCGATCATCATTCCAGCGAGACAGAAAGGCTGGGCAAAAAAACATATTTTGAGGGAGTTTCCAAAAAAGCTCCAAGCTGCGCTCGTGTAGTTTATGAATATTACGGCGGAGACGCGAAACTGGGCCGTTTTGCGGAGATGATCCGGTATGTGGACAAGGTAGATTCCGGGGATTTAACCATTGATGAGATCAAGGACCCCAGGGGCTGGATCCTTTTGGGATTCATTATGGATCCGCGCACCGGACTTGGCAGGTTCAGGAATTTTACAATCAGCAATTACGATTTAATGAAGGAACTGGCAAAAGCCTGTACGACTGACAATATCGAAACCATTCTGGAAATGTCCCATGTAAAGGAAAGACTAAACCTGTATTTTGAGCAAAACGCCCTTTTTAAGGAAATGCTTGAAAAAACCTGTAAAGTTGAAGGACCGGTAATTTATGCGGATTTTAGGGGTGTTGAGACCATATACGCAGGAAACCGTTTCCTAATTTATACCCTCTACCCGGAACAAAACATATCAGTTTGGGTTGTTGACGGCAAAAACAAGGTAAACTGCGCGATTACAGTCGGATACAGCATCATTAACCGCTCCGCGACAGTGGATGTGGGAAGCATGCTGCTGCAATACGGCGGCGGCGGACACAAGCAGGTCGGCACCTGCCAGGTTCCTTACGGAGACGCGGACAAGATAATCAAGGAAATTCTGGATAAGTGTAAAAAATAATTAAGAATCAGGGCCTGAATCCGTTAAATATAGCGTCCCGCAGGGCCCGCGAAAATGCAGCGGCATCCGCGGAATTAACCGGTAAATTTTTTATTACCTGCTTAATAATACTCTGATTATAATCAAACAGTTCACAAAGAACATCGGTATTGTTATAAACAGAAAGTGTCAGGGTATAACGGCAGCTTTCCTTATCGTTGATTTTGATTCCGGCGTCTTTTACCGCTCCGCGCAGAATGTTTACGGTTTTGGGAGTAAATCCTGCGGTACTCAGGGAAAATTCAGGAATAATTTTATTCTGCTGCAGCGCTCCGGGGTTAATGGCATAAAGGTCTTCGGCCGCCTGCCGGGAAAGCGGCTGCCTGGAAAGGGGACCTTTGCGTGCAAGTTCAGTATAAGCCTTTTCAATCTGGCTGCGTTCCCAGAACGGATCAAAATTCTGCAGAGCCCTGATAACCAGGTTCCGGTTTTTGGCAGTCACGCCTTCTTCCAGATCCCAGGAAGGAACAGAACGCGGAATAAGCGGTTCCTCGAAATTACGGGCTTCCCGCAGGTAATCAAGGGCGCGTCCCGGATAAGGTTCAAACGCGTTATATAACTGAACAAGTGCATCCTGATGGGTATTTGAAGGAGCGGTATTGCCGTAGGAAAGCGCGGTAAGCAGGCAATATTTACGGTAAAGATGCCCGCAAACCTCCGCGCGGAAACGATAACCCAACTGCCGCACAGGCCGCAGGAGCCTGTCTTTTAAACCAGGCGGAGCATTAAAATTTTCACTGTTTCCCAGGCCCTTAAAAATTTTTTCCAGTAACCCGTAAATTTCCATTTTATACTGCGCGGGATCAATTCCGAAATTTGCCATCCACGAA
>WQZG01000095.1 GCA_009780855.1 Treponema sp.
GCTTCCAAACAAAGCCCGGCTGCCAGATAATTAGTTTTTACCTGCCGATCAAGTCCGGCAAAAAACCGGTCGTAGTAACCGGCGCCGTGGCCCAGCCTGTTTCCTTTCTGGTCAAAAGCCATACCTGGAGTCAGTATCAGCGCCGGAAAATCTCCCGGTTCAAGCGTCCCGTTGATCGCAGGGTCCGGCTCCCGTATTCCAAACGAACCTCTGGGCCAGGTTTTTCTTTGTTCCAGATATTCCGCGCTTATCCTGTAAAATAATATTTTTTTTCCCATTACGCGCGGCAAAAAAATATTTTTACCGTCGGTCAGTCCGCCTTTAACAAGAGGCAGGGTGTAAATTTCGGTACTGTTGGACATAAAGAGGCAGACGGTTTTATATTGCCGCCAGCACGGCGACGAACGAACCAGCTCAGCCGCCGCTGCTCCCGCTTTGCGGAATTGTTCCGGCGTGAGCAGGGCCAGTGTTTTTTTTATTTCCTGCCGCAAAGCGGTTTTCTCGTCCATTGACAATTTTTCAATGCGTTACTTTAACAATACGCTGTTTTGATAATACGGCGTTCAGATTTTTCTTGAGCCGCCCGCCTTGAGGCCGGCTTCGTACAGTTTTCCGCAGGTAATAAACATGGTATGTTTAGTGCCTGCCAGTATTATGCCGGCTTCTTCCGCCAGGTTTAGCATTTCTTTTCCCGGAGTTTTTCCCCGTACAAATATTATTGCGTGTATATCAAGCAGTTCGGCGGTTCTGATTACCTGCGGATTAACCAGGCCGGTAAGCAGCAATACTTTTTCCTTTACAAAGGCCATTACATCGCTCATTAAGTCAGCGCCGCAGGCGGACAGAATTTCCATTCCGGCCTTGTCTTCGTTGCAAAAGAATTTTCCTTCCAGCAGCCCAACCGCGTCTGCTACAGTCATATTTTCCTCTTTAAAAAACGGCCGCAGTTCAAAAAACTGCCGCCGTTTAGAAAACGGCGATTACTCCGCCGTTATAATGGGTGTTGATGTAATCCTTGACCTTCTGCGATTTAAGGGCAGTTTCCAGCGCCTTAATGCGGGGATCGTTCTCCATACCTTTTCTGACCACTATTGTATTTACGTAAGGAGAATCCGCGCCTTCGATTATCAATGAATCCTTAACGGGATTTAAGCCGGCTTCGAGCGCATAATTACCGTTAATTATCGCTGCGTCAACGTCATCCAGTGACCTGGGAAGCTGGGCAGCCTCGAGTTCGGTAAAACGGTAATTGCGGGGATTGGCTACAATGCTGCGGACTGTGGCTGTAAGCCCGGCGTTGGGCGAAAGGGTTATAAGCCCTTTGGACTGAAGCAGCAGAAGAGCGCGGCCGCCGTTAGTCGGATCATTGGGAATCGCTATATTGGCGCCCATGGGCAAATCGTTAATGTTTTTATATTTCCTGGAATAAAGACCCAGCGGTTCAACATGAACGCCGAACGCGGATACCAGACGCGCTTTCCAGTTGGCATTTGATTCCAGGTAGGGGGTATGCTGAAAAAAATTCGCGTCCAAATCACCAGCGATCAGGGCTTCGTTTGGCTGCACATAATCGTTGAATTCCCGCACCTGCAGCGTAATGCCCTGGGCAGCCAGATCATCCTTGACCAGGTTAAGCAATTCGGCATGGGGAACCGGAGTCGCTCCGATAATCAGGGTCTTTGCCCTGTCGCCGCCGCCCGACGCGAAAATCATTGCCGATGAAACCAAAATTAACGCAACAGCCAAAAATGTTTTCTTCATATTAACTCCTTGTTATTCCTTGTTATGTCAGCGTTTTGAAAGCAGATGTCTGCTTATCGAACTGCCTGTAAATTGAACCAATTCCACAAAAAGCAGGATTATTACTACCGCGCCCAGGGTAACTTCCATTCTGAACCGGTAATAACCGTAATTTATTGCAAGGCTTCCCAGTCCGCCGCCGCCGATTGCGCCTGCCATTGCCGAATATCCTACCAGATTTATTATGGTTAATGCCAGACCCGATACCAGGGCCGGGAGGGATTCCGGGATAAGTACCTTCGTTATTATCTGGTAATTAGTCGATCCCATTGCGCGGGCCGCCGTTATTACGCCGTTATCAACTTCCGACAGGGCCGATTCCGATACACGGGCAACAAACGGAGCGGCCGCGATTGAAAGCGGTATGATGGCCGCTGTAGGCCCTATGCTGGTCCGGATAATAATCCTGGAGAGCGGAATAAGCAGGATCATCAGAATTATAAAAGGCATTGAACGCAGAATATTGACGACTCTGGATACTGTGTTATATAAAATACCCCTGGGATTAAGCCCGTCCGGGGACGCGCTGTAAAGGAAGGCTCCCAGGGGGAAACCCAGAATACAGGCCAGGAAGGTTGAAACCAGGGTCATGTAAATTGTTTCTGCTGTCGGGACCGGAAGCAGGTAAAGCACTTCAAGGATTTTTTCAAGCATAGATCATTTCCCTTGCGGCTTGTGTTTTTGGTGAATTAAAGACATTGTCCACTGTGCCTGTTTCTGCGATAAGGCCCTGTTCCAGTACGGCAACCTCGTCGCAGATTGATCTGATTACAAGCATTTGGTGGGTAATCAGAACAACGGTGATTCGCAGTCTTTCTTTAAGCTCCCTTATGAGCGAAAGTATGGAACGGGTGGTTTGGGGATCAAGGGCGCTGGTTGCCTCATCGCAAAAAAGGATCTCCGGATTGGCCGCAAGGGCCCTCGCAATCGCGACCCGCTGTTTCTGTCCGCCCGACATCTCGCTGAGCCTGGCCTTTTTTTTGTCGCTTATGTTTACCATTTCCAGTAGCTCGTCCACTCTCATGTCAATCTGTTTTTTGTTCATGCCGTCAATTTCCAGCGGATAGGCGATATTTCCCGCGGCATCGCGCGAAGACAGCAGGTTGAAATTCTGGAAGATCATTCCCATTTTTCGCCGCTGCGCCAGGAGCGCTTTTCCGCAGAGGGTATCAAGCCTCATGCTGCCGTAATATACTCCTCCCCTGTCCGGAGGTTCCAGCAGGCTCATTATACGCAGGAGCGTGGATTTGCCTGCACCGCTTTTGCCGATGATTCCGTAAATACTGCCTTCCGGTATCAACAGATCAACTTTCTTTACCGCTTCTACCTGCGCGTAACTTTTTGCTATATCTTTTAGTTCAATCATTGGTATCCGTAACCGTTTAAACCTGATTCCCGCTGACAATCCCGGCAAACCTGGCGGTGTTATCGCCAAAAATATCAACCAGGATCGGGTCAAGGAAGGTTCCCTTTGCTTCAATAATAAAATTTTGTGCGTACTTTACACTGAACGCGCTTCTGTAGGGCCGCACAGAGATCAACGCGTCATAAATGTCAGCAAGGGCGGCCAGTCTTCCGGGCAGCGGAATTTCTTTTCCCTTTAATCCTTTTGGATAACCGGTTCCGTCCCATTTTTCGTGATGTGATAATGAAATAATCCCTGCGTATTTTAGAAGCGTGTGTTCTTTTTTTTCTGATGATATCTTATCGATAAAATCAGCCCCCAGGACCGGGTGTAAATTAATTTGTTCCAGTTCGCCGGCGGTCAGCGCGCTTTTTTTATTAAGCAGCACATCACTGATAAATAGTTTGCCTATATCGTGCAGTCTGGAAGCCGGTATCAATGAATTTACATCAAGGGAGGCGGTTTCATCCTGATAAATGCCTTTGGCGCCCAGTTCATTAAGCATAATCTGCATATACCCGCTGATTCTTTTGCCGTGGCCGCTGATCGCGGTTTCCCTGGACTCCGCTGCGTCCGCCATTGCTCCAAGGATTGACAGCAGCAGTTCGCTGTTCTGGCTGGAAAATTCCATGGCCATTTCTTTAAGGTGGTGGTTATATTTTTCCAGTTCTTTTTTTCTTGAATCCAGAAGCAGCTGGTTGTCAATTCGCTGGATAAGAAGGGCAGGGGACAGGGGTTTGGAAACATAGTCAATTGCGCCCAGCGAAAGGCCTTCCAGTTCGTTTCCCGGATCATCCCTTGAAGTCAAAAAAATTACCGGTATATCCTGGGTTTTTCTGGACGCCTTGAGCCGCCGGATTACTTCATAACCGTCCATATCAGGCATTGAAACATCAAGCAAGATCAAATCGGGGGTTATTTTTTGTAAAATTTCAAAAAATTTTTCTCCCGATGATATTGGATAAACGTCGTATTTTTCTTTTAATATATTTTTTCCCATTGTAAGGCTGGCCATATTGTCGTCTACCAGCATAATTATCTGTCTTTCTTTTACCATTAAGAGCCCTCCTTACACTTTCTGTTTATCCTATTTTTGGATTTTTGCCAACTCCTCCTGTATTGCTGCAAATCCCGAGTCGTTGCACTGGGTCCGCAGCCAGCGGACCAGTTCACCGCCTTCTGTATAACTATATTTTTCAAGTTCGGTAATGGCGGATTCCAGATTATTGATATCATAATCCCGGGAAAACCCGATAATTTCCCTGAGTATATTGTCATCCGGTTTATCTTTTAACGGTTTTTTGAATTGTTCCCCGTATTTTCCCATTAACACGGACAAGTCATTGAGAAGATTCGCAATTATTGTAATAAATTCGAGGTTTTTCTTTGCTATTAAGCCAAAATTGCCTGACCTGGATTGTTCTTCCAGTTCCCTGGCCATATTACCTGCATTAGCCGCCCCAATGCTGTAACAGACACTCTTGATGCCGTGTACAATTATGGTATATTCACTCAAATTTATTGGATTTACCTGCCCGATTTTTTCGAGCAGGACGGGTGTTGTTTGAATAAAAGTCTCTGTTACTTTTAACCATGTTTCAAAATCCCAATTTATGGAAGTCAGTCCGCTTTCCAGGTCCAGACCCCGGATATTTTTTCCGGTTTCCAATAAAAATGCAACTTCCGGATTATTCCGCTTTTTGGGAAGCAATTTTTTCCAGTCTTTCGATGATATTTATGTGTTGGGTACAAGCCTTCTCGCAAAGTCCGCAGGCAGTGCATTCTGCGGCTTTTTTGGTATCAAGATCCCAATGCCAGCGGAGCCTGTTGCTGACTTCCTCGAATGTCCCGTTTTTCTTGAGAAGCAATTGGTTATAGGAATCCATATATTTTGGAATAGGTATTTCCTGGGGGCAATCTTTGCAATAGTTGCAGCCGGTACAGAGCCCTTCCATTGAGGCGGAAGATCCTCCCATTACAGCCTGCAGCTCTTTGGCGGTCCGTGGTTTATATAAATCCACGGCTTTTAATGCCTCATTTACCTGGGCCAAATCCTTAAAGCCGACCAGGGCGCTTGTAATATCCTGATGATCCCAGAGGAAGGCCAGAGCCGCGGATACAATGTCCTCGTTTCCTTTTTTTAAGAAACCAAAGAGTTCCGGATGCTGGGGGATAATCCCGCCTCCAAGGGGATTCATGACTACGGCCCCGATCTTTTTGGCCCTAATCGCGTTAAACGCGGCTTCCCTTGTCCTGTAATTATAAGCTGAATAACCAAACAGAATCCCTTCAAAAACTCCTTCCATAAGGAGTTCTTCTATATCGTTTCTCTCCATGTGGCTGGACGCGCAGATGTGTTTGATAAGGCCTTCTTCCTTTAATTTGGCGAAAGTCCGCAGTACATTATCCTGCTTTCTGCTGTGCCAGTCCTGCGGTGACTTGAGAGACCAGACATGATAAAAATCAATTGAGTCAATATTTAATCTCTTTAGCTGGGCTTCGATTTCAATGCGTAAGTCTTTTTCTGTTGTTTTGAAAGTTTTGGTAGCGCAGTAATAGGGGAGGCCCAGGCGCCTTAACTCGGCGAAGCCCAGACCAAAGACAGTTTCGCTTTTTGTCCCTGCATAACCAGGAGCGGTATCAAAATAGTTCACCCCGTTCTTCGCGGCGGTAACCATCATTTCCACGCATTTTTCATGATTGTCGATTTCGCCGAAGCGCATCCCCCCAAATCCAAGCATCGAAACTTTTTTTCCTGTTTTGCCGTACTCACGGTATTGCATAATTCACTCCTGTATATATTCCGGTTGGATAATCCCGGTTTAAGATCTCACTTAATAATCTCACTTAAAAATATTCTTCAAATCTATTGTCAGACCCGGCAATACAGATACCGGTATAATTTCTTCTGCCCTCTCGTTTTCGTTGATTCCCGGTTCATTAATCCCGTAACTTTTGGTCAGATAATGGCCGTCTTTATAAATATGAACTTCGATATATTTTTCGTCTGGAGATACTACCCAGTATTCCCTGACTTTTGCTTTTAGATAGAGGTTGAATTTCCGTAATTTTTCCATGCTGGAATTTGACGGAGACAGTATTTCTATAACCAAATCCGGCGCACCGTTGCAGCCCCTTTCATCAATTTTTGCCGGATCGCAGACAACCAGAATATCGGGCTCAACAACAGTATCATCGCTTCGATCCGGTTTGGGAAAAAGCCTAACCCCAAAAGGCGCGACAAATACTTCGCAGGTTTTTCCTTCAAGATAATTGTAAAACTTATGGGATAAATGCATCAATATCCGCTGATGAACAGTAATCGGCGGCGCCATCATGTAGGCTGTGCCGTAAATAATCTCTGCGCGGACTTCTTCATCCCAGGCAAGATAATCCGCGTATGTGTAATCATTGCGGTCTTCCTGCGGTTTTAAGGCAGCGGAACCAGACATATAAAACCTCCCTTTAAACTTTGACTAAATCATTCCCGCGGCAGTATCGTAGATGGTCCGGTAAACCTGTTCAACCTGGTCCTCGTCAAGGCTTGAGAACGCGACCCTAAGGCAGTTGTCGCCCAGCGAAATCACTCCTATGCTGTAATCGCCAAGGAGTTTTAGGCGAAGTTTTTCCGCGGAGACTCCCTTACAGGTAAAACTCATAAAGTATCCGGAGTTAAACGGCAGCGGTGTAAGCGCAGGGTTTCCGGGGTTTTTATCGATAAAAGCCCTTACTTTTTGATAACGTCTTTTTAACATATCCCTGAACTGCGATTTTTCTGCCGGAGTTCTTTTGTCTTCCATTGACTTTAAAATGATATATTGGGCCGGCGTGTTCGCGCAGGAAACCGACGAACGGATTGCTCCCATAATTTTGGTAACCAGGGCAGTATAATGTTTTTCTTCCATTCCCTTGGACCCAAAGCTTACAAACCCAATCCGAAGCCCCCAAACAAAATCTTCCTTGATGGGTCCGTCTATTTTTACTGCCAGAATATTTTTATGCAGGCCGGCAAAAATGCTGAAAAGGGATTCCCGGTAAATGTTGTCCTCGTAGAACAGACCGTAGTAAGCGTCATCGCAAATAATTAACACATCAGCGCCGGATTCCGCGGTTTCAAGAAACAACCGCGAGAGAGCTTGCGCTTCTGCATTTGTGGGTGAATATCCTGAAGGATTGTTGGGAAAATTCAGAATGATCCGCACTGTTCCTTTTTTGGCTTCTTCCCTGACAGCGTTTTTAATTGCTTCAAGGTTAAGTCCGTCTCTGCCCAAAAAAGGCACATTGTGCATAACAGCGTTCCTGCGTTCCTCGAAGATTAGGCTGTAATTATCCCAGGCCGGATCGCTTGAGATCATGACTGCGTTCTCCGGTAAAAAAATATCGGCAATGCATGAAATACCGGAAGTAAGTCCGGGTACAACCGCGGGCAGCGAGAAGCCGTTGGGGTCAAGGGATTTATTGTTTTCGATAATGCGTTTCTTCCATTCGGTGCGGATCTTCTCAACACCGGCTGTGGGAGCATACGCGACAGCCTGTTCCGAATTTAACCCGGGCAGGCTTTCCGCGACCGCTGATAAAATTAACGGGCTGCCCTTGCTGCAGGCTGTTCCAATAGTCGCGTTGGCGGTTTTGGCTGATTTTTTTGCTTCCGCCGACTGGGCGATTATGCCTTTGGGAAAATAGAGTCTTTTGCCCATCGGCGACATAAGCCTGCCTGCGACGGTTCCCTCAAGTACGGAATTAAGTTCGGCTGCCAGTTGGTTCATCGTGTTTACCCCTTCATTATGAATAATATTTGGCGGAATGAAGGTTTTTGTCAAGGTTTGAACTCAAACCGGGTTTGTACTCAAACCATGGGGCTTTCTAAAATTCAAACCAGAGATTACAATATACACCATGGACGGAACGAATTCTCCGGATTTGCCAATTCTGCAGGAAAACCTGATACCTCTTTCCCAGAACCTGCTGCAGACCGCCCGGGGGGAACTGGCCAAACGAATCATTGGTCAGGATGAGATGGTTAACGGCCTGCTTACTGTTTTGATAGCGGGCGGGCATATTCTGCTTGAAGGGGTGCCGGGACTTGCCAAAACCAGGGCTGTAAAAGCTTTGGCCGAGATTACCGGGCTGCTTTTTAAACGCATCCAGTTTACGCCGGATCTGCTGCCGGCCGATTTAATCGGTACCCTTGTCTGGGAGCAGGGCGCCGGAATTTTTTCGGTTCGCAAGGGGCCGGTTTTTGCCAATGTGATTCTTGCCGATGAAATTAACCGGGCGCCTGCCAAAGTACAGTCGGCCCTGCTTGAAGCCATGGAAGAACACCAGGTTACAATAGGGGAAAAATCCTACGCGCTTCCGGATCCGTTCTTTGTGCTAGCTACCCAGAACCCGATAGAACATGAAGGAACCTATGCTCTGCCGGAGGCGGAGCTGGACCGTTTCCTTTTAAAACTGAAGGTCCTTTATCCCGGCGCCGAGGATGAGTTTAAAGTTTTAAACCTTGCCCCTTCTTTTGTTTCTTCGCCGGCTCTTCCTCCGGAACCGCTTGCCCATGTCCTGGATTCCGCAAATCTTGATATACTGCGCAGGGCCGCGGATTTGGTTTTTATCGATCCCAAGATCATGCGGTATATAGTTTCACTGAGCGCGGCTACAAGACCGCCCCGCCAGATTCCGGTTACGGGCAAAGGCCTTGCCCGCGATAATATTTACAGATATATTGCCTTTGGTGTTTCGCCCAGATCTTCGCTGGCTCTCTGCCGCTGCAGCAGGGTCCGGGCCCTTTTTGAAGGCCGTTCCTATGTTATTACCGAGGATGTAAAAGCAGCCGCGTATCCGGTAATGAGGCACCGCCTTGTTCTTTCCTACGAAGCCGAAGCCGACGGTCTTGACTCCGACGCCGTAATCTCGCGGATTCTTTCCCTGCTGCCAGTGCCCTGATATGGATCGCGCCGAGCTTCTGTCCAAAATCGCGCCTTTTCCCATCCTTGCCAAAGGGCTGGCCGCAGATTTTTTATCCGGCGATTACCGGTCTGTATTCAAGGGGCAGGGGATTGAGTTTGATGAAGTAAGACGGTATGAAACAGGAGACGACGCCCGATCAATAGACTGGAATGTAAGCGCAAGGTTCGGGGTTCCTTTTGTTAAAATGTACCGCGAAGAACGCGAGATGACTATCTGTCTAATCCTTGATAATTCTGCGTCCATGCATACTGCCGGCGGCGGTTACACCCTGTACGAGCAGGGCCTACTTGCGGCCGCGCTGATTGCGTTTTCTGCGGAGCATTCGGAGCTGCGTCTGTGCGGTATTTTTTTTGACAATGAAATCCAGAAAATTTTTCCGCCGGGAAAGGGCAGAAGCCATACCATGGCGTTTATAACCGCTGCCCTGGAGAACAGGCCGCGTGCAAAAGGCACAGGACTTGGACTGGCGCTTGCCGGCGCGGCGCGTCTTTTAAAAAAGCGCAGCCTGGTAATTGTAATTTCAGATTTCCATTCACTTAACTGGGAACAGGAAATGGACGAAATATCCAGGCATCATGATGTTATTGCCATCCGCATTGCAGGTTCAATGGAAACCGAAATCCCTTACCGCGGTATGTTTACGCTTGAAGATCCGGAAACCGGCAGAACCGTCCGTTCGCCTGCCTTTGCAGGTTTTAAATCTGCCTGGAAACTCTGGCACCAGGAACGCAGACAGGTACTGGAGGCAATAATCCGGCGATCCGGCGCGGCATTTTTAAACCTGTCCGTGTCCGATGATGCGGCTGCTGTTCTGGCCGGTTTCTTTGGCAGATCGCGGATGCCGCACGAGAGCCGTATATGATCGCAAAAGCCCCGCGCCTGTTAACATGGCATAAAATACCAGCCTTTTATTTTTTATCTTTTTTCTTCCTGATTTTTTCATTTGTACCTTTATATTCGCAAATATCTGATGATGAGATAATTTTACCGGCGGATGTTTACCTAATCCCGCAGACAGTTTATGTCGGAGACAGGGGCCGGCTGGTAGTCATTCTGGGTCCTGTTTTTAATGACGCGCCTGCCTTTGTGCTGCAGAACAGGGACGAAATGCCAAAAATAAAAGATCTGGAAATTAACAGAATGGAACTTGAAAAACGGAGTACAGGAATAAGACTGCTTATTGATTTTGTTTCATTTGCTCCGGGCAATATTAAGCTTCCGGTGCTTGAGATTCCGTCTTCCGGTTCGGTCCCGTTTGAACTGGACGGCATAGAATTCAATGTCGCTTCAATCTTAACTCCGGATATAATGTCATTATCAGGACCGGCTCTTCCCCTTACAGTGCCCGGCACCGGTCTTTTGGTCTACGGCGGAATCGGGATATTATTTTTTATTCTGGTTATAGGCGCCGCAGGAATTTTTTGGTCCCGCCGTTTTTTGGTCCCTTTCCGCAAAATGCTTAAGAAAAAGAAATTCCTTTTGTCCCTGGAACAAAAAATAAAACTTTTGCGCGCCGGCGATTATCAAAACGATGCTGCAAGACTTAATGAACTTTTCACACTGCTGGCGCTGGAGTTCCGTGAATTCCTTAGTTTTATTACCGGTATTGATTGCCGTGTTCTGACCCCTTTTGAATTTACCATGCTGCCGGCGGACTTCGCGGGGCTGCCGGAATCCGGCGGGCTTTGCGCGTTTTTCCGCCGCTGGGATAACCTGCGTTTTTCCGGCAATCCTGCCGGCAGGGCCGATGTATCAGGTATCTGCGATGAACTTTCAGATTTTTTTATCAGTATGAATAATAACAGTATGAATAATAAACAGCATGAACAGGGCGGAATTAAATAAATGGATTTATATAAATGAACTTTGCTTTTGACAGGCCGTATTTGCTTGTAATTATACCTCTGCTGATACCCTGCCTGTTTATTTTGCTCAGGTTTTTAAAGCCCCTTTTTACGCTGGCCGCGCCCCTGGGGCCGCCCGGCGGAATTTATTTTAAGGCTCCGCCCCGTTCCGGATTGCCGGGGAAATTATTTTTCGTAATGGAAGTGATTGCCGTTTCCCTGCTCCTGGTCGCTGCGGCCGGGCCCCATTTTTCTTATACCGAGACAATCTGGCTTAACCGCGGCGCCGACATTATTTTTGTTATGGATATAAGCCCCAGCATGGCGGCCCTCGACATGAACGGCCGAAGCCGTTTCGAAACAGCCAGGGATCTAATCCGGGATTTTGCTGTCCGCCGGCCTTCCGACAGTCTTGGTCTGGCGGCCGTCGGCGAGGAAGCTGTTTTGCTTGTACCTCTAACAACAGACAGGGAAAGTTTTTTTACGCGTCTTGACAGTTTGTTTATCGGCGAACTTGGAGACGGTACGGCGCTGGGAATGGGACTCGGCATCGCCGCTTTTCATATAAACAAATCAAACGCTCCAAGGAAGGCAGTGGTGCTTATTACCGACGGTGAAAATAACGCGGGCGCAGTTCATCCGGAAACTACGGCAGCTTTGCTTGGAGAAATGGGCATTTCCTTTTGGGTAATAGGAGTCGGCAGCAGCGGCGAGGTCCCGGTTAATTACCTTGATCCTGTAACCAAAATGCGCCGGACCGGTACGTTTGAATCCCATTATGACGAACAGGCCCTTGAGAACCTGGCAAAAAAGGGAAACGGGACCTGGATTTCCGCAACATCAGGCGACGCTTTTTCCTCTGCCTTTAAGCAGCTTGACCAGGCAGAAATGACTGTCCGCAAATCCGGTATAATCCGGCACAATGAGCCGTTTCAATTTTATTTTATTGCGGCCGGATTTTTCCTGCTGCTTGCGGCGCGGTTCTTCCGTATAAACGTACTGGGGGCTTTCCTTTGAGTTTCGAAAAACCTGAGCTGCTTTTTTTACTCTTTCTGGAAATACCTTTGATATTGATGTTTTTTATCCGTTTAAAAAAACGGGAACACGGCGCTGATTTTATTGCCGCGCCTGCGCCGCAAAAAGAAAAAGAAACCGTCAAAAAAAGAATAATTTCCCGCGTCGCGCTTTCTGACGTGTTCTTTGTAATTTTTTCTTTTTTTATGATCATGGGCCTTGCAGGTCCGCGCTGGGGTTCCGATATTGTACCTGACACCCGCAGCGGCCTGGACCTGGTCCTTGCGTTTGATATTTCCAGGAGCATGAACGCCGCTGATTGTCCGGACCAGTCCGGCGGCGCGGATATATCAAGGCTGCAGCGGGCTTTGATTATAGCGCGGGATTTGTGTTACAGGTCTGACGATATACGTTTTGCCGCGGCGGCCGGAAAAGGCAAGGGGATATTGATGGTTCCGCTGACCTGGGATTCCGAGGCGGTCCTTGGTTTTCTTGACAGCCTGGATGATACTTTCCTTACAGGCAGCGGCACCAATCTGGAATCCCTTGTTAACGCCGCATTTGGAGCGTTCAGTGATAACATGAACAGGCATAGGGGGATCATCCTTTTTACTGACGGCGAAAGTCTGGACGGCGAACTGCAGACATCTCTGGAAAGCGCGGCTGCATCAGGCATTATCGTAAGTACGGTCGGACTTGGAACAAACGAGGGCGCGCGGATCCCTGTGGAAAAAAGCCCTGCCGCGCCCGGCGGATTTTTGCTTGCTCCTGACAATACAGAGGTAATCAGCAGCCGGCACGAAGATGCACTGATTAACGCCGCCGAAAATTCGGGCGGGATTTACGCGGATGGCAGCAGCCCTGACTGCGCAGCTTCCCTTGCGGGGTTTTACCGTTCGATGGCCGGTGAATCTTCCGGGGCATTCCGCCGCGAGAGTACTGCCCGCTGGCAGCTTTTTGTAATTGCAGGTCTTGTTTGTTTTGGCCTGTCCAGGCTTCTTGGCTTCCGCAAAAAAAATCCCGCCGGCGGCGCGCTTTTTGTTTCAGTTCTGTTTACGGTTCTGTTCTCATCATGTTCATTTTTGGAAGCCAAACTTTTGGTTATTGAAGGCAATTATTATTATTCCGGACAAAGGTACAATGAAGCCATATCTTCTTATTTAAAAGCTTCCGGGTTTGATGAATCCGGCCCTTATGCCGAATACGGCCTGGGTCTGAGTTATTACGCGCTGGACGAAAATGAAGCGGCCCTGCGGCAATACGCGGCCGCGCAGAACATAATCGGCAGTACCGGCAGCGCCCATAATGAATTGCGTTACCGTCTCAATTTTAATACCGGTGTTATACAGTTTGAGGAAGATGATTTTAAGGGCGCCGCGGAATCATTCCGCAGAGCTCTGGAAATTGACGGCAGCCGCCTGGACGCAAAACGCAACCTTGAATTGAGCCTTTTGGCGCTTTCAATGCAGAATAAAAATGAAAGCGCCGCTGTCCAGCCGGCTGCAGGCTCGCAGGGCGCAAACCAGGGGGATACAGAATCGGAAAGTGTATCCGGGGCAAACGAAGTCCGGCAGGGAGTCAGGACGCTTTATGATTATTTGCGCCGCAGGGAGCAGGATCAATGGAGAAACGAATGGACCGGAGATTCAAATCCTGTCTGGCCGGATTATTGAGGCCAGTAAAACAGATTTTCATTTTTCTCATGCTTTTAACTTCGGTTATTGCCGTATACGCGGATGACAGCAGCCTTAAACTGCAGACTACAAGTTCGCCGGCCAGTCCCGTTGAAGGAGGGAACTGGGTATTTACCATTTTTGCGGATCATCCGGTCCCGGAGGAAGTTAATGTCCAGCCTCCCCAGTTTCCGCAGGGAATGGTTTTGGAACGGGTACGCACATCGATAAGGTTTATCAAACCGCAGGCTGCGGCCAATGTGCCGGCTCCCGAACCTGAAATGTGGACATCCTTAGAATATCTTTTTTCTTTAAAATCATCCGGCGCTTTTACTTTGGGAGCTTTCAGCGTTTCAGCGGGAATAAAAAAAGGTGTTACAAGCCCCGTAACTTTCAGGGTTACCAGTCCGGTACAGCCGGCTGCCGGGATCACTCCCGCAGTGCGCTGGGAAAAAATTCCTGCTTCGCTGGTTCAGGGACAAAAGGCAGAAATTACCCTTGCATTACAGAATTGGGACACATCCAAACCTGCTCCCAGATCGCTTTTGCGCGGCATGGTGCCGGCCGGGTTTATTCTTGAAGAATTGCCCTTTACCGGTCCGGGCAGCGATAAAATTATCCGGTACCCCATAGTAATTATTGCCCTGGAAACCGATAATTTTACGTTCAATCCCCTTACTGTCCAGGTAGAAGGCGTTAATCTGCAGATTCCTAAAATCAGCATACAGGTTACGCAGAATGCAGAAAAAAATACTGTGTCCGCCGCAGGTATGGGAATAGCCTCCGCTGCCGGGAAAACCGCGGGTACCGGTGTAAATGGATCACAGGACA
>WQZG01000096.1 GCA_009780855.1 Treponema sp.
AACAATCCCTTACACCGGTGGCTGACCTGGCTGGACCCGAGCAGTCCGCCGGAGCTGGCAGAGGAGGCATTGGAAATGGATACCGCGATACAGAAGGCGCAGGAAAAGCAGGATTATATATTGCGAGACGAGGAAGCGTTACATCATTATCAGATGCAGCAGATGGCTTATTGGGATAATATCAGTGCCAATAAGTACATGGAGGAAATAAAAAAAGAAGCGGAAAATACCCGTAAAGAAGCGGAAATGGCGCTTGAGAAAGGGCTTGCAAAAGGAATGGAAAAAAGCAGTATGGAAATTGCCCGGAGAATGAAGGCCCGCGGACGGCCGACAGACGAGATCGCGGAAGATACCGGCCTTTCAAGGGATGTTATTGAGATACTTTGAACAGGTGCAAAATAAAAATTGAAAAAGGCCAAAAAATTTACTATAATTTTTTATTTTGTTTCCCGGCGCCCATTCGTTACACTCCCCTGCCATGTCCCAAAATCTCCCTCAGCGCTTCCCGGTTGCCGGCCAGATGCGGGTCTGCTGAACCTGTTGCGTAGACTTCATCGAGTCTGCTGCGGTACTGGCCGCGGACTTTTTGGCGGACAAGCTTCATTGTGGAGTTGACAAGACCATTGCTTTCGTCAAAGACGCCGGGGATGATTGCGAAAGACGCGGGCCGCCATTGAGCCGGGATGCCTGCGTAATCGGGGTGTTTGGCAAAGGCAGCGATGTCATCGCGGATTAGGTCGATTATTTTGTCGGCATTTTTATCGATGTCTTTGTCATTTTCAATTGAGATTCCCTTTTCTTTTACAGCGGCTTTGAGTTCTTCGGCATTGATAGTAAAAAGGGCGCTGGTGAACTTGCATTGCTCGTTAAAAACCATAAGCTGGTTTACAAAAACGGAAGTATTCATTATTGCTTCTTCGATGGTCTCGGGGCTGTATTTTTCGCCGTCGGCTGCGATCAAAAGCGCTTTCTCGCGGCCGGTCACAACCAGGAAGCCGTCAGCGTCTTTGTAACCAAGGTCTCCTGACCAAAGCCAGCCGTCAATTAATGCTGCGGCTGTGGCTTCCGGATTTTTGTAATAGCCTTTAATTACCGAACCGCCGCGCGTTACGATCTGGCCGATTTCGTTGGCTGCGCATTCATGGCTGCCGCCGCCGGCAGAGGACGCGCCGGCAGATGTTACATCGGCAGATGACGGTTCCTTCATTATGCGTACATCGAGGTTCGGGATGATAACACCTGATGTGCCGAACTTGTGTTTAGCCGCGGAGTTAGAGCTGATGATCGGCGAGTTCTCGGTAAGGCCGTAGCCCTGGTAAACCGGCGCGCCGATCGCGTTGAAGAATTCCTGCTGCTTGATTTCCAGAAGGGCGCCGCCGCCGATGCAGAACTTGATGTCTTTTCCAAAGACTTCCCGCAGTTTTGGAAAGATAAGGGCGTTGGCAATTGCCCACGGAAAGTAATTGCGTATTCTTGTTAATAACGAAGGTTTGTTGTAACCGTTCCCGGCTCCGGCGATCCCGGCTCTTAGCCCGGCTTCGAAAAGGCCTTTGATTAAGCCGCCTTTTTCCGCAATGCCGGAGATCATCTTCTTCATAAAATTACCGGAGAGGGCCGGTACTGTGAGCAGAAAATCCGGATTTACTTCCTGCAGGTTTTTTGGCATATTGCGGAGCGAGGCGAGCGGCCCGCCCTGGGAATCCGGGAAATACATGGTCATACCCCGGATCAAAAAGATGTAAAGCCCGACGGTGTGCGCGAATGAATGATCGAGGGGCAAAAGGATCAGACTCTTCCAGCCTTTTTCAACCTGCACTATCTGTATCGAGTTTGCCGCGTTATCGATATAGTTGCGGTGGCTCAGCATTATCCCCTTGGGATTACCGGTAGTCCCGGATGTATAACTGATAGTAACCGTATCGTCAGCGGCAAGATTTTTTTCGATCTCATCAAGTTTTTTTTGGTAATCATTACCCGGATTACCAATGAGTTTTTCGCCCTGGGCAACAAGTTCGTCATAAAAAAACGCTTTAATGGAAGCAGCGGCTTCTTCGATTTTTGGATTGCGCGGGGAAATAATTATTATAAGCGGTTTTATTTGTACGTTCTTAAGTGAATCCAGCGCTCTGGGAAAACTGTTCTCCGATACAAGAAGCGCTTTTGATTCAGAATGATCCAGTCTGAATACCAGTTCGTCATCAAGCAGTTTGGTTGACAGGGGAACAGAAACACAGCCGGCTTTCAGAATACCGAACTCAGCGATAACCCAGGACGGCCGGCCTTCCGAAAGGATTGCGATGTTATCGCCTTTTTTAAATCCCAGGTTAATCAGGGACGCTGCGAACGCGGACGAAAGTCTGTCAGATTCTTTAAAACTGAAAGTTTTCCATTGATCACCGGATTTACCGCCCAGATAAGCCATATCGCCGTGATTTTTGGCTCCATCATGGAGTAATTCAATTACTGTGTTCATAAAGTCCCCCTAAATAAATGGTTTTTATCAGTAAGGTTTATATCAGTATGACATAAAATGCAGTTTTGTCAAGTATAAAATAATGGAAAGTATGCTTGACATTTCATTTTTCATGATTTATAAATATATGTAAAGTTAACTTTCCATTTAAATGGAGGCTTTTTTTTGCGTAACAAACTGGAGGAAATCCGGAAACTGCAGAACATTACGCAAGAGGAACTTGCGCTTGCGCTGGAAGTATCGCGGCAAACAATAAGTTCACTGGAAAGCGGACGGTATAATCCGTCCATTCTGCTGGCTTTTAAAATTGCGCGGTATTTTGGAATGGCGATTGAAGAAATATTTATTTACGAAGGAGATGAAAAAAAATGAAAAAACAGGCCAAATCCTTGCTTTTATTCATCGGGATTGCCGTCCTCGCGGCAGGTTTATTAACAGCAGCATTTTTTCCGGATGCAAACGGAGTAATGCGGCATCTGCCTGCGGTATTGATCGGCTTTGGAGTAGGTTTAATCGTACCCGGGGCTATTTTTATGGTAATGTTAAAAGGTACGAAAAAAAATCCGGAAAAAGCCAGGCAGCTTGAAATTGATGAAAAAGATGAACGGAATATCAGGCTGCGCGAAAAAGCGGGATTTACCGCATGGTTTATAACATTATTTGTAATTGTTGTCCTTTTATTGACTTTTTTATTAATCGATAATGAAACCGGTAAGTGGCTGGCCCTGGCAGCATTGTTTATCCATGTGGCAAGCTACAGGATTTTTTATGTAATATACAAAAATAAATATTAAGTATAATCTGAATCATTATTATGAAAAAATTAATTCCGGCTATGCTGCTTGCAATAATTGCGGCAGGTTTCTCGTCCTGCCAGAGGGCTGAAGCCTTATACAATGACGGTATTTTATATCTGAACAAGGGAAA
Organism: Treponema sp.; assembly: GCA_009780855.1. GTDB lineage: Bacteria > Spirochaetota > Spirochaetia > Treponematales > Breznakiellaceae > WQZG01. Next base: position 3,401 of record WQZG01000096.1, read on the forward strand.
CTATACTGTCGCGGTTACCAATTTTACCGAGTCAATCAGGCTTGACCCCAAAGTAGCGGACGCTTATTTGTACAGGGGCAACGCGTATACATATAAAAAAGAATTTGACAAGGCAATAGCGGATTATGAAACTGCAATAAAACTCGATCCCAAAAATCCGGTTATTTATTACAGCAGGGGAAATTTATTCAGCATTCAGGGTGATTATGAAAAAGCCATCGGTGAATATACCCAGGCGGTGTCCCTTGATCCAAAATACACGCAGGCGTTTTTGAACCGCGGCACTGCCTATGAATATCAAAAGGAATATTTGCTGGCCTTTGGAGATTGGGAAACTGTACTGGTGCTGGATCCAAAAAACGTATTTGCAAGCCAGAATATAGACAGGATTAAAAAAGTCCTTGACGCGCAGGAATGAGTGCAAACCCATTAACCTACCTTGAACCTGTACTGACGGAACTGTCCAAAGCCTGGCCGGACAATAAAACGATAAACATCGTATGCCACGGGCACAGCGTGCCGGCCGGGTATTTTGCGACGCCGACAGTAAATACTTTTGAATCATATCCGCATTTGCTTCATAAAATAATTAAACAGGCGTTTCCGTTTGCGGCAGTAAATATAATTGTTACAGCAATCGGCGGGGAGACATCGGACCTGGGAGCCAAGAGGTTTGTAAATGAAGTCCTTAACCACAATCCCTCGGTTGTTACAATTGATTACGGACTTAATGACAGAAGGATCAGGCTGGAAAAAGCTTATGCGGCGTGGTGTTCCATGATCGAAAAAGCATTGTTAAAAAACATAAAGGTTATATTGTTAACGCCGAGCTGGGATACATCATACCTGATCAATGATGATAACTGGAAAAATCTGGTACTGCATGCAGAACAGATCCGTTCTTTGGCGGACAAATTTGAGGTTGGTCTGTCAGATTCATTTTTAAAATTCGGCGAATATATCGAAGCCGGTAACGATCTGAACTCCCTGCTGTCCCAAAGCAACCACCCAAACAGTATTGGCCATCAATTAATTGCGGACGGATTGTGCGAATTTTTTAAAAAAATTCCTTGACGATTTAATATATTACCCTGATAATTTTAATAAACGGATTATTTGGCAAACGCCGGAATTCCGTAAAATAAAATCAGGAGGAAAAAGTGGAAGTCCTCAAACTTATCGGGGTACTCATCGTAATTGTCGGGTTTATCTTTAAATTCGACACCATTGCCGTGGTAGTGGTTGCCGGTATCGTAACCGGTTTGGTGGCTGGTATGGGCCCCGAACAGATTCTCACGGTGCTGGGCAGTTCCTTTGTCAGCCAGCGGCTGGCAACACTGTTTGTACTCACGCTGCCGGTAATCGGCATTTGTGAGCGGTACGGCCTTAAAGACAAGGCCGTAGATTTGATTCGGAAATTCAAGATGGCAACATCCGGAGGGATCATATCCATCTGGCTTGCCGTCCGCTCCCTTTCGGCGGCGTTTTCCGTACGTCTTGGCGGCCATCCCCAGTTTATCCGCCCGCTGATTGAACCGATGGCCAACGCGGCTTCAGTCGCGAGGTATGGTAAGCTTGAAGAAACTACCATCGACAAAATCAAGGGTTACTGTGCAGCAAGCGAGAACGTCGGGAACTTTATGGCCCAGAATTGTTTTATGGGCGCTTCCGGTACACTGCTGATTGTTTCAACCCTGGTTGAACAGGGCCAGCAGGTAGACGCCCTGCAGATAGCGTTAATGTCCATTCCGATAGCGGTGCTGGCAGTCCTTGTCGGCGTCGCTCATGACTTCCTTTTTGACCGCGCACTGGACATGGTATACGGTTATAAAAAAGGAGACGCCAAATGATTTGGAATCTTAATACAGTACTTGCCGAAATTTTTTACTGCCTTATAGGCGTTATTTTTATTCTGGTAGGCCTTAAATCACTGCTGGACAATAACGCAAAACGCCGCGTTACAACTGTTTTGTTCTGGTTCATCCTGGCGTTCACCTTTATCGCCGGGCCCTATATACCAAAATGGATAGTCGGGTTATGTGTAGTGATCATCGCGGCTCTTACCGCTTCCGGCGGGGTTAAACAAAGCGCCAGCGATGTGCCCACTCCGGAGAGCACAAGGAAGGAAGCGGACAGGATCGGATTTAAAGTTTTGATTCCGCCGCTTTGTCTCGCGCTGGTAGCTGTCTTTGTCGCATCGTTCTTTATCAAATGGATTAACGCGAACAACGCCATCGGAATTTCTGCAGCGGTCGCGTTAATTGTCGCGTTCGTGATAACCAAAACCCACGTTAAAAATACGGTCACGGACGGTTCAAGGCTGATGGATAACGTAGGTCCTGTAGGAATACTGCCCCAGCTTTTGGCCGCATTGGGTGCGCTGTTTACAGCTGCCGGAGTCGGCACTGTTATAGCCAAAGGCGTATCCGCCATAATCCCGGATGGTTCGCATTTTATTGCGACCGCGGTTTACTGCGTAGGAATGGCGCTCTTTACCATAATAATGGGCAACGGTTTTGCCGCGTTCTCCGTAATTACTGTCGGCATCGGACTCCCCTTCCTTATCCTGCAGGGAGCCAATCCTGTAGTAGTAGGCGCACTGGGACTTACAGCCGGTTACTGCGGAACCCTGGTCACACCTATGGCCGCCAATTTCAACATAATGCCCGCTGCTTTGCTTGAAGTAAAAGATAAATATGTGATCATAAAATCCCAATTGCCGATTGCCGGCGTATTGCTTATACTCCATATTATTCTGATGTACATTCTGGCATTTTAGGAAAGTATTATGAAATTACTATTAACAGCCTTTGATCCCTTTGGAGGCGAAAAGGTTAACCCTGCCCTTGAGGCGGTAAAATTAATTCCGGAACGAATCGGAACGGTAAACATTGTAAAACTCAAAGTACCCACTGTGTTCCGCAAGTCTATCGACAATACCGTCAAAGCCATTAAAAAAGAAAAGCCCGATGTGGTTTTATGTATAGGGCAGGCAGGCGGCCGTTTTGAAATTACACCGGAACGTGTAGCCATCAATGTAGACGACGCGCGGATCAAAGACAATGAGGGAAATCAGCCTGTAGGTCCGATTTACGAAGACGGAGAGAACGCCTACTTTTCCAGTCTGCCGATCAAGGCCATAGTTCAGAAGATCCGCAAGGCCGGACTGCCTTCAAGCGTTTCCAATTCAGCAGGTACCTTTGTCTGCAATCATTTAATGTATGGGGTGCTGTACCATATCGCAAAAAGTTTTCCGTCCGTACGCGGCGGATTTATCCATGTACCGTTCATCCCGGCGCAGGTAGCTGACAGGCCGGCGCCTGCGCCCTGCCTTTCCATGACCGACATAGCAAGGGGCATAGAAGAAGCCATCAAGGCTATCGAGGAAAATAGCCGGGACAAAAAGGGCCATGAAGGAAAGGAATTCTGACGGGTGGCCGGAATAGATAATTTGACAGAGAAACAAACTGCCGTAAATATTAATGATGATCCCAAACGTCTTTTTGTTTACGGCAGCTTTTTGGACGGTTTTTTTAATTACAAAAAATGCCTTGAAGGCAGAGTAGTATCCCGCGTACAGGCCAGGGTGCGGGGTTCCCTGTTCCACCAAAACAACAGGGGATTCCCGGCCATGGTACATGGAGACGGATGGGTAAGCGGTGAATTTCTGGAACTGGAAGATTTCGATGCGTTAATATTAAAATGCGACATAATCGAAGAATATTACGGCCCCAATTGCCCGGACAACATGTACGAACGCCGTATAACCGAAACAATGCTTGCGGACGGCAGCAGACGCAGCGCCTGGGTTTATTGGTATAGCCGCGGTGACTTGGGCAGCAGAGAGAATCCGGTAATCCCGGTACTATCCGGAGACTGGCGGGAATTTACAAAAACTCTATAAAATATTTAAAAAATCCATAAATGTTATAGATACTCTTTTAAAAATTTGAAAAAAGTTAAAGCAAAATAATTTTTTTGTATTTTATACAGCCGCCATTGTTGCACCTTTATTATATTTTCTACCACTTATTAAAATGGGTGACTTCTTCGGCCGGAAGACGCGGTCTGGGTTTTGGTGATTCATCAGGGAAACCGATAGGTGACATGGCAATGATTTCTATGTTGTCCGGTATATGTAGTAGTTCTTTAATCTTATCGCTTTTCCAGCCTGGAGTACCAAGCCAACAAGTGCCTAAACCTTCCGCAACAGCGGCAAGCATGAAGTTTTCCAATGCTGCCGCAACACTGTGGTGTGCCCATTTAGTTGTCCACTCTTCGTAGGGTTCATTTAATTGCTGGTTTCTTATGTTCAAGCAAACAATAAGAAAAACCGGTGCGCTTATCATTCGTCCATAGGACGCAACCGTCTTTTCAAGACGCTCCCCTTCGATGTTGTCTTTACGTGCTTTACCGAAATATTCTCCATGTACGTCTTCAAGTATTTTGCAAAGCTGGCTAATAAGTTCAGAATTAGTAATAAATATGAAATCCCAGGGCTGCGCGTTGCCGCCGTTTGGAGCTGTAATTGCAGCCTGAACCAATTTCATCAGGTTTTTATCTTCGACTTTTGCGGATTTATACTTTCTTATACTTCTGCGCCCGTTAATAGCTTCATAAATGTCCATGTTTTTTACTCCTTATTACTTAGTTTCTCAAAAATGTTCAACAATACTTTCCGAAAAATCGTAATTTCTTCATTGGTACAAGCTTCAATCATTTCCGCAAAAATACTATTGGTGATTTGGATAACTTTTTCTTTGATCTCATGAGCCCTTGGCTGAAGAAAAATTTTATAGACTCTGCGGTCGCCTTCAAGCGGTTCACGGGAAACATATCCCGCCTTTTCAAGCCTGTCTATTACTCCTGTAATAGTGGCGTTATCAAGATAACATCGCTTCGCAAGCTGTGTTATACTTTCACCATCCTTTTTATAGAGAGTATATAGAACAAGCCATTGCACGGGAGTTATATCAAGGCCTTCCTGCAAAAACCGGTTTCTCGTACACTGAAGATGAACCTGTTCTGCTTTAGCAAGCAATATACAAGTGTTTTCCAATATCTCAAGCATTATTCCCGCCGCCTCCTTTAATTAAAACATATTACTTGTATACAAAATATATGTTATCATAATATTATCATACATAATATATGTAGTCAAACATAATTTTTTTATTTTTCTTTCCTGGCCCAACCTGCAAAAACCAAAACAATCGGCTTCCACTCCAGAGCCCAAACCATGATTGAAATCTTTTTCGCGGAAAGCTCCACATTGTTCCCGCGCTGTACGTTCCCGCGCAGAGGCATCGCGCTGTATTGCAAATTAAGCTATTTTTTGATATTTTAATAAATCATGGTCAATGCACCGACAGGCACAGCCCAATATTTGGCAAGGTTCAGCGAGCAAAGCGTCGCGTGTAATCCTTATGCCATTGCAAAACTGGGCATAGACCGATCTCATTGTTCACTTAAAATTGAAGACTATGTCATTTTATGCGCGCCGTTCCAGCTTGGTTTTAAAAAATCCATTTTTATGGCGTCGCTGTCGCCGCAGGAACTCGCGTTTTTTCAGAAATACGCCAATACGACAATTGGTTTGTCAATTGCGTTTAACCCTAATAAAAAACCTGAGCCTGTCAAATTTTTTATACGCAGCCAGCTTAACACCATAGGTCAGATGAAAGGCCGCGAAAACGTGGGCCTTTTTGTGCTTGAATACAAAACCACACCGGATCAGTTGATATTAATGATGGGCAATTTCCTGGAAAACCAGGAACGCATTAAGATCCAGTACGAAGACTACGGGAAAAACGGCATCAGGATGACCCCGGAAACCGCCAAGCTGATGGGCTATAATATGTACGCCACAATTCTGCATCCCAATCCCGAACCGCGCAGGATTCAGATTTTTGATATTTCAAGCAAAACTGTTGAACATCTGGAAGCGGCCGGAGCACCTGTTCGGGCCGGCGGCACAGCTGTAATATATCAGTTCTTTTTTCAGAAATTCCGCATAACAGTTACCGGATCAATAACCGAGGCGTCTGTTCTGCCCCAGGGTATGGTAAGGACAAAATCGTCCCTTTCGCTGAGCCCGGAACTGGTGGAAATAATTGATGATTATTGGTACAACAAAAGAAAACAGGCTTCGCTGCCGCTTTTATAATTTAACCGGAAAAATTTTTACAGGGGATTCCGATGGCAACCTATATTGAACCGCGCGTACTCAAGGGCTTTAGGGATTCTATGCCCCAGGCCGAAATCGCCCGCAAGGGATTAATCGACAGTATTGAATCTTCATTCAAATCATTTGGTTTTGTTCCGATTGATACTCCCTGTCTGGAGTACGCGGAAATCCTGCTGGGCAAGGGCGGCGGTGAGACAGAAAAACAGGTTTACCGCTTTAAGGACAACGGCGGACGGGATGTCGCCCTTCGTTATGACCTGACAGTTCCGTTTGCCCGTTTTATGGCAGAGCACCGCGCTGAACTCCCCCTCCCCTTTAAACGCTACCACATTGCCAAAGCGTGGCGCGGCGAAAATACCCAGCGCGGCCGTTACCGTGAATTTATTCAATGCGATTTTGATATTGTCGGCAGTCCGGGCCCGGCCGCGGATTTTGAAATTTTGCTGGTATTAAAAAATACACTGGAACCGATATGCGGCGGCGGCGTAAAAATCCACTTTAACCACAGGGGCCTGTTCAACAGATTCCTGGCGCGCCTTGGTCTTACGGACAAATCGGTTGAAGTACTGCGTACAGTCGACAAGCTGGCAAAAATAGGAACACAGCAGACTCTGGATCTGCTTGCAGTGAATGCCGGAGATAAGGCAAACCAAATAATAAATTATATTGAAGCTAAAGGAACTTTTGAAGAAAGATTGGGCCTTATGACAGAAGCCGCGGGAGGCTCCTGCCCCGAATCCGAATGTCTGGCCCGTATTTACAGTTTTATGAAAGATACAGGATCACAGGATTCATTTATTCTTGATCCGTCAATTACCAGGGGACTGGATTATTATACCGGCATAGTTTACGAAACACTGCTCAACGATATGCCGGAAATCGGATCTGTGGGATCCGGCGGGCGTTACGATAACCTTGTTGGTTTGTACACCAAACCAAATTCAGCCGAACAAGTGGGAGGCGTCGGCGCTTCCATTGGAATTGACCGCCTTATTGCCGCTTTGGAAAGTCTTGGCCGGCTGAACGAAAAAGCGACTTATTCAATGGCCGCCATTGCCTGTGTCCGCGAAGAAGATGCAGGCCTTGGCCAGGCGCTTGCCGGCAAACTCCGCAAAGAAGGAATCCCCTGCGAAGTTTTTGCTGATGCGGCAAAACTTCCCAAACAATATATGCTTGCGGAGAAAAAAGGAATCAAGTGGCTGATTATTCCCGGCGAAAATTCATTTACCGGCGGAGCCGGCAGCGCGGTTTCTGACAGCGGTACATTCACTGTCAGGGACCTGTCAGCAAGAGATAACAGGGAACTTAAGGCCGCGGAACTGGTTCAATTTCTTAACAGCCAAAAAAATTCAGGTTAAATACAGCTCAATGATGTGATCATCGTCATTAGGTTTAAAAGGTTCCTGCGGATGGGCGTCTCTCCCGTCAATGATCATTTTAGTCACCTTGCTCCCGTTCCCGTAAAGACGCAGGCTTATCTTTGAATGACCGATCCTGATTTGGTCAACCGTAAAAATATTACCCAGCTCTTTTGGCAGGAACGGCTCAAATGTAAGCGCACCGCCGCTGAACTTTATGCCGCAAATAAAATCATAAATTACGGTTAGGTAAGAAGCCGCTGACCACAGGTATCCGTCTCCGCCGGCGAAACGCCCGGTATTGTATTCAAGGATCTCGTTGAAAGTGCCGCGCAGGCTGTGGCGGCAAAGTTTGGCAAGGGTATGCAGCAGCAATTCAGAGCTTCTGCTCTGTTTCCAGCAGGCTTTGGCAAACAATGTGTCCGCAAAAGGCCAGGTACTGTTGTTGTGGTAAACTTTGGTGTTGTCAAAAAACGGCCATATCAGCGGAGCGCCAAAATCACCGCCCTGGTAATCAAGTACATTTTTAAATTGATCCGGGCTTACAACATCAAATAAAACCAGGAACGCGAGACCCAGAATTTCCTGCCTGTCAGAATGTTTGCCTTCAAAATCAAGGAGGTACATAAAACGGCCGTCCCTGTTTTTAAAACGCGCATTAATCGAAGCCCGGAGTTCCTGAGCACGGCGGCCGTAAGCAGCGGCTTTTTCCGGATTGCCGGTTAATTCGCAGGCTTTTTTTAACCTGTCAAACGCTGCAACATAAAGGCAGTTTGTCGACAAAGCCTTGACCATTACCGACTGGTTGATTGTGTATCCGGGGTAACCGGAACCGCCCACATCAATAAACGTGGGCTGTCCGCGGTAAAGGCCGTCATCGCTGTCATAAAAATATTTATAAAAATGTTCGTCAAAATATTCAAATTCTTCGATCATCCAGGTAAGGGTATCAATACGGTTTGTTGTTTCAAAATATGCCCACCAGCCCAATATCCAGACAACATCATCGGTTCTCCTGACATAGGAATTTGTGTTGTAATAATCGGAAACTTCAGGCTCGGTTAAATTTATTATTTCTGCCGGAATTTCCTTAATGGAAATTTTATGCGACTCAGGAATTTTCCATCCAAGACTTCTGCGCAATTTGCGGGTATATTCCAGGTGGCTTCTTACTATATCCGGATATAAAAAACAGCTTCCCAAAAAAGCGGAGTATGCGATATCGCGGGTATAAATAATGGTATTGAATCCGCGCCCTGCCCAGAAGACTTCTTTCTCCGGTATGGGCATGGGGTGTGCGCGGTTCATTTTATCTTTGGCGCAGGCCGCGTACAGGGAAGTCTTGTTGTCAATTATACAGCTTTGGTGATCCAGCGCGGAAACGCGGTACATGTTTTCCAGCATTGAGCAGCCTGAATGAATTTTTGGCAAATCCCGGGGCAAAGGCTCGGCATGGTATTTGCCTGCGGCGTCAACAAGAGCGTCAGAGCCTATAGCCACAGCGCGTTTATCTCCCTCGGTCAGTGAGCCGTCAAATAATGTAAAACTTTTGTTTTGATGAATAATCATAAGTAATCCTTTTTAGTATTTATTCGAAGTATTTAAATAAATCGGCTTTATTTTATCGGTTTCGATTTTACCGGATTTAATCAAACCTGCCGCGTCCAATATTTTAATGACGCGAACTTCGCTGGGCAGCATGTCAAAATAATCATCTTCCGGGTGCACACCCGGTTTTAATCCCAACGAAACCGCGTGGCTGTATCCGCTGCTGGCAAGGGTAACTGCCGCGTCCCTGCCTGCGGTTTCAACTTTTTTAACCGTAACAATACTGGCGGCTGCCGCGTAATCCCTATAGGCATTTGTCCGTAAAACTGCAAGCGGCGCTTGTCCTCCCCTGGCAAAGACAAGACCGTTTTTTAAATCGCCCTTTGGCATATCGAATACAAGGACAATGCCTTTTGAAAAAGCCGGAAGGTCCACGATTTTTTTAACAGTGTCATATTTCCCGGTAAAACTTACATATCCGTATTCAAGTTCAATCTTTTTATCGGCATTGGTGTCATTGCATCCCATTACGAGTATTTTCTTTTTGTCAGCCGATCTTCTTAAAATAAATTTGACCGGAGCAAAAGCGCGTTTTATATAATAATACGAAGGTTTGCGATCCAGATAATAATCGATAATTGTCCAGCCGACTTCTCCCCAGGTATCGTTGTACATCCAGAACAGGGAGCCGTTATTGTTTGGGCAGAACCTTATCGATTCAAGCGAATAAGAATACATCAGTCCCTGAACCAGGCGCGCGTAACGCAGATAATCTTTTAAAGGGAGTTTTTCCGGATCAGCGTAATGCTTTCTGATCCCTTCCGGAACTGTCGCTTTTTCAAATGTATTATTGTGGAGATCCCAGATACTGCCATTGCGGTCTATTGGGTTGTCTCCAAAGTATTTTTTAATGGAAGCGTCCGAACACGGGCCTATATAACCGTATTCGCTGATGAATCCTGATGTAATTTTATCGTATTCCTCAGGGGTAATTCGTTTTTCCATGTCAGGGTTCATTGTGCAGTCATCCCAGTGATGGCGGTCGCCGGCGTCATTTCCGTTGGGATCTTCGCCGCCGTAGGGAGAAGACGGCCAGTAAGGGATTTCCGGGCAATTTGATCGGATTATGGACGGAATGAGTTCGTTATACAGATAATAACCGCCTGTAATACCTGATTCCAAAAATTTTTTAAAATACCGGTTGTAAAGCATCATTGGGTTTTCGTTATTGCCGCACCACAGGGCCAGGCAGGGATGGCCGCGAAGACGTTTGGTCTGGTAATCAATTTCGCTGCGTACAAGTTCGGTAAACCACCGCTGATCATCGGGATAATGGGAGCAGGCAAACATAAAATCGTGCCAGACCAAAATTCCTGATTCATCGCAATAATCGTAAAATTCATCGCGTTCGTAAATGCCGCCGCCCCAGATTCGCAGCATGTTGAAATTACATTCCCTGGCCTCGCTGATTAAAGTGCGGTATTTTTGCGGACTCACCCGTGCGTAAATTGAATCCGCCGGTATCCAGTTGCCGCCCTTGCAGTAAATACGGATCCCGTTAACGATAAAAGCAAAATTACGTTTATTCCCGGATTCACTGCCAGCGCTGCTTTTGCCGCTGACGCTGCTTTGGCCATCAGCGCTGCCTTCGCCGCCGCCGTTGCACTTTGAAGTGTCCAGTTTAATTGTTCGGATTCCAAACCTTACAGGATCAGTTTTAACAGTTTGTCTTTCTCCCTTTACAGAGAGCACAGCGGTATACAGCGGCTGTTCCCCTGCCCCATTGGGCCACCAAAGTCTGGCTTCAGGCAGCGTTACATCAAAATCAACATAATTAATTCCGGACAGCGCCAGTACGTTTCTGGTTTCGGTATATACAATCCGGTCTTCAAATTTAAAATCCAGAGTAAGGTAAACTTCCTGGGTTGAAATAACAAGCAGATTTTCAAAGGCAGTTTCAAACCTGAGCTTTGCGCCGTAGGCCGGCTGTTTACTGCCGGAAGCCGGCGGT
>WQZG01000097.1 GCA_009780855.1 Treponema sp.
ATCTCAGGGCTCATTTCTACTGAACGCAAGGTAGCATTTCTACTGAACGGAAACATGGCTCATTTCTACTGAACGCCGACAATTTGTAGTATCAATACTGGACAAATATGATATATTATATTAAATTAATATTTTAGAGAATATGTTAAGGAGATTTGGATGAAGTTAAAATTCCGGCTTAGTCTTATTGTAATTGCGATTATGGTGGTCGTGGTAGGCTTAATTTCATGGATGCTCCTGTCCCAGGCTTCCGCTATCAGTACAACGCTGAGTATAGAGAAACTCAATTATCTGGCCAACGCCCAGGCTCAATATTGGCAGGGGAGAGAAGAAGGCTATTTACGAATGCTCCATACATTGGCAAATGTAATGGGTGATTATGAAAATATTCCGGTGGAGACGAGGCGGGATCGGTTTGACGATATGTTACTGAGTACCATACAGGCGGAATCTGTCGTAATTACCATTTATACGATTTGGAAACCAAACGCAGTTGATGGCAGGGACACCGCTTTTAAAGGGCGGGTCGGATCAAGTGAAACAGGGCAATATGCGATGGTTTATGAGAGGAGTAATGGCAAAATAGTTTCCAGGGCCTCAAGCGATATAGCGGATACCATGGCGTATATTTCAGGCCCCAATGCGGCGAAGGATCGTCTGGTAGATCCCGTTTCCCGGACTATTGACGGAAAAAATACGTATATACTCAGACTCACGGTTCCTATTGTCAATGGTAGCGGGAATGAAGTAGTTGGAATTGTTGGATGCCTCCTGAATATTGCCCCGGTGCAGGATGCGGTAATGAATACCATTAATACCAATGACGAAATTTCCGCCCTGTCTATCTATACCGACAGCGGATTTATTCTGGGAAGTTATGTGCCGGAGCGGGTAGGCAGGAAACTCCTTGAAACCGACACATTGTATGGGAAGTATCTCAATGACGCCTTCAATGCCGTTCGTACCGGAACTCCGTATCAATGTCATTCATATTCCCCGGTGCTAAAAGCGAATGTGGAAATTGTTATGCAATCCTTCAATATAGGTAATTCAGGTACTCATTGGACAGTAATGATCGCGACGGCCGATACCATTATTCTGAAAGATGTAACTACCATGACTGAATTTACCATCATACTGGCGGCGATAGCGATTGTAATAACAGCAATTATTATTTTTATTTTTCTTAGTATGACAACAAAACCGATTGTCAAAGTTGCGGAAACACTCAAGGATATTTCAGAAGGTGAAGGGGATCTGACCCGGACCATTTCTGTCAGTTCCAAAGACGAGATAGGGGATCTGGGCCATTACTTTAACCAGACTCTTGCCAAGATCAAGAACCTTATAATAAGCATCAAACAGCAGGCGGCAAATCTGTTTGAAATTGGGAATGAACTTGCCAGTAATATGACCGAAACTGCCGCGGCAATTAACCAGATCACCGCAAATATCCAGAGTATCAAAGGTCGTGTAATCAACCAGAGCGCCAGTGTTACGGAAACCAACGCGACGATGGAACAGATAACGGAGAATATCAATAAACTGAATGGGCATATAGAGCGCCAGACTTCAAGTGTGTCTCAATCCTCATCCGCGATAGAAGAGATGCTTGCGAACATCCAGTCTGTTACCCAGACCCTTGTCAAGAATTCGAATAACGTGAAGGAACTGACCGATTCAGCGGAAGTAGGCCAGGCGGGCTTGTCTGAAGTGGCTGCGGACATACAGAAGATCGCGCAGGAATCGGAAGGACTTCTTGAGATCAACTCGGTTATGGAAAATATCGCGAGCCAGACCAATCTGCTGTCGATGAACGCCGCCATAGAAGCGGCTCATGCAGGGGAAGCGGGGAAAGGCTTTGCGGTTGTCGCAGACGAGATCCGCAAACTCGCGGAGAATTCCAGTGAACAGTCAAAGACAATCTCGATGGTGCTAAAGAAAATCAAGGAATCCATCGACAAGATAACGCGCTCCACGGATAACGTTCTGGGTAAGTTCGGGACGATTGACACCGGTATTAAGACTGTGGCGGAACAGGAAGAAAGTATCAGGAACGCCATGGAAGAACAGGGAGAAGGGAGTAAACAGATTCTTAATGCGATAGGCGAGCTCAATGACGTAACGCAGCAGGTAAAGGACGGGTCAGGAGAAATGCTTGAGGGCTCGAAAGAGATCATACATGAGGGAAAGAACCTTGAGATGGTAACACAGGAAATCACCGGTGGTATGAATGAGATGGCACTTGGGGCGGAACAGATCAACACAGCGGTTAATGAAGTAAATACGATAAGTTTAAAAAACAAGGAGAGTATAGATCTTCTGGTGAAAGAAGTTTCACGGTTTAAAGTCGAATAATGGAGCCTTTCTTCGTACAGCAGGCAAATTCTTTACATTGTAAAGAATTTGCCTGTAAAAAAAGTATTGAGAACCTTCATTCCATTTTAAAAATTTGACTCGCCTTCCAAAAATTATTATATAATCAGGAAGGCAGCCGTCAGGTAATTGATGAAGGTAAAAACCTCGCCGCCATCACCCAGATGATTACCGATGGTATTAATGATATCACGGAAAGCGCGCACAGCATTAATTCCAATATAAGACAAGTCCATTCATTGAGTGACAACAACAATGAGCATATCAGTACCCTCTCAAAAGAAGTTGAACGGTTTAAGGTGGATGACAACCTGGAATATATCTGGGACAAGAGTTTTATTGTCGGGCATGATCTGATCGATTCCCAGCACAAAGAACTCGTTAATGCCGTGAACAGCATGATACGCTCATGCTGTTCCGGTACAAGGAAAGGGTTCGACAGCAGCATAGAATTTTTGGGGAACTATGTTGTAAAACATTTCAGCGATGAAGAAGAAATACAAAGGAAGTGCGGATATCCTGATTTGGTGAACCATAAAAAAATTCATGAAGATTTCAAGACCGCCGCCACAGATCTCCTCGCCAAATGGCTGGCTGCCGGCCCAACGCATGATGTATTGAAACAGATACATGCCTCTTTGGGGGATTGGCTTATCAGACACATCAAGAACCATGATGTAAGAATCGGACGGTATATGAACACCCGCGGCAATACCCTGGTCCCGGTGTCACATCAGAGAGAATCGTTATTAAAAGCTTCATGATCCAATCGCCGCGAATTAATAGCGGCCTAGAACTGGTACCCGCCGAACAGGCCAATACGGACAAATCCCATCCCGAACTCCGAATGGAAAATATGGTTGTAATCAAGGCCGGCTTCGGCAAAGATCTGTTTGTAAAAAAACCATTGAACCGAAGCGCCGATATTAAGCGAAAACGCGGCGGTATTGTAAGATTTGCTTTTACCGTTCTGTAATTGAAAATGATAATCAAAGATTCCGGCCATACCTATACCAACCCGGCCGTTGACTGACAATCTTTTGCGGATTAACCAACGCTGGTAAAGAGCGTCAATGTTAAAAATAACCAGGTGCGCCGCGGAAGGCCCCACACTGATCTCAGATGAAGCCGAAGTCAAGTATTGCCAGCCGATATTTCCTTCCAGCCCAAAGTACCCAAAATCCAGCTTATACGGGACAAAACTGCCCCGCAGTGTGATGCCCAGCGGAATAAAAACCTGATCCAAAAAATACTCCCTGTGCCCAAAAAGGGTAAGGCTGGGAGTATATCCGCCGGATACGTTAATGTCGAATGGTTTGGCAACAGATATTGAAAATACTCCGATACTGGTATTAAGGCCGCCGGGATTTTCGGCGATGATGTTATATTTTCCTCCGACAAGATCATCTTCAAAAAAAAGAAGCCTTGCGGTTTCTCCCAATTCGTTCAGGTGCAGTTCTGCAGGTTTAATAATCAGCGGCTGACCGTCAGCGTCAAAAGAGGTAAGACTGACGAGGAAAATGGAGGTATCGGGCAGGAGGTTTTCTCCGGTCAGATCGATAATTCTGGGAGTATCCCTGTCAAAATAAAAAGCATCAGGGGTAAATGTAAAAAGACTCGGCTGTATTGCCTTGATTACAGTAAAATATTCCCAGTCTGTCGAGGTATCAAGCTGGCCCAGTACGTTAAAACTGTAGACGCGGTAGCGGTAATCACCGGCCGGTACGGAAACATCAATATAATTAAGGTCGGCGTCCATGTTCCGTCTTAACGCTTCCACAAAAACGCCCATTTCCGGATTTTTAAATTCCAGCAGGACTGAATATCTGACCGCGTACTGGGCTTTATCCCAGGAGATCCTCTGAATAAATCTGACATTACCACCGGATTCCGACAGCAGGTAAGTGGGCATTACTTCGATGGGGCCTTCATCACCGGAAGTCACCTCCTCACCAAAATCATCCGGCGGTTCATTTGACGCAGGTGTATCTGATGCAGGGGTATCTGACGCAGGGGTTTGCGCCGGTGCGCCGGACGCCTCCTGGGCGTATAAAACCGCCCCCAAAAAAATCATGAAAAAAATTAAGATAAAAAACAGCCGGCGTTTATTTATCATGGGCTGTCCTAGTCCGGTTCTCTGGTTATGTAGATTGTGTAAGTTTTTTGATCTGTCGACGAACCAAGTACCGCAGATACGGACAGGCTAATTGTATTAAGGCCAACGCTCAATGAAGAATATTGGCCAGTTCCGGTTACATCCGCAGTGACATCGCCGCCCGGATCATTGGGGGTTGCTGTAATATCTACGCTGTCAATATCATACGGCACAGAAAGACTGTAGGTACTGCCGTTAGCGAAATTGTCAGTTATACTGTTACTGCCGGTAATATTGCCTGTGTAACTGATTGTAAAAGAATTCAATGCAACAGGAAGCAAACGGGTTATATTTACAGTATAAATTTTTTGCTCAACCACATTTACGCCGGATTTAAGGGACACAGTTACATTAAAAGAATTTAAACCCGGGTTTAATGATGAGTGCGCACCAATTCCGGTTACCTCTGCTGTGAATCCTCCGCCGGAGCTTATGTTTGAAACAGCGGATACATCTACACTGTCAATAAGGTTGGGAATGTTCAAATTTTTAGTTGTATAGGTGACAGGACTGTCTGTAATACTGGTGCCGGTGTAACTGATTGTAAGCGAACTGAGCTCTAACAGCGGCAAACGCGTGACATTAATGGTATAGGTTTTGTAATCAACCACATTTACGCCGGATTTAAGGGACACAGTTACATCAAATGAATTTGATCCTTCATTAAGTGAAAGTTGTTCACCGAGCCCTGTTACCCCTGTTACCTCCGATGTCAGGCCTCCGCCAGATCCAATATTTGAAGCAGCAGAAATAGTTATACTGCCAATATTATTAATAACAGTCAAATCTTTAGTTGTATAGCTGACAGGACTGTCTGTAAAACTGTTCCCGCCGTAACTGATTGTAAGGTAACTGAGTTCTAGCGGCGGCAAACGCGTGACAATAATGGAATAGGTTTTTTGCTCAACAGTAACATCGCCGAATTTAAGCGAGACTGTAACGTTAATTGAATTTTGTCCGCTTGCCAGCGGCCCCCACGAACCGTCCCCTGTAACCGCAGCGGTTACACCGTTTCCGGTATAAGTATTTTTGACCGCGTTAATATTTATACTTGAAATTGCGTTAGGTACGCTAATAAAATTATTGTCAGCAGAATTGATTGGTACATTCACAACCGGATTTGAACCGTAACTTAAAGAAAGTGAACTTAATGTTACAGGATCAAGTTTATTAACATTTAAATTATATTGCCTTGATGAAGTAGCCCCGGATCCAACAGGCGGTGTCACAGTAATGATAATGGGACTTCCGTTCAGCGTATTATTTATGCTGGAAACAGCCGCGCCCTCTGCGGAACTTCCAAATACCTGCAATGAACTCACGCCATTTGTTACCTGGACCGTATAATCAAAAACTGCCGAACTAAAAGCCGGATATAATTGCGAAACACTGCCGCCAACGGCCGATACAGACAGACTGCTCAGGTAACCGGTTAAAAATTCCGCGGAAAGTGCGACATCGCCGTCCTGCATGGTAAAGGTAAAACGTTTCTCTGTACTGTTGTTGGGTTCTTCAATAAACGGTATTAGCACAGCGCCGTTTTTTACCGTAAAAGTACCGGGCTTAATACCGTAGGGGCTCTTTATCGCGACAGTTACTTTATCTCCCGGTTTAACAATGGGAAAACCAATGTAATCCGAAGTAATTGAAATGCCGGAGATTTCAGACGGAGTAAATCCAGGCGGAGTAATCCAGGAACAACTTATTGAATAACTTCTTGGACTACCCTGAACCGGCCCGCCCGATTCACCTATTATACTGCCGTCGGAATTTTTTGCCCTGACCCAAACATTGTATGTTGTGCCGTTTACAAGGTTGGGTATTGTGTACGTGGTTCCGGAAGTTGCCTGGACCGGGGCGCCGATATCAGTGTCAGCGGGAGCGAGAGGCGGATTATCATCGGCAATTAAATAAAAGACCTCATATATTGCGGCGCCTGCGACCGCGTTCCAGTTTACAATAAGGCTTTTGTCCCTGGGAGTCAGGGTAATACCGGTTGGTTTGGGGAACCTGCGGCTGACAACAATTGTGTAGGTATTTACCTGGCCTGCAGCGGGTGTGCCGAACATACTGTCCGGCGTTACAGTTATTGTTACAGTTTCTTTGCCGCCGTTTGTCGGATTGGCCATTACTGAAGGCCCGGACCCGGTATTATAACTGATTCTTTGGCTGGAATCAGCGGGAACTCCGGTAATAGTTATGGACCCGCCATCCGCGCCTAGCAAAACTGAATAACTTAA
The DNA here is from genome assembly GCA_009780855.1 of Treponema sp. Classification (GTDB taxonomy): domain Bacteria; phylum Spirochaetota; class Spirochaetia; order Treponematales; family Breznakiellaceae; genus WQZG01. The sequence continues at coordinate 6,772 of WQZG01000097.1, forward strand.
AGTGTCAGGGTTGAATGGTGAAGGATCTAATGTTCCGCCGGCAATTGTAATACCGCTCAGTTTATTGTTGGTACTCCTTGGAACAGCAATAAGGGGCGCGCTCCATTCGCCTGGTTTTGAATCAGCAATGCTGACTGCACGCACCCAAAAATAATAGGGAGTAGTATTGGTAAGATTTGTAATTTGGCACGAAACCGGAGTGCCGGTATTACCGCCTGTGATCCCGGTAATTTTGCTGGCGCTGATTTCCATCGCTGTTAGATCATTGTTGTAACCGGATGCGCTGTAATACACATCGTATGTATAACCGGTTCCTAAAGAATTCCAGTTTAGTGTTACAATTGTGTCAACCGCTGATGTTACGGTTACCGCCGGAGCAGCCTGATATCTATATACCCTGAATGAATAAGCTGCCGAACCTTTACCATCCGGTGATGTTACCGTAATGCTGCTGTAATCCGTATAATCGCCGGATTTCAGAGTATTAAACTGGACCGGAGAAGACAGCCCCACGCCCAGGGCAGCGGTTGGCGTAACTGTTACAGATGTTGTATTGGAAGGTACAAAAATATCGTAGCTAAACGTTGCCGCGCCAAATGCTAGATTTTGCGAATACGTCAAATTTGCCGGGGTCAGCGCGACATTAAAGCCGGATAATTCCGCAGCGCCGGGAGTACCATAAGGAACACTTGGTGAGTCGGTAGGTGTAGTCCTGGCAGATTTCCATTCTCCCGGAATTCCGCCGGAGCTTACCGGCCTTACCCAAACGTTATACCAGGTATTATCCGCTAAACCTGTAATTACAGCAGTATATGAGCTGCCCGGTTTGGTTATGACGCCGGACCAAATCCAGGCTTTTTCTGCATGAGCCTGCGTTGGATCATCAATATTGAAACCGTAGCAAACTTCATAAGTCATATTGGCAGTTGAAACAGGCCAGGTTACAGCGCCTGTCCAGGTAACTGTCAAACTGTTCTTGCTGCCTGTAAGTTCAGGAACATCATTTATCGAAGGAAGAAGCCTGGTAATTGTAACAGTGTAACTGTTCGAGACCGGGTTATTGTTTTGGCTGTAAACCGTAAATGTAACACGTTTTTTATCGCTTGCTGTAGGCAGATTAATTTGAATATTGGTAATATTTGTTAACGGAGGATTATAAGGAATGGTGTCGTAACTATTGGTTACCGGATTAACACTGGTAATCTGTCTGATCTCCGCCCCTGTTACAGTACTTGCACCGACCATAACTGTGTTTACATTGCTGGGAACATAAACGGAGTAATTAAAAATTTCAGGTTTAAATGAACCAAGCGGGTTAACAGCCTGATTATCGCTTAAGTATACTATGCCGCCGCTGTTAACCGTAAGACCGGCCAGTTTGGCGTCCGGGTTCCCGGCCGGATCTGTTTTAATAACGGTTATTACATAACGCCGGGTCAGTGTTTCATAAAAATCATTTTGAGGTTTAACATTTATATAAAAAGTATATTCTTTGGATTCAATTACAGGTTCTTCCCAGCCGTCCCGCAGGATTTTTAAGGCATTGGTGTCCCAGTATAAATTATCCGGGAATTCTACAGTATATTGCGGCTGTTCAACCGGATAGGGCGGACGGGGCAAATTTGGACCGCCTGTTCCGTTAAGGGCAGGCCTGCCGTTCTGGTTGTAAATTTCGGAGGTATTTAAAAAATCTCCCAATATTTTAATGGTATTTACCGTAGGAGGGATATAAACGGTATAGTTGGTTACTACCGGGCCGTCAATATTTAACGCGTCCGGAACAGACAACCCCTCCGACGGGTCTATAAAACCGCCGACTACATTATATTGGGTATAATTATTTTCATTATTGGATTGGGCAGCCGCGCCCAAAATTATTAAGTTTTTAAGTGTAGAATCCCTGTTGGGGCTTAACCGGGTAATCCTGAATGTATAGGTATAACTTTTATTTTTGACATCAGAATTTTCCACAGGGTTAGTCCAAAAAACTTCCATTTTAACAACGGTTTCGGTTTTTAAAACCGGATCGATATAAAGCGAACATGTATAATCAGGTTTATCCTGGGTTTCGTTATTCCATCTGACCTGCTGCTGGGCGCTGATTGCCGGGTCACTGGATTTGTCCGCGATAAATCTGACTTTTTCAACGCTGTTGGGAACGGTGAGGGGAAAAACCCGTAGATCTTTATTGGAAAATCTCCAGGGGCTGTTTTCCACAGTCCCATCGGTCTTCAGGTACTGGATCGTAAGGTTATCAAGATAGGTCTCAGGCGATCCGCCGGTGCTTGAGGGAATTGACAGGCCGTTTTTATCAAAAAGCGTAACTTTAAAAACAAAATCAGGCGGAGGCAAAAAAGCTCCGGCGTTATCGGGATCCGGTGTAAAATTTGTATTATATGGAAGTTTAAACTGAATACTTTCGCTGGTAATTACAGGAGTTAAAACTTGCTGGCCATATTCACCCTTGGACGGATCATCGATTTGCCATATGTTATCCGGCTGTAATTCATAAATCCATTCCGGGGAACCGGTGCTGTCAATAAAAGTCAGCGAAATTTTCCTTATACCGGCGTGTTGTTCTTCGGTCTGCATTTCCCAGCTTAAGGTGCTGTTAAAGCCAGAGCCCAAATTCTCGAATTCTGTTGATTGGGCAATTGCGGGCGATGCGGGTTTAAGCGGAGAATCATAAATAACTGGTAAATTTAAAATATACGGATCGAATTTCCTGGAGCCGTCTTTGGTAGACAAATCAAGCCGTATCATGAAAAAATCGCCCCGCTGGACCTTGTGATCTTCGGTGTCGGTATCGCCGATGCGGATACGGTAAATATCTGTCTGCAGAAGCTCCTGCGTTACCAAAGCAACGGGAATATTGGCCGGCAAGGGACCGGGTCTGCCGTCCGGCCCCCTGAATTCGGTTATTACCGGTACGACCGACAAGTCGTAATTATAGGGATTATCAATTGTTACATCAAACTGGATTACTCCGGGTTTGACTGAATCGGCGGGATCAACCATCCAGGCCTGGTTTGTTACTATCAGCTTATCGGATGAAGTGAGTGAAGAAAAATTTATATCAACTACGCGAGCGTTATAGGTATTGCGATCTATAAAATCGGAAAACGAGCCTCCCATGAGATCGCAGGCGGAGAACAAAACCGGTAAAACAGCGAAAACCAGAATTATATTCTTTAAATTTTTTCCAATATGTTTATTTTTCATTGGTTTTCCATTACTACCATTATATATTCATATCACATCTAAAAAAAAAAACAACACTTTATTGGAAATAATTTCAAATTAACAGCATTTTTCCGGGTCTTGACGATAACCGGCATGATACGGTAAATTTAACCTCGCATTGTTAACGCTGGCACTCGTTTAAGCGGCGCTGGCATTGATTCGCGGGCCGCTAGCTCAGCTGGTAGAGCAGCAGACTCTTAATCTGCGGGTCCTGAGTTCGATCCTCGGGCGGCTCATTTTAGGGAACTTCTAAAAACCAGGGTTTTTGAGGTTCCAATTTATCCGGAAAAACTTTCCGGACGGAGATAGCCTTGGTATTGCCTAAAATTAAAAAATTGGCCGGACTGACCAGGGGATTGTTCTTTCCCTTTGGCATCAAACTGGCGCTTATAGTTACCCTGATACTCCTGGGTTCGATTTGGACCATTACAACCCTGATGGCGATGATGGTCAGCTCGGAATTTGCCAGGACCACCGGAAATTCCAATTTTGACATGAATGTCCGCGCAGCAGCAGGGGTCAGGGAGAGACTTTACAAGATCCGGTCCGACGCAATGTTTTTGCTGGATTTGGAAACCGCATTCGGCTCAAATCCCGGCCAGGTGCAGCAGATCCGTACAATGTTTTTTGAACGGAATCCCAATATAGCCGATATTACCGTTTACGGCAAACAAAGCATCTTAAACCAGGCTTTTTTTACCAATAACGATATATCGGAGAACGGTATTAATACCTGGCTTGAAAGCCAAAAGGAAACCCTGGATCAGGGGAAAAAAGGCGTTCCGGTAATCAAAAACGTTTCATCCGCTCTCGGCGTTAACCTGCTGGCGCTTTTTTATCCGTGGCAGGGTTCGGGTACAGAAGAAGCGGCGGTAATTTTCTTTTCTCCGGAAAACCTCGCCGAAATTTCCGGTACAGGCTCCAGTACAACAATTGTTACCAACGGAGACGGCGATGTGCTTGTCCACCCGAATTTCAGCAAAGTAATGGAAAATGCCAACATTAAAGACAGCCCTATTGCGGTTGCGCTGCGCAACGCTCCGGGAGAAAGCGTCCGCCTTGATTATACGGAGGGAGGCAGCCGTTTTGTGGGCGCCGGGAACAGAATTTCATTTGCGGATACGGCTGTATTCAGTTCGGTAGGGTATGATCTTATTACAGAACAGATCACCGGCGTAATAAGGCGCAATATTTACTTGTCCCTGACGGTACTGTTTCTGGCAATTTTGGTTACCTGGTTTTTCTCAAAGACAATTACCAATCCGCTCAAGAGACTCAGCGCCGCATCAGCCAGGGTGGAATCCGGAGAATTTAATCCTGAATTAAAGCACGGCTCCAGAGATGAGTTCGGCGCGCTCATAAGCCAGTTTACCAAAATGTGCCAGGGACTAATAAAATGGACAGATGCCAAAAGGCTGGTGGGTCGTTACAACAGCAATGATCTTTTTGACAGCGCGATACATGGCAAACTCAATCTCAAGGGTGAATATGTCAAAATTGTGGTTCTTTCTGTTGAATTTATCAACTTTGCGGAAATCGCATCAAATACCGAGGCCGGCGAAGCGCTTGAACTGCTCAATCAGTTTTTAACGATAATAACCGAACAAACAGAAAAAAACGGCGGCCTGGTGGACAAACTTATGGGCAGCCGTCTTATTGCAATCTGGAATATCCCGACCGACGCAGAAGCTACTATAGTATTGATGAAATGTATACGCGCAGTAATGCAGCTGCGGGCGTCATTTTGGGAACTTAATACCGAAAGGGAAGGTTTGGGACAGCCGCAGTTCAGGATGGGCTGCGGGATTCAGGCCGGCGAGGTCCTTGCGGGCCGGATGGGAACTGCGCAGGATTACCAGTATACAATTACCGGGCAGATCGCGGAGGACGCGATGGAAGCAGGAGCGGCGTGCGGTCCGGCGGGAGTTGATATTATAGTTACAGGTACAGTAAAGAGCCTGGCGAACCAGTTTATAATCTGCGAAGACCCGAATCCTCCCCAAAAGCGGAAATCCAGGAAAAAGAAAAATTCAGCGGCAGCAGCAGCGGAACAACCGGCCCCGGCCGAACTTAAGCTCTTTGGACTGGTAAATCTGACTCCCCAGGGCATGGAAAAACCGCGCTGGCCGTTTAACCTTGGCGATGTACGCGAATCCCTGGGCAAACGCAAGCCGCTGGCCAAAACCGAACCCCCCGAAAAACTACCGGAATAAATTATGGCCGGACCTGTAAAAAAACACAGCGGAAAATTATTATTCCCGGGTTCTGGCAGCCGCAGAAAGTGGTTTGCGCAATTCAATACTGCAAGATTTATCCGCAATGTTCTGGTAACGGTTATTTGCCTGGCCGGCATGGGTTTGAGTGTCTGGTACTTCAGGTTTGATCTGGACAATTCGGTGCGCCAGCTGCAGGAAACCCCGTTCGGTTATGTTTACTGGACAACAGGGACAATCGGGCGCCAGTCAGCGGGCCGGACAGAAGAAAGACTTGAAAAATTCGCCCAGATTTATAACGGAGATATTATCAGTACAGCTCCCTTTTCCGGAGCAAAAATAAGTTTTGTCAACGGCGAGATTCTGGAACTGGCCGAACAGACAGTAGTCCGGATAACTTACAGCCTGAATGAAACCCCGTATTTTGAACTTTTGGACGGTGATATCCATATTCAAAGCGGCTGGAATACCCTTACAGTTTCCGCGGTACAGAGCAGTGTAGTGCAGGGTACAACAGTCCAAAGCAAACCCATAAAAACTTTATTAAACCCCAGGACAAGCGCGGATATCAGAACTGAAGGGGACTTTTCTGTAAGATTGTTCAGGGGAAGCGGCGTCCTTTCCCGGGAAGAACAAACCAGCGATATTGCGGAAGGCCAGGCCTTTAAAATTGACTTTGATAATTTTACGCTCTCGAAGCTGCCGGTATTAATGGAAACGCCCAGGAACGGCACCCGGATTTTAAGAACAACACCCGGAATTGCGCCGGTAAAATTCCAGTGGTCTGGCGGTGTAATCGCAGACGCTGAAAACGCCGGCGATGTAATCGCAGACGATACCGGCAACGCAGACAGCGGCAGCGGCGATACCGTTACATTGGTTTTGTCGCGGACCAGGGATTTTTCAGATCCTGTTGAAACATGGACAGGCGCTGACGAAAATTCCGTAGAATTCGATCTCGCGGAAGGTATTTATTACTGGACCCTTTCCCAAAACGGGAATTCCGGCGCGGCGGATTCCGGCAGTCTGGAAATTATCTACAGCACCGGATCTATAGCACTTTCTCCGTCCGCAGGTTCCATAGAAACACAATATCCCGGCCAGAATGAGGTCCGCTTCCACTGGACTGTTCCTGACGAAGCCGAAGCTGTCCTGCTGGAAGTAGCGGATAATCCGGAGATGAGCCGCCCCAGGATAAGGCAGCTAGTAAGAAGAACAGGCGGCGGTTACGGTTCATATGCCAGCACCGATATAGGACCGGGCAAATGGTACTGGCGGGTTTATCCGGTGTTTACAGGCGATGTTTCGGAAGGCGAAAACAACCTGGCTCAGATAGCGGGCAACCACGGCTACTGGAGAATCCGCCCGGTTAACACCAATGTAATGGCCGACAATTCACCTTCGCAGGTTAACCCCTTTACCGTTGCCGAGAGCTTCGATACACCTGCTGTACTTAATCAGTCTGACATCTTAATAAACGCAGTCGCCGGTTATTCCCCGGTGATAGTTTATCCGCCGGACAATTATACAGTAGAATCCAGCCGTACTCCGGATTTGGTTTTTGCCTGGAAGAATCCGGTTTTATTTAACGCCAGATTCCAGGTTGCCGAACGTTCAGATTTTACGGGTACAATGCTGATGGACGAAGATGTTTACGGTTCCAGCATCCAAAGTGTCTTCCTTGAACCCGGCGCCTATTATTGGCGGGTCACCGGCAGCGGTCCGGCCGGCCCCGGAGAAAGCCGCCCTTCGCGCCTGGTTGTCGAACCGCTTCTGACTGCGCCCAAACTCAATACCCCGGCAGAGAACGCAAGCATAAGCATGGCGGACAGCATTTCGGTAATTTTTTCATGGACCAAGGCGAATTACGCGGATTACTATATGTTCCGTCTGTATACCGAGGGCAAAACAGATCCGCTGACCGAAATTACTTCCCTGCAAAATACATCGATACAGGTAGCGTTTGACCCAAATACAACCGGGAATTTCCGCTGGACCGTCCAGGGATTTACTTCGCCCACCGGAGTTTCAAGCCTGCGCAAAGGATTAATAACGGAAGGCAACTTTGCTGTAATACCAAGGACAAGGGCTGTACAGGCCGGCAGCCAGACAGCATGGGCGGTTCCCAGAATCGAAAATATTGAAATCAAGCAGGGCGAAGTTCAATCACCGATTACACTAAAGTATCCGGCTATCGGAACAAGCATACCCGGACTGGAAATTCTGCGATCACCCCCGAC
>WQZG01000098.1 GCA_009780855.1 Treponema sp.
CCTGCGCCTTTGCCTGGGCCAGCGATTTTTTGGCGCCCGGCACCCTGAACATGTCGCCGAAACTCAGCACTTCGGCCTCTTTCGAAATCTCTATCAGCGCGTCAATGTCTGCGGGAGGCGTAACACAGACAGGACAGCCCGGACCGGAAACAAGTTTTATGCCGGCGGACAGCAGCCCCCGGATTCCGTTCCTAAAAATCGCGGAAGTGTGTGTTCCGCAGACTTCCATAATTTTTATCTGCCCGCCCCCCGGTGAATAATCGCGCAGCCTTTTTTTAATATCATCAAGGTTCATGCGTGATCCGAATCCTGCGGAGCCGAATTTTGCGGCGCCGTATCCTGGAATGACTGTTCCTGGAGCGAATCAAAAATTTCCAGAATTTCCTCAGCGGCTTCCTTCTGCAGAATTTCAATGGCGCAGCCGGCGTGTACAAGCACATAATCCCCGACATGAGGCGTAACAAGCCTGATATTAACATTAAGTTCATTGCCGCAATAGGAAACTTTTCCCATGCGGCCCAGTTCGTCAACAGATAAAACTTTCATTGGCACTGCAATACACACAAAAACCTCCACTAACTACTAACTACTAAAAATTCCGACAAACGCCTGCCCCAGGGCTATCCCGCCGTCATTGGGCGGAACCGCTTCGTTTAAAAATACAGAAAAACCCAGGTTATTAAGCCGGCTTTTTACCAGCCCGGTTAGGAACGCGTTCTGAAACACACCGCCTGACAATACGATGTCATTTAGTTTTTGGCCGTCCTGAGTTTGCGCATCCCGGGTCTGCAGGCACATTTGTTCAATCATATCACAAATGGCCAGATGAAAACCAAGGGCGCAGCCTTCCCTTTGTTCGGCGCATTTGAGCAGAATATCCCGGTAATCAAAAACACACATGCCGTTCTCAATGACCTGGATGAACCGCATATCAGCAGGTTTTACGCCGGTCCTGGCTTCTTCTTCGGCTTTATACTGAAGCAGAACAGCGCATTCGCCCTCGTAATCATTGGCCGCGCTTACGCCAAGTATCGCGGCAACAGCGTCAAAAAGACGGCCCATGCTTGAGGTTGTAAATGTATTTATATGATGGTCCAGAGCCGCGTTTATAAGAAGCGCATCCGATTGCGGAATATCACAGATTTGCGGAACGCCAAGCCCGTGCAGGAAACAAGCCGCGGTTTTTACAGCGTCCCTGGCAGCTTCGTCCTGGCCAAGAATCTCCGTATTTTTTAAATGTCCGGCGCGGCGGCAGTTACCTTCCTCGCATATTAAAAACTCGCCTCCCCAGATATTGCCGTCTTCGCCGTAGCCTGTGCCGTCAAAAACTGCCGCCAAAGCGCGTGTCAGACCGTGTTCTGCCATAACAGAGGCGGCGTGCGCGTGGTGGTGGTATACCTTTATCAGCGGCGCGTTTAACTTTGCGGCAATAGAGGACGCGAGCGCGGCTGACAGGTAGCGCGGGTGCGCGTCGCCGACAACGGCGCGCGGACGCACAGCGAAAAGGCGTTCAAAATCCGGTATGGAGTTTTCGTATATGCTGAATATTTGAGCGTTTTCCAAATCACCGAAGTACTGGCTTAAAGTAAACACATTTTTTTTGACAAGGCCGAAAGCCGCCTTGAGATCCCCTCCCATGGCCAAAATATCAGAGCCGGATGCCTGGTTCATTGTTATCGGGTCTATTGATGCCGGATTTTTGATGAAAATCGGCAGCGGCGTATAACCCCTTGCCCTGCGGATAAGCGAAGGCTTTCTCCCGATAACCTGCGCGACCGAATCTTCCAGGCTTCGCACTATTTCGCGATCATGGTAAAGAACGCGATCGATCAGACTAAAAATTTCTTCTTCGTCCTTGATTATGGGCAGGGAGCTTATGTTGGCGCTGGTCATTACAAGGCAGGGAAAATGTTCAAGCAGAAGTTCCTGCAGCGGCGTGTACGGCAAAAAACACCCGCAGCGGCCGTCCGCTCCGTTCAAAACTGCGTGTGCGAACACGCAAGTATTCTGCGCCTTCATTTTAAGCAGAACTATGGGCCTGGCAGGCGATGTCAGCAGGGCGGTCTCAGCCGCATCGATCTCGCACACAGCTGCAACAGCGTCCAGGTCCCTGAACATGATCGCGAAAGGTTTTTTTTCCCGGGCCTTGAGCAGCCTAAGGCGGCGGACCGCGCTGGAGTCATACGGCGAACAGCACAAATGATAGCCGCCTATACCCTTGATTGCGATGCCGCCGGGCAAATCCTTAAGCGCGCGGTTAAAAGCTTCTTCGCCGGTAAAAATTCCTGCTTCGCTTTTGTAATAAAGAAGGGGGCCGCAGTTATGACAGCAGACAGTTTCCGCATGGAAACGTATGTCGGGCGGCGAATGGTATTCGGCCGAACAGTCCGGGCACATGGGAAAAACGTCCATTGAAGTATTGGCCCTGTCATAGGGAAAAGCCCTTAATACACTGAAGCGCGGGCCACAGCGGGTGCAGGTGTTAAACCAGTACCCTTTGCGGCGCCTGTTCACAGAACGGCAGCTGTCCGCGGCGCCTGCGCGGCCATTGGTCCCGCCGCCGTCATAAATTCCTGCGCGGCCAAAAATTTCGGCGCGGCAATTTTCGCAGAGAGCCAAATCCGGCGGGAAAAAACGCAGATCAGCAGAAGCGCTTTTTTCTTCGCTTTCAATGATGGAAAAATCGGCAAAATCACCTTCGCCTGTTTGCGGCCTGACTGTAATACTTTCTATAAATGAAAGGGGCGGCCTGTTCTGCCTGATGCTTTCGGCAAAGGCTTCGATGTCCGGCCCGGCCGCCATAATTACAACACTGCCGGAAACGTTCCTGACGGTTCCGCGGATGCCGTATTTTAACGCCTGCCTGTAAACAAAAGGCCGGAACCCGACACCCTGAACTATTCCCCTGATAGTTATTTCAGCACAGGTTTCGCCCTGGTTTCTAACCATGAAATTACCTCGGCATATCCTTCTCCGGTCCTGGCCGACACCTTGATTACAGGCGCGGACGGGTTGAGCTTTCTGACACCTTCAATAAAAAAATCCCAGTCAAAATCGACATAGGGAAGCAGATCGCATTTATTAAGCAGGATGATGCCGGCTTTTTCGAACGCGAGCGGATATTTCCAGGGCTTGTCGCTGCCTTCCGTAACTGCAGATATCAAAAGCTTGATATGTTCGCCGATCATAAATTCAGCAGGGCAGACAAGGTTGCCTATATTTTCGATAAACAGGTAACCGCTTGAGAACGCAGTTTTTACCGGTCCGGGGGCTGTAGCGGAAGCTGTATCTGGGACAGCGGCGGGGGCTGCCGCGGAAATACTTCCCAGCGCGGCCTCAAAAGCATCGGCCACAACAGGTGAGTCAAGGTGGCAATTCCCGCCCGTGTTGATTTGGGCTGCCCTGATTCCCTGGGCCTTTAGCCTGCGTGTGTCAATGTCGGACTCAATGTCGCCTTCGATTACAAAAGCGGGTTTGTCCAGGCCGGCGATAATTTTTTCCAGTGATGAAGTTTTACCCACGCCGGGACCGCCCATAACGTTTACGCAAAAAATTTTGCGCCCGTCAAGTTTTTTGTTGAATTCGGCCGCAAGTTTTTCGTTCCGTTCGTAAACTGATTCCATGACCTCGATTTTTACGGTCTCCGTATTTACTGTTTCTGACTCCATTTCTGACGCTCCACTTCTATATGTTTGATATAAAATTCCCGGCCGATTTCTGTCGGCTCCCCTTCTCCTCCGCATTCACATTCAAAGGAAAAAGGCTTCCTTAAAAAATATTTTCCGCAAGTTCTGCATTTAAGCATGGGCTTTACAGTTTCAATTTCCAGAACAGCTTTCTCGCAGGCCGTACCCGCCGCCATCAAATCAAAATAAAGCCGGACAGACTCGCCCACTATACCGGACGATTCGCCGATCACCAGGGCGATTTTTTTTACGGTAAAATTACCGCCGTCAATACCGCTGGCGCCGTCAGCGCTTTCATTGCCGGCGGCTGCCGCGTTACATGATGCGGACGCATGGCGGCACGCGGTTTCAATAATGTTCTGGGTGACGCCATACTCATGCACCTGCTGCTCCACCTGCCGGCGCTGCCCCAGAATCTGCGGCAGCAGCGGGCGCAGCAGCAGCGGGTGCAGCGGCAGGAGTTGGCACGGCTGCTGCCGGAGCCGCGGTTACAGTCGCAACAGCCTTGTACTTTGTCAATTCTTTTGAAGCGCCGGTAAGTTCCGGGATCATATGCAGACATTTTTTTGGACAAACCGAAACGCATTCGCCGCATTGAATACAGTTAAACCGCGAGATTTCCCAGCTTTTATTATTTCTCATTACTTCGATCGCGTGTGTAGGACATTTTTTTGAGCATATGCCGCAAAAAATGCATTCGTTTATTCCTATGGTAATCTGGCCGCGCACCAGAGGATCTTTGGGCATAGGTTTAAACGGATAGGGAAGCGTCGCGTATTTTTTAAAAAGGCTCCCGATTATGGTTTTGGTTATGGGCAGCAAAGACATCCTGAGCCTCCTACCTTTCCGTACAGCTTATGCAGGGATCGATCGTTACGATCAATACCGGAACATCGGCCAGTTCGCAGTTCCGCAGCATTTCAAGCAGGGACGGAAGATTCGCGAAGGTAGGGGTGCGCGCCCTGAAGCGATCCAAAAATTTTGTTCCGTTGCCCTTGACGTAATAAATGACTTCACCCCTGGGCTGTTCAAGCCTGACAAAAGCCTCTGACTGCGGGTTACCGGTTATCTTTGTGTCAAAAGGACCTTCAGGTATTATTTTGGCGCACTGCCGTACTATGCTTATGGATTCGAAAATTTCGTTAAGCCTGACCTTAGCGCGGCCCATACAGTCGCCGGTTGTTTCCGTATGAATATTGAACTTAACATGGCTGTACGCGGCGTAACCGTCAGTGCGCACATCATCGGCAATGCCTGACGCGCGGGCCATAGGTCCGACCGCTCCAAGCGCGGAGGCGGTGTCCCTGGACAGGGTTCCAAGCCCGGTCATTCTGTGAATAACCGACTGATCCTGGGTAAAAACAACGGCCAGGGTTCTTAGGCCTTCTTCGATCCTGTCCAGGATTTCCAGGACCTTTTTCATTTTTTCGGCGTCAATATCTTTGCGGACTCCGCCAACCTTGCATACGGAAAAAATTACCCGCCCGCCGGTTGTCATGTCCAGAACATCAAGGATGAGTTCGCGCAGGCGCCAGCTATGCATAAAAAGGCTCTCAAAACCTATGGCGTCGGCAAGCAGGCCAAGCCAGGAAAGGTGGCTCTGGATACGCGCGCACTCCGCCCAGATGGTCCGCAAAAAACTTGCGCGACCCGGGATTACAATGTTCATGGCTTTTTCCACGGCCATGCAGTAACCCATTCCGTGCATAAAACTGCAAAGCCCGCAGATGCGTTCGGCTACATAGACAAATTCCTGGAAATCTTTTTTCTCAACGAGTTTTTCAAGACCCCGGTGAATGTATCCTATCGAAGGAATCGCCTCAACTACAACTTCGTCTTCGAGAACAAGGTCAAGGTGAATGGGTTCCGGCAGCGCCGGATGCTGAGGCCCAAACGGAACTATGGTGCGTTTACCCATTGGCCGCTGCCTCCGGATTTAACTGCGTTTTCTCCGGGTTAACCGGCGCAATCTCCTGGTTAAAAGGCGTTTTTACTGAGGTCTCGTAAAAGTGCCCGTTATAATCAATTCTCATGTGAACCATGTTGACGCCAAAAAGGTCCTTCATTTCATTTTCATACAGATAAGAATACGAATAAATTCTGCTTATGCTCTCAACCGGCTCACCGGAGTTTACGCCCAGTCTGAATGTAATCATTTCGCTGCTTTTAATGAACGTATAAAGCAGAGTCAGCTTATCGGTTTTGACGGCGCAGATCTGCGCAAGACGGTATCCGGTATTCTTCATGTGCATTACCTTGTTAAGCAAATCCACATTTTCAACATCCAGTATCTGTTGATCCATAAAAGCCCCCGGTTAATTTAATTTCTCAAGCGCTTTTACAACGCCGTCAATGATCGCCTCCGGCCGCGCAGCGCAGCCGGAAACATAAACGTCAACCGGAATGGCCGCGTCCGCTCCGCCTATCATGTTGTAACATTCCTTAAAAATCCCGCCCGTGCAGGCGCAGGCGCCTACCGCGACAACGGCTTTGGGGCTGGGCATCTGATCGTAAAGCTGTTTTACAACCGGCATGGTCTGGGCGTTTACGCCGCCGGTAATCAGCAGCAGATCCGCGTGTTTGGGATTACCGACACTGACCGCGCCGAAACGTTCAATATCAAACAGGGGCGTCAGGCAGGCCAGGACCTCAATATCGCAGCCGTTGCAGCTTGAAGCGTCGTAATGCAGAATCCACGGTGATTTTTTTCCGAATTTTTTCATTGTTGCGCCTTTTGCATTACACCTTTTGCTCAGCCGGCAAACAGGGTAAGCAGCAGGAGATTTGCTCCGCCGGTAATAAAGACTACGATCCAGCTTGTCTGGAGCGCGAGCTTCCACTTGAAACGCGCAAAAGCGTTATCTACCACAATTTCTATAAAAAACACAACCAGGCATAATAAAATACCTACTGCCCAGCTTACAGGCGCGCTGTAAACAAAGAAAAGATATACAAGCCCGAGCGCGAAAACAGTTTCGAACCAGTGGGTGATTTCCACCATGGCAACGCAGATTCCGGTCAGTTCGGTTGTAATGCCCCTGACAATTTCCTGGTGGGCGCCGTGGTTGGACATGCTTAAATCAAACGGAGACTTGCGCAGCTTGATCGTAAGCACATACAGCAACCCGATAAAAATAAAGGGCAGTTTTGCGATGGCGGGAACATCCAGGAAAAAAGCGTCGCCGGCCTTGAACGAACCTACAACCTGGTAATAGGAAAAAGCCATTATCAGGATCATGGGCTCATAGCACATAACCTGTATTAGCTCGCGCTCGGCGCCGATAAAGGCGTACGGTGAATACGACGAATAGCCGGCAAGGACAAAAAATACACAGGCCAAAGTAAACGCGAAAATGCAGAGCAAAAGATCGGCGCCCATGCCAAACAGGACCACTGTAAAAATGGCGAAGAACATCGAGAGCGTAACCAGGTAGCGCGTGTATTTATTGACAGTCGTAGCTGTTTTTTGCAGCAGCTTGAACACATCGTAGAACGGCTGTAAAAGCGGCGGCCCCTTGCGGTTCTGCATCCTTGCAGAAATTATGCGGTCAAGGCCTGTAAGCAGTCCGCCTGCGAGGGGAGCCAGAATCAGTGTCGCGGCAAGACGCAGAAAAAACATGCCCGCACTCATACAAAAACGCCCCCCATCGCGATAAAGAACCCGCCCAGCATTATGAACGTACAAACAACGTAGCCGAGCAAAAGCAGGCTGCGTTCATTCAGCATGGACGGCATATACCAGTTGCGCAGTTCAACCTTTTTAACCTGCCCCATGCTGCCATGGAAACTCGTGTCATCCCCGGTGTTGACGCCGGAAAGGAAAACCGATGTCTGTTTGACGCGGTACTTTGTATAAAAAGGTATAAGTACAATCGGCACAATAAAAAGCATAAGCAGCATAAAGATAACAATTGTCGCGTCCTGCGCCGCGATGGGCGAAGTAAAGGCGGTCATCCGGCTGCCGCTGATGTAGGGAACAATGAACGCGCTGGATATAAGCGGATGAATTCCGCATACAATTATGACCAGAGCGGCAAGGGAAAAAAGGCTGACTTTTTCATCATTGCGCATTTTGTAATTGGTAGGCGCAAAACGGTGGGCGTTGGCGATCAGTTTGCCCAGCCACTTTGTCCAGAAGAAAAGAGTTACCGTACTGCCGAACGCGATGATAAGAACAATTATGATGTTGCCTGAATCCACAAAAGCCTTCATGGCCGCCCATTTGGAAATAAGCATTCCGAAGGGCGCGATAAACATACCGGCAATGCCTATAACCAAAAGCATTGTTAGCGCTGTCGATATTTCAAACAGGCCGTCCATGTCCTCGACATTGCGGCTGGCGAGCTGGTATTCGGTGGAGCCGACAGTAAGGAAAAGCAGGGACTTTGCAATGGCGTGGAAGATTATGAGCATTACAGCCGCCCACAGGGATTCCGGTGTATTAATGCCGGCGCAGGCAACAATAAGTCCCAGATTGGAAATGGTGGAATAGGCGAGGACTTTTTTGGCGTCGCTTTGCGAAACCGCAAGGATAGCTGTCGCGATAAAAGTTACCCCTCCCACAAGAGTTATCGCGATACCTACGGGATTATGCCCCAGCGCGGGCGCGAGCCGTATTATGATATAGACGCCTGCCTTTACCATTGTTGAAGAATGCAGCATGGCCGAAGTAGGCGTAGGAGCCACCATGGCGCCCAGCAGCCATTTTGAAAACGGAAGCTGTGCGGATTTTGTAAGCCCGGCGCAGGCCAGGAGAAAAACAACGGCGATTACAATCGGGGCGTTGGAATTGAGGGCCAAAAGGCCGTCCAGATCAATGACATGGTAGTTAATCGCAAGCATTACAATGCCGGCGGTAAAACAAAGCCCGCCGAACACGTTGATCGTAATCGCAAGCAGGGAATTTTTTACTGCCTCGGGTGTTTTGGTATAACCGATAAGAAGGAAGGAACACAGCGATGTGATTTCCCAGAAAAACAGCATGTAGATTAAATCGTTGGAAACGACCAGCCCGAACATTGCCGAAAGAAAGACAAGCAGTACGGTAAAAAACATCGGACGCCTGTCTTTGTATTCTGGATGGTGGCGGTGATAATCTTTCATGTATTCAATGCTGTACACGCAGATGAGACTGCCTATAACGCCAATAATGATAATCATTATCAGCGAAAGTTTATCTATAAACAGGGTCTCGGCCGTACCGACGCTGTGGCCGACATTAAATTCAAACCATAACAACAGGCCAATCTGGGCTGCGGAAAGCAATGATACCAGGTAGGATTTGTTTTTTATGCCAACGTAAATAATATATATAGAAGTAAGCGTATCAATAACGAGCATGACGTATTTGATAATCGGGTATCCGGATAAATCGGCTGTAAAAATATTACTGTAATGGTAAACAGCGCAGACAACAGAAACCGCTGTAAGGGCTATTCCGGCTGTACGAATAACAAATCCGTATGCCTTTTGTGTTCTGAACAGCAGCGTAAATACCGCGAATACCAGGGGCAGACCTATCATCAGCAGAACAATCGGCATTTCTGAATTCACTCCCTTTTGGCCGTATTATACAGGGGATTTACCGGATATACAATGCGTGCGTCAGTTTATTGCGTGCGTCAGTTTATTTTTTGGGTTTAAGATCCGCGGCAATAATGGAACTGACGCATGTGTCACATGCGGCACATGTGTTGCATGAACCATCCGCGGCGGACAGAACACCGGCAGCATTTTCCGCAGACCTGCTTTCCCCGGACTTGTTTTCCCCGGAACCGGGACCAACCGTGCCTGCGGAGAGCGAACGGCGGGCCGCGCCTATTTCTTTGGCAAGAGCGGCGAGTTCTGAAGGCTCCGGCGGATAATTGCCGTTTATTAAATTTTGCGCAAGGCCGCATGCGCCGGCAATAGCGCCGTAAAGTCTGCGGGCACAGCCGATGCCGCAAAACTTTGCAGCAATGGCTGCTCCGTTAAAATGAAGCAGATCATTTTTTGCTGCTGCTAGTTTATCAAGCAAGGTCTTGTCCGGTTTCCCCCGCGCGGCCGAGATTACAAAATCACCGGCAATCGAAAGTAATGCACTTAGTCTTAACCGGACTATATCGGTCATGCGGACAGGGAGTATTATAAATCCGCACGCAATGCCGGCTATACTGCCTATTGTAATTCCGAGCAGCCTGCGGGCCAGATGGGCGGTAAGTTCCGCGCCGGTCTGCCCAAAAAAACTATAGAGGAAAACCAGAGCAGCCGGGATGCATACAGCCCAGAATATATAGCCGAATTCCCGTACAAAAGCGGCCAATACAAGAATCGCAAAAATTGCGGCTATTTCCGCGCTGTTTCCCGGAGGAAAATTAACAGCTAACAGCGAGGCGATCGCTACTCCGATTAAAGCGCCGGCAGTACGCTGCGCGCCTTTCCAGAGTAAATCTCCCCGTCCAATATTGCCGCTGTGGACAATCAGTACGGTAAGGACAGGCCAGACCAAATGGCCGGCGTCAATAAACTGCGCGCAGGCAAAGGCGGCGGCAACCGCGGCAAAAAGCTGTACCGCCATTTTAGTGCTGGACAACAGTTCGCGTTTTTTGGCGGCCGGCGAACCGGAAGAAGGCGGCGCCGCGGGCTTCGGCATAGCTGCCGGCAGTTCAGAATCAACCGCATTGGGTATGCCGGAGGAGCCCTTGAGCAATTTGGCAGCAAGAGTCCAAAACAGGGCAATGGCTGCGGCAACAAGCATCCAGCCAAAATAACCAATGCTCAAATCCATTGGAACCGGATGAACAAGGATCGCCATAAAAGGAACGGCGAATACAGTACCCGCGTTTTTCCAGACATTGCCGAACCTGCGCAGCCAGACTGGTACAGCCGTTCCCGCCGCAAACAACAAAGCGCCAGGGATCCGCAGAGCGTCATTGTTCTCGATCAGCATGCCGCAGCAAACCGCGGCGGCTGTTCCCGCTGCAAAGGCGGCAGCCGCGGCAAGTAATTCATCAGGCCTTACTTTCTTCATCGCGCGCGGCAGCATAACGCCCAGCATCACGGCCAGGACTATGGTATTGAGCGGCGGTTTGTACCAGGTAAACAACTGAATTACGGACCAGAACGCGGGAAGGGCGACAGCGACTGTCTCGACACTGGCTTTGGCGCCGTCTGAAAGTTTTTCTGAAGATTTTATCGATAATTTTACCGAAAGTTTTTTCGATAGTTTTGCGGATTGTTTTGCCGAAATTTCAGGTTTATTGCTGTTCATCTTTATAAAATTATTTCCGCCAATCATCTTGACACATTGTCTATTCCCGTGCAATACGTAAAAATCATGTTAAAAGAAGAATTAAACTTAAAAGAAAAATTAAACCGTTATCTGGCGCAGATAAAAGATCCGGATACAGCGGCAATGGCCAATGCAAGGGCGAGGCTGGATGACCTGGCAAAACCGCCGGGAAGCCTTGGCAAACTGGAAGAAATCGCGGTTAAACTTGCCGGCATAAGCGGCGGCATGGTTTATGATACCTCAAAGCGCTGTGTTATCATCATGTCATCGGATAACGGCGTTGTTGAAGAAGGAGTCGCCTCAGCGCCCCAGTCGGTAACGTACATACAAACACTGAATTTTACCAAAGGCATAACCGGCGCCGCAGTAATTGCCAAACAGTTCAATACGGATCTGATAATCGTTGACGTAGGCATTAACGCCGATGTAAATCATCCTCAGATAAAAAATAAAAAAATCCGGAAAGGAACCTGGAATATTGCCAGGCGGGAAGCGATGACTTATGACGAAGCGCTGCGCGCAATTCTGGCCGGAATCGAAACCGCTGTTGAAGCGGCAAAAAGCGGGTATAAAATAATCGGCGCCGGCGAGATGGGTATAGGCAATACAACCACGTCCTCCGCAGTGTTATGTGCGCTTACAGGAATTTCTGCCGAACAGGCCGCGGGCAAGGGCGCAGGTCTTGATGATCAGGCGTACCAAAAAAAGATAAAAGTCATAAAGACGGCGCTGGAAATAAATAAACCCGACTCCGGCGATCCGGTTGATGTACTTGCAAAAGTCGGAGGCTTTGACATAGCGGCCCTTGCCGGCGTTTACATCGGCTGCGCGGTAATGGGAATACCTGCAGTTATTGACGGATTTATTTCAATGGCCGCGGCTCTGGCCGCTTACAGGCTTAACCCTGCCGTAAAAAATTCTATGTTTGCATCGCACGCTTCGTTCGAGCAGGGATACGCGCACGCTTCAAAAGCGCTGGGCCTGGAACCTCCCCTGAACCTGGACATGAGGCTGGGCGAAGGCAGCGGATGCCCCATAATGTTCGCGGTTATGGACGCGGCCTGCGCCGTGATACGCGATATGGGAACTTTTGCACAGGCTGATATAGGAGCCGATTATCTGGATAAAGTAAAAGACGGCGATAATTTTACGGTAAATAAATAAGTATAAAATAAATGAAATATTTTATTTCCGGCGGCTGCAAAAACGGCAAATCATATCTGGCACAGCGATTGGCCAGAGCACAGCAATCGGCCGGAAATTCCGAAAAAACCTGCGAACTGTACTATATCGCGACAATGCTGCCCGCTGACGCAGAGGACAATGAACGAATCGCAAGGCACAGGCGCGAGCGCGGCGGCTGGGGTTTTACAACAATAGAACAGCCTTATGACATTGAAAACATACTGGAAAAATGCGGCTGCCGGGGATCGTTTCTGCTGGACAGCCTTACCGCTCTGCTTGCCAACGAAATGTTTTTACCAGACGGCGCGGTAAATGAAAACGCGCAGGAAAAAATCGAGGCCGGCCTTTTAAAAATAACTGCATCCGTAAAAAACATTGTTATTGTTTCGGACTATATATACAGCGACGCCGTGATATTCGATCCGTTAACAGAACAATACAGAAAATCGCTTGCGGGGCTAGATCGGGCAGCGGCAAAAAACTGTGATACAGTTCTGGAAGCCGCATACGGAAACGTTATTGTCCACAAGGGAATTTAAAAAGGGGAATCTTAAAAAATTATGGCCAAATTTTTTAAGGGATTTTACATGTCCCTGGGAATGTTCTGCGCAATTCCCCTGCCCGCTCATATATGGGACGAAACCTGCGTAAACCAGGTACTGGTTTGTTTCCCGCTGATAGGCGCAATCATCGGCGGGCTTTGGCTGGCCGCGGCAAAACTGCTGCTCTTTGGAAAAATAAATCTCGTTTTGGCATCGGCGGTTACGGCGGTTTTCCCATTCATCGCTTCAGGATTTTTACATCTTGACGGTTACATGGATACAAGCGACGCTGTCCTGTCGCGCCGTACGCATGAAGAAAAATTAAGGATATTAAAGGATCCTCATACAGGATCATTCGCTGTAATAATGCTCGCGGTTTTGTTTACATTGCAGTTTGCGTGCGCGTATGGCGTAACGGAAAAAAACAGCAGGCTGCTTTTGCTTATAACAATACCGGTTATCTCGCGCTGCTGTTCGTCAATTTCAATACTATGTTTAAAAACTCTTGCGCAGAGCGGTTACGCCAACATGTTCAAAAAAAATACCGGTACCGCCCAAATACTGCCAATAATAATTTTTTTTGCGGCAGGTATTTTACTTTCATTTTTATTTGCCGGAGTTTACGGATTGATTGCCGCGGCAGCTGTGATCGCGGGATTTTACGCCGCAATGGGTTACGCGTATTCGGACTTAAAAGGCGTCAGCGGAGATTTAACGGGATTTGCCCTGGTGATCGCGGAATGCTGCGGTCTTGCCGCGATGGCGTTAATGTGAGGTCAAAATGATATTGATATTCGGAGGGGCATACCAGGGAAAACTATCGTACGCACTGGACAGATTTGGTTTAACCATGGACGATGTTTACGAATGCAGCAACGGCAACACTGAAATACCTGCCGCAAAAAAAATCATTTACAGGTTTGATAAATGGATTGAGGCCCTGGTAAAAAACGGCATTGATACAGAAACAGCAATAAAACAATTTATCAACGCGCCCGGTGATTCACATAATGATTCAATTGTCATTTGCGATGATATATCCTGCGGCGTGGTTCCACCAGATCCGGTAATGAGGGCATGGCGCGAAGCCGTTGGCAGATCCCTGGCCGCGCTGTCGCAGCAGTCCTGCGAAGTGATCCGTTTATTCTGCGGCATCCCGTCAAGATTAAAATAAATGAAGAACACAACTCCGCTTATATGCGTACCATCATGGGTAATACCCGGAACCTATGCTGAAAATTTAAATTTTTTGGAAAATAAAAAGGACATCCGGGCAGTTGAACTTTTATTTTTTATTTATGATGAAGAAGTAAAAAGTCAATTTAACGATGAATCGGAAAAAATTAAAGAATATTCAAAGCGTTTTATTTTTACAGCTCACCTGCCGGAAAATCAATTGCAAACAAGCGGCCCGTTAATTGAACGTCTGCAGCCGTACGTCAGGCACTTTATTGTACATCCCTTAAAAGAAAACACAGCAGGCCAGGCAAAACTTCTAGCGGACTGGCACAGGCAATACAACGTAAAATTTTTGATAGAAAATACCAATCCGGGATTGTTTGAAGCATTCCTGCCCAATCTTGACTTTTTGGACGCGTCCGCCGCCGGTATATGCATGGACACAGGCCATTTATTGCTGGAAGGAAAAAGTCCTGTTGAGTTTTTTAAAACTCACAGGGAACGCATCGGAGAAATACATCTGCATGCTGTAGACCGCGTACAGGCCGCCGCAGA
>WQZG01000099.1 GCA_009780855.1 Treponema sp.
AAAAAAAATGTACAATGCATGTATTAACAGACGGAGTTATTGGCAGTCGTTGGCTGCTGCCTCCGAGCCACCTTATAAGCTTGCTTCAAAAACGGCAAGTTCGGCTTAGGCGCTACAGTTAGAAAGTCTGGCGTTTTGGAAAAACGAATAGATAACTAACAAAAAAACTTTTAAATATTCACTGCTCACTTTAAATTGTTAACTATTCACTGTTAACTATTCACTGTTATCTTTTAACTGTTAACTTTTATTAAAATGATTTCGTCTAAAATAGTTTCCTGCCTTAAAAAAATCAGCTTCGATCTCGCGGTTGATTGCGGAGCTTTGTGTTTTGGTCCGGAAACAGCCGCAGTTTATAATCCTCTTGTTTATGCAAAAAGATCGCATTACAGATACCTGGAACTGGCCGGTAATTGCTGGGCCGGCTCAGGCGGCGCCAACACAGGATGCAGCGCCAACACTTCGCCGGCGGAAACATTGCTTCCAAAAAAAATAATTTTTGTTGGCATGAATCCCGGGCCCTGGGGTATGGCGCAGACAGGTGTGCCGTTCGGCGAAGTTGCGGCTGTGCGGGATTGGCTTGGAATCGAAGCGGCGGTCGGGAAGCCTGAACATGAGCATCCAAAGCGGCTGGTCGAAGGTTTTGCCTGCAAACGGGCGGAAGTCTCCGGCCGCAGGCTTTGGGGTTTATTCAGGGAACGTTTCGGCACACCCCAGGTTTTTTTTCGCGGGCATTTTGTTACAAATTACTGCCCGCTCCTTTTTATGGGACCTTCCGGCGTTAATATAACACCGGATAAACTTCCCGCCGATCAAGCCGCGCCTTTATTTGAAATTTGCGATAAATATCTTGCCCGGACAATTAAGCTGCTGCAGCCGCAATGGGTTATAGGAATCGGGGGATTCGCCAAAAAACGTATAGACCTGGTCAGGGAAAAATATTTTGGCAATCAAAGTAAAATGACCGGGAAGGCCGCCGGCCAATTCTGCGAAAGTTTCAAAACAGCCCAAATTCTGCACCCAAGCCCGGCCAGCCCAAAGGCCAACGCTGGCTGGGACAGGGAAGTAACGGAAACTCTTGTTGGATTGGGAATCTGGAGTTGATGAGAGTCCGCAGTTCACGGGAGTCCGGACTCCCCCAAAAAAACTTAGGCCCTCTCCCCTAGGTTCTTTCCCCGAGTAAAAGTTTAAGTTCCAGGATCTCGTTTACCAGTTTGGTATTTTCAATCTGGAATCTCTTTGGCACCATCTTTTTTGATGTACACTCAAGGCTGGCCACAAGGTTCTGTAGTCTTATCTCGTGCTCGTATGCCGGCGGGATATAGTCGGCCATTACCTCTTCCATGTCTTCTTCGGTAATCATGGTGCGGTTGTCCATTACGGCCCGCTGTTTGGCACGGATTAACATGGATTCGATTTCGGCGCCGGATACTTCGAACCTGTATTTGCGGAACAATTCCAGGATGGCGAACTGCCTTACGCCGAAGTTCAGCTTCTTTTTTAACGTATCAAAAAGGGCCACTTTTTCTGTGTCGGTTTCCGGGTAGAAAAGGGCCAGGTGTTCTTCGGCGCGGCCCTGGCGTTTGAGGTCAATGGGAATAAGGTCGGGGCGGCAGGTTATGAGGAACCAGATGATTCTGCCGCGGTAGGTTGTATCGCCCATAAAACTGGCAATCTGGGCAAAGACGCGGTTGCTGGTTCCGGAGTCCCCTTCCTGATCCCGGTCGCCCAAAAAGGCGTCGGCTTCGTCGATCATAACGGCGACAGGGGACATGGACTTGAGAATGTTAAGTACTTTTTCCAGGTTGGATTCGGTAACGCCCTGCCACTTTGATCGAAAGTTGCGGAACTTTACCATGGGTATGCCGATTTCTCCGGCAAAGGCGCTGACCATAAAACTTTTGCCCGTACCTACAGGCCCGGCGATAAGGTAACCCATGGGCAGTACTTCAAGCTGGCCGTGCTTTATAGCCTTTGCCGCGTTGCGGAACTGTTTCTTGACAAAGTCGTGGCCTGACACTGCGTCAAGTGAATAAACGGTTTCCATAAATTCCAGCAGGCCGCCGGCTTCGTTCTCGATCATTTCTTTTTTCTTGAGGCGCAGGTACTCCATGGACAGCGACGTGTCCGCCTCATGGCTCTCAAGCACAAGCCGCTCAAGGTTCATCAGGTTGAGGCCGCTGGTGACAGAGGCGACCCCATCAGCGCTCAGCCCGCGCTCCAGCAGCAAAAGCCCTTCCTTCTCCTTGCTGCGAAGGAAACTGGCGCGCACTGACTCGTCCGGGAAAGGTACGCTGACCTTGACGGTTGAAGGCGAAGCGGTCAGCCGCTGCGAAATGTCGGCGAGGTTTTCAGTCAGGACTATTATTGAAATGTCCCCGTCGGTAAACATCGGGTTGTTGGCCCAGCGCTGCATGGTAACCAGACAATAACGGTCCGCGTCGGAGTAACGGAGCATATCGCCGGACGGTATTATGGTTTCGGCGTAGTCAATTATAAGGACCATCCGGCAGCGGGTTTTTTTATCCCTGGGGATCCTCATCATAAAATATTTTTCAAGGTAATAAAAACTCTTCTCCGGATCCGTGGAAACAAAATCTTCCTTTTCGATTGACGGGTGGCGCCTGGAAAGCACCGACAGATACTCCTGCATCATTTCTTCGGAGCAGAATGATACGCCGTCGGACCGGTCGTAAAAAGCGATAATGTCCTGGTTGCCAAAAAGTTCTTCGGCAATATAGTTTTTGATCAGGGCAAAAATGAATTCGCCTTCGTTGGATTCGTGGGGGAGAAAATCCCGGATGTTTCCGTGGAGTATATAAAGATTTGCGGTTTTGGAACCGTACTTGAGGGCGAGTTCTTTTGCCCAGCCCGGTAGATGCTCAAGGAAATCCGTGTTTTTATGAACGTATTTTGACATAGTCTTTACATGATAATATCAGATTTATCGCGGAAGTAAAAGGGAAAGACCGTCGCGCAGATAGTTTGGGTATTCGCCTGTAATTTTGGTTTCCGCCGCCCTTAGCGCCCTTTCCTCGGCTTCTGTCCTGTTTACATGGCCTTCCCTTCCGTTAAAACTGAAAGGAAAAAGCACGCTGTTGTCGCTGTTGTCGACAAGGCTGGCGTCTACTATGTAGCGTACAAAAATATTCGGCTGATTGGGAAGCACTGCCTCTGTCATAGTGAGTTCGGCCTTTAACGCGTACCGGGAGTCAGTACCGCCGCTGCGGAAACCTGCCGATGACAGCGCGCGCGAAAATGCGTTGCGGATGCGGTTGGAGCGATCGCCTTCTGCACTTACGGCAATCGGAATATTTTTGGCAATATCGGCTGCCTCAATCCTGTAATCATCGCCCTTCTTCATCGCGCCCGGGTTTATACCAGAAGTATTTCCCACCAGTGTAAGCACATTGGCGTAAACACGGTTGGCGTCCGCGATTGCCGCGGCAAGCATAAAACGCGAATAACCGCCAAGTGAATTTTTTTGATCGCCTGTAACCGAGGTTAAATCCTCTATAATCCGCTCGTTGGAACGGATCAAATCCGCGTATAGAACCGCTGATTTTTCCTTCTCCATTATCGCGGCCGCGTACCAGGTGCTCCTGCCGTCGAACCAGACATCGGCTGTCTGCGCTCCTATCAACGTATCCATTTCCATCGATGTGGTAATCGCGTCATGCACGCTTGAGTTTTCGGTAACCTGTATGACGCCGCTCATGACCGCTTCCGAATAAGTCGAGGTGGTTTTGAGTTCAGCCTGAACCGACTGGCCAAAGACTCCGGTAAGATTGGCAAGGGCGCTGCGTTCGGCCTGGAGCCTGTCGCTTCCAAAACCCACGGCGGATACATAACGCTGTCTGGAATAAACCTTGTCCGGGGAATCAACCCAGGCCGGCATTTCCCCGGAAATGGCGCCTGGCGCGGTTTGCTGCTGCTGGCCCGCGGCAGTGCCGGGCGCCGGCTGACCCGCGCCGGCCGTACCGTTACCGGCTGAGTTTGTACCTTGAGTCCCCGCGCCGGCCGAATTAACGCCGGATGAGTCCGGCTGCCCGCCTGCGCCCGGCATTGTCAGAGGCTCACCGGCCCTGGCCCTGTCCATCGCGTCAAGGGCATCATAGGCGGCGTCCCGCGATTTATCCGACTGCTGGGTTTTGCCTGTTCCGGCGCAGCCAAACAAAAGCAAAAAAAGACCAGTTAAAAAAACAAAAATTATTTTAGGCATACAAACTCCGTCAGATTCAGTTTATCCCCGGCAACTTCAATATTGTTCCTGTGCTCCGAGCTTATAAGGCCGCGGGCACCGTAGTAATTAACCGTAACAGTATACAGACCCGGATCAAGGTCTATTCCGCCGACAAAAACCCGGCCCGGAAAATACCTGGATATCCTAAGGTCGGCGCTCTCGCTCAGTTCGGTAGCTATCCGTCCGAACAGACCAAGCAGGGCGCCAAGGTTCTCGTCCCGCCGTTTGGCCGCGCCCGCAATGCCCGCGCTGGTAATTGACTTGGCAATGGTCCTCGCGGTTGTCTTGAGCAAAGTGAGTCCGTATTTTGCCTTGAAGGTCTCACGCGCGACACCGCTGATATCTTCGATAAGTTCAAGTTTAAACCGCTGGCCGCCGCTGATTACGACTTCAACCGAATTAACAGCGGACGGCCTGTCGATCATGACAGGTAATGCGAGGCGGGCGCGGTTATTGGGATACGGCAGGGGAAGCGGCAGCCACAAATTAACTTCCTCCTTGACAGGAGAGAGCCCGATAAAACCCATCACGTTCAGCCTGGCCTTTCCGTCCGGAATTACAAGTTCATCCTTTAATGATGAAGGAGGATCGTTATAATAAACTGCGGGCGCCAGTTCATAGGCCCTGTACAGCTCGTTTAGATCGATCCTGGCGCTGTCTGCGTCGCCTATGCTGCGGAAAAACAAAAGACTAAGGTAGCGGGCCAGCGCGGAATTGGAAAACGACACTGCCTCCGTTGTATAATCACTGCCGGCCAGATTGGGATTCGCATTGGTAATTTTTTCGGAAGCGACTTCGTACTTATCCTGGAGAAACCTGAGTTTTTCGTTCACCTTGCGGATCTCGACAAGGGCGCCTTCTGTATTGCCGCGGTGGTAATAATTAAGCGCGTTAAATACATTCAGATACAGATCCTCGTAGTCCTCGCCCTGGTAATCCCTTACATTGTCGTTAAGGATAAAAGTTCCTATTTCCTGGCTTATGCTTTTTGTATAGGCCGCCTCGATCTGCCTCTCCGCTTCTTCCAAATCCGCAGAAGAATCTGTCCACTGATCCGCGTAATGCTCAATCATTCCGCGGTCAAGACGGTAAAGAATTTCGTTCCTTGGCGGATAGAGAACGCCGGCCGTTTTTGGATCATCCATCGCGGCCAGCGCGTTACCATAGGCGCCGGTATTAACCCCGCGGTCAATATCTTTGTAGACACCGGAACCGGTAGCGCAGGAGACCAGACAAAGCAGAAGTAAAACTAACGCGGTCCTTGCTGCCGCTGTACCCAAATTCACGGCTGTGCCCGGGCTCCAGGATTAAAAACGGGTATTGGGCTGCTGTATGACTTTTTTAATTTCGTTATTATTGCCCATCCAAAGCCTTGTATTGGTCTCAATACCGGTAAGTTCGGCGTTAACGAAATAGGAACGCACAGTCATATTGCCGGCGCGGTCAACTATCGAGCGCACGGCTCCGGTCAAAAGCAGCGCCGCGCCTGTCTCATAGCCCAGGGCAGCGGCAGTATCTTCGCTCGCGTTGGACTGCTGATCCTGGCGTTCATTGCGGACTTCGGCGCGGGTATCTCCACCGGCAACAAAATCCAGTTTACCGGAATTGACGATGGTGCTTTCCATTGTAATGGAAATAATACCGGTATCAATATGCTCGCTGGATTCATTTCTGAAAGTACCGACAACCACGGCGGGCAGCTTCCCGTTATGGGATGCGGAATACTGCTGAATAAACTGCGACACCCTGGGAGAGGCCAGACAGTCATTGATTAAACTTTCGCAGACCATGCGTACATCGGTATCGTTCCACCGCCCGGAAAGATCAACACGCGTATCGGCGCTGACCCTGTCAACCTTGGGCATATTGGAACAACCCGGAAAAAACAAAACCGCGGAAATAAAAATCGGAACAAAATAAATAATTTTTTTCATGTGGATTCCATTTAAAAATAAAAGTTAGAAGTTAGTAGTTAGTAGTTAGTAGTAAGTAGTAAGTAGTAAGTAGTAAGTGGTTAGTAGATTTTAGTTAGCAGACTTAATATCAAACCATCAATCAATGACATCTAAGCAAGAACTACTCCCTACTCCCTACTCCCTACTCCCTACTCCCTACTCAACTACTCAACTACTCAACTACTTACCATTTTTATTTCTTATCCAGCTGCGCTTCCATCATTTTTAGTGCTTCCATGGCCTTGAACTCGGCGTACTTGGAAGCTTCGCTGTCAATGATTTCCGCAGATACCTGGGCCGCGTCTGTTTTGCTCATCCTTACCAGCGACCAGTAAGTACCGTCCGTCGTCCTGTCCCTTTCTACCAGTTCTACACCGCGCAGGGTCGTGTTGGTAAGCTGGCGGCTAATGCTTTCGTAAAAGGTCAGGTTGGCTGTTGAGTTGTTCTCTGTACCGGCAATCCGGGAATAGTCGATGATCATGGCCTGGACCTCGGTGCTCAGCTTGGTGGCCAGATCGGTACGGGCCCTGGCGTCGGCGGCCTGCATGGCCTGACTTGAATTATTTGAAAATTTTGCACTCCCGACTCCGTACAGGTACTGATCCGAAGAAGGCGGATTGGAAACAAATTTGGGAACGTTGATGTCCGTTTCAAGTGTATCCGGTTTGGATTTACAGCCAAAAACCAGGAGAGCCACAAGAAGCCCTGTTAAGATTAAGATTGCTTTTTTGCTAAATTTCATAATATCTCCTTGCTGTTTTTAATCTATCCTATAATAAAAATATATCACATATCGCGGATTTTTCCAGTCTTTGAAGCGCCTCATGGGAAATTCAGGTGTAAAAAACAGCCGATTTTTATTTACAGTAAATAATTCATGATCTATAATAAAGGGATATACAATATTATTGGAGGTTTTATGAAAAATTTGATTAAGGCGGCAATTCCGGCTTTATTGATGGTTTGCCTGGTATTGCCGGTCTATGCGGCCGGAGGCAGCCAGCAGCCCCAGAGCAACCGCGCCGCCGAACTTGCGGCAATAGGATTCCAGGCAACCGGTTTTCCTGTTGTAACAAAACCGTTTACATTTTCGGCAGTTGTAAACAGAGGCCCGATGCACGGCCCGTTTTCAGAAATGGAAGCCCATATAAATATGGAAAAACAAACCGGGATAACGGTTAACTTTATTGAAATACCCAGCCA
Organism: Treponema sp.; assembly: GCA_009780855.1. GTDB lineage: Bacteria > Spirochaetota > Spirochaetia > Treponematales > Breznakiellaceae > WQZG01. Next base: position 7,402 of record WQZG01000099.1, read on the forward strand.
GAGCTTTAACGAACGCAAGAATCTTATGCTGGCGTCAAACGATCTGCCGGATGTATTTATTTCCGGAGTCAGCGACCCGGACATTCTCAAATACGGCGGCAGCGGCACCCTGATTCCCCTGGAAGGATTGATCGATCAATACGGTCCCAATCTCAAGGACCTCTTTGCCAAAAGGCCCGATATCCGCAGGGACATGGTGACGCCGGACGGCCATATGTTTACTCTTCCAAGGCTGCAGGAACTGGCGCACCGCGTTAATCCGGACAACTGGTTCATCAACAATACATGGCTTACAAAACTGGGACTGGCTCTGCCGACAACAAAAGATGAACTGCTCAATGTTTACAGGGCCTTTAAGGACAAGGATCCCAACGGCAACGGCAAAAAAGATGAAATTCCGTTTTCTTTTATGGGCGGAACTATCGGCGGCCAGTTTGACATAGCCTCCCTTTTCGGCGCTTTTGGAATGAACGATGTTACAAATCACGTCATGGTAAACAACGGTAAGGTATACTTCACCGCCAACAGCCAATCATTTAAAGACGCCTGCGCATACTTTAACCAGATGTATTCAGAAGGCCTCATTGATCCGGAAGTCTTTACCCAGACCAACGCCGAATACTTTGCAAAGGGAACCCAGCCGGACAATATAATGGGTTCATTTATCGGCTGGTTTGACGAGAACAATGTGGGCGTCGAAAGGGCAAAAGCAGATTATGTATGTCTGCCGCCGCTCATCGGGACTGACGGAAAACAGCACTGGAATACAGACGCCAATGCGCTGCTTGCCAGGGCCAACTTCGCGATCACCAGTGCTATGAAGTACCCGGAAGTCGCAATCCGCTGGGGCGATCTTTGCTTTGACTGGTCGCATTCAATGGAACTCTGCTACGGTCCGTGGGGTATCTGCCTGGTACAGGAAGGGGATAAAATTATCCAGCTTCCGCCTCCCCCCGGTTTGAGCCAGGATGAATTCCGCTACCTGCACTGCCCGGCCGCCGAATCTCCGTTTGCCGTGTATGAGGCCGATCATAGAAACCTCAACCTCGCGGAAAACCACGTAAGGAAATTCGCCCGCCTGGACATTTACAGGCCCTGTTTCCCCGCTCCGGAAGAATTGTTCCCGCGGGCTTTCTTCCTGCCGGAAGAAGAAAATGAACTGGCCGTTATAAGGACCGACATCAATGATTTTGTGGCGCAGTCAAGGGCGCGGTTTATAACCGGAGCCGACTCCGTCAATACCGGCTGGGATACTTATGTATCGCGGCTTAACCAGATGGGGCTGGCCCGTTATCTGGAAATTCACCAGCAGGCCCTGGACAGGTATAACAAAAGCAAGTAATTAGTTTTTTATAGAAAGTCTGTCTATAATTTGTTTAAATTATGGACAGACTCTTATAATTAAATACGCTTTTTTTTATTATCTTTTAATTTTTATTTTTAACCTTTAATAGAGCCTACCATTACGCCCTGCGAGAAGTACTTCTGTAAAAACGGATATACGATCAAAAGCGGTATTGTCGCGACAATCATTGAACTGTATTTTAACAAATCGGCAATCCGCTGACGCTGCGCGACGGTTTCGGCATCCAAATCCGACATTGACAGGGATTCATTTGCCAGAATGATATTTCGCAGGACCATCTGCAGGGGATATTTGGTTTCATCCCTTATGTATAAAAGAGCCGGGAAGAACAGGTTCCAGTATCCCACACCGTAGTAAAGCACCATTACCGAAATTATCGCCGATGACAGGGGCAGGACGATCCGGTAGTAGTAACCTGTAACCGATGCGCCGTCGATTACTGCGGCTTCGTAGAGTTCGCCCGGAATGGTGCTGGTATAAAAAGTCCGCACCAAAAAGAGATTCCACGCGCCAATACAGCCGGGCAGAATAAGGGACCAGAAGGTATTTATCATACCCAGGTTTTTTATAAGTAAGTAAGTCGGAATCATGCCCCCGTTAAAGAACATGGTAAACGCGAAAAATCCGGTAAAAAACTTCCTGGCAAACAAACGCCTGTTGGAAAGTGCAAACGCGGCAGTAAGCGTAAAAAATACGCTGATTACCGTGCCGACGACCGTTATAATAATCGTGTTTAAATAACCGCGCGGAATTGACGGATCCATCATCAGCCGCTGGTAGCCTTCTGTGGTAAAACCTCTTGGGTATAGTACAACTTTTCCCTGGTAAACTTCCTGCGGATTACTTACGGACGCGATTACGGTAAAATAGAGAGGGTACAATATTGCCAGGATTACCGCTGTAAGGATTATAAAAACAATAATCATAAAAAGCCGATCAAGGGCAGTGTCTTTAATTGTTGATTGGGATTTCACAGCAGGCCTCCGCTTCCAAGACGTTTTGCGATACGGTCAACAAGGAACAAAAGGATTAGGTTAACAACACCGTTAAAAAGGCCCACCGCCGAGGCAAACCCAAACTGCGCCTGCAAAAGGCCGACTTTATAGACATAAGTTGAAATAACCTCGGACGCTCCAAGGTTAAGCGGATTCTGCATTAAAAATGTTTTCTCAAATCCTACGTTCATAAGACGCCCGGTATTCAGTATAAAAAGAATTACAACGGTAGGTAAAATTCCTGGGATGTCAATGTACAAAATTCTTTGCAGCCTGGAAGTTCCGTCAATTTTGGCCGCTTCGTAAAGTTCCGGGTCGATGCCGGACAGGGCGGCCAGGTACAATATCGCGCCCCAGCCTGTGCTTTGCCAGATTCCGGTAATAATATAAAGGTGCCAAAAATATTTTTCTATTCCGATAAAATAAACCGGATCTTTTCCCATTGCCATAAACATAACATTTACAAGCCCGTTCCTGGGATTGAGAAAAATCTGCAGCAGCCCAACAAGTACCACTACCGAAATAAAATGCGGCGCGTATGTAACAGTCTGCGTGAAACGTTTAAAGAACCCGTTCTTGAGCTGGTTAAGCGTCAGCGCCAGAATTATGGGCAGGGGAAAACCCGCAAGCAGCTGGTAAATACTTATGCCCAGGGTATTCTTTAAAAGGTTAAAAAACTGGTACGAATTTACGAACCTTGTAAAATGCCGCAGTCCCACCCAGGCGCTGCCCCAAATTCCTTTTGTGGGCAGATAATCCCTAAAAGCAATCTGCGCTCCCCACATGGGTATGTAAATAAAAATAAAAGTTACGACGACAGCAGGCAGCAGGAAAAAAAGATATAGTTCAAAATTAAGCTGAAGAATATCCCGCCGCAGAGCTTTTGATTTTTTCATACTATTGCCATCCTGTATTTTTTTCCTATATTTTTTTATGCCAATGGTATCTGGCCCTTTCTTCGGGGTTATTAACTTCCATTTCCGCCAGATCGCGGAAACGGCTGTCCAGTTCTTCCCCGCTTTCAAGGAGCCTGCCGGGCAGTTTTTTTAAAACCTGAGGATTGGGGTCGATAAGCGCGCCGTACATTTGAGGCCTGCGTCCCAGGAGCTGGGTGGTCTTGCCGCTTTCAGTTCCGGCATAGAAATTACCGAGCCCGTATTTATCAAGCGATAAAAAATCCGGATTAATATCAGCCATTAGCAGCTGATCTTCGCGGCCCTGCGCGCTGGCCTGTATGTCCCCGTAAGTATCAAGGACGCAGCTGTAGCCGCCTTCGTTCTGGACGTTTTTGGCAACAACAAAATAGACGGAGTTTTCAAACGCCCTTGTGCGTACTATGGCCTCCCCTGCCTGGCGGGCAGGCGCTCCGCCGAACCCCCAGCCCTGGGTTTGGTGCAGAATGATTTCCGCGCCCTGCAGGGAAAGGGATCTGCAGAACTCCGGGAACAGTATGTCGTAGCAGATACAAAAACCTACAGCGCCCAAATCCGTTTCAATAACGCTTATTTGATTTCCCTGCGCTGCCTTGAAACGTTCGGTCGTTGCAAGATGAACCTTATCCTGTCTGCCAAGGACATCGCCGCCGCGGCTGTAAAAAGTTGAAGTGTTGTACACAAGGCCGTCACAGGTGCGGTATTCATTGGCGGCGATGTTCATTTTGTATTGCGCAGCAATTTTTGATAGGGCCGCGGTTATTTCACCTTCGAGCCGGGCGGTAAGGTCAAAAAATAAATCCGGGTATTTTAAATTATTCCTGTACCTGCCTATACACCCAAAGTCTTCGTTGGTAACAACAAGATCGGCCTTTTGCTCACCGGCCCTGCGCATAAAACCGTAGTTCAGTTCCAGATTGGTCCGTATATAAGCAAGAGCCGCCGCCTCGTTAAAATTTTGTGACCGGACATTTGCCTCCCGAGGCGATCCAAGGTAGTTTACGTGAATAACGGCAATCTTCATTTATATACATCCTTTTGTTATTTATATAAAATATAATGGATTTTGTCACGTAAAAAACAGGAGAAATAAAAATGGCGCAAAATATTTTGTTTATAACGGCTGATGACCTTAATTACAATACACCCGGATGCTTTGGCAACAGGACAGAAAACATTACTCCGAATCTGGACAGGCTGGCTTCGGAAGGGATCAGGTTTGAAAACGCGCATGTGACCATCGCCGTTTGCCAGCCTTCGCGCCAATGCATGATGACAGGACTTTATCCGCATCACAACGGAGCGCTCGGCTTTGATCCGATAAGGGATGATGTGCCGACACTGACGCAGGTATTGCGCGAAAACGGGTACTACACCGGTATTATTGGCAAAGTTGAACACCTGCAGCCTGTCGCAAAATTCTGCTGGGATTTTTGCGATGACGTTTATAATCCGCAGAACAATCACGGACGGGCGCCGTATATTTACTACAGGGATACGGTAAAGTTTCTGGAACAGGCAAAGCAAAACGGCAAGCCTTTCTTCTATATGGCCAATTCCCATGATCCGCACAGGCCGTTTGCGGGCAGCGAAGACGAGCTGACGCGCTTTTACGGTTACAATACCTACGCGTCCCGTTTTTATAAACCGGAAGAAATTGAAGTCCCCGGATTCCTGCCGGATCTTCCAAACGTAAGGAAAGAACTTGCCCAGTATTTTTCCAGTGTACACCGCTGCGATGAGACGGTTGGCGGCATACTGCGGGCGGTTGATGAAGCCGGAATGGCCGAAGATACCCTGGTAATTTTTTTGAGCGACAACGGCATGGCATTCCCGTTCGCCAAGGCCAACTGTTACCTCAACAGTACAAAAACGCCGTTTATCGCCAGGTGGCCCGGGAAAATAAAACCGGGAGCGGTCAACAACAGGGACTACATCACAGGCATTGATTTTACCCCGACGATACTGGAAGCAGCCGGACTTGACTGCGCAGAGCGCGGCGCAGCAAGCGGCGAACCGAACCGAGAAATTCGCGGCGGAATGCACTGCGACGGCCGCAGCTACCTGTCCCTGCTGGAGGGCGAAAAACAGGAAGGCCGCGATACGGTTTTTACCCAGTTCAACACGACATCGGCCAAAAAATCATACCCCATGCGCTGCGTCCAAAGCAGACAATTCGGCTACATTTACAACGCATGGGCAGACGGACACGTGCTGTACACAAACGAATCCAAAACCGGCCTTACATACAGGGCAATGAAGGAAGCGTCATCCTCCGATTCCGGTGTAGCGGCCAGGGTGCAGATGTTCGATTACCGGTGCAGGGAAGAATTTTATGATTTTAAAAAAGAAACAGGTCTTTTACATATTGATTTACATGCTTTTGAAATGAAAAAAAACGTTATCTTTGCCGGGAATAGATAAACTAATTCCTTTAAATTCGTACTGATATGAATAAACATTTCTCATGGATACTTTTATCCTTATTTTGCGCTCAGTATGCGGGAAGTCAAAAACCTGCCTGCGAGTATCCTTTTCGGAATCCTTCGTTGACAATTGAACAAAGAGCTGCCGATGTGGTTTCCCGCCTCACTTTGGACGAAAAAATCGCTCAAATGCTGAATAAAACGCCGGCTGTCGAACGGTTGAATATTCCTCCATACGATTGGTGGAACGAATGTTTGCACGGCGTAGCTCGTACGGAATACAACGTGACCGTTTTCCCTCAAGCCATTGCCATGGCTGCCGGTTGGGATGTAAACGCCATTCGACAAATGGGAGATTATACGGCGGAAGAAGGACGCGCCATTTACAACCTTTCCCGGGCGAAAGGCGATTATAGGATTTATCACGGTTTGACTTATTGGACACCTAACATCAATATTTTCCGCGACCCGCGCTGGGGGCGGGGACAGGAAACGTATGGAGAGGACCCTTTTCTGACCGCAAGTCTGGGGAAAAATTTTGTCACGGGCTTGCAAGGAACCGATAAAACCTATCTGAAAGCAGCCGGATGCGCCAAACATTATGCCGTTCACAGCGG
>WQZG01000100.1 GCA_009780855.1 Treponema sp.
ATTGATATGAACTGGTTTTGTGAGTAGTCTGTATATTTGAATCTTGGCATATTTATATGATAGCATAGAATTGTGGTTATTGCAAATTATTTTAAGATTTAGATATAAATTCGACAAACTCAATACACGATTAGCGCTCCGAACGCTCTTCGCGCCCTCAGGTTTCGCAAAACTGTGTTCGGGCTACACACTCTGCATGGTTTTCGCTCTACTACATTAGGGGTATGGGTCAATGCCACGCATTGCCCTATTACAGATCCCAAAACGTCGCCAATCTTAAACGTTATGCGAAATTGGGGCTTACATTTATTGATAAATATTTAAATAAAAAATATAAAGTGTATAAATTATTATATATAATAAATGAATATTTACAAAAGAAAGAATATATTGTAAAATAAATTTAATAAAATATTGGAGAGAAATTTGGACTATAAAATATTGGAAATATTGGATAATAAAAAAAAGTGAATATACAGATAATATTTTAAGAAAGTTGTCTAAATGGTTTGGAAATGAGGAAAATTTAATAAATTATTTAAATACTGTATATAAATATCCCTTTTGGGCAGCTTTTTATAATAATAAATGTATTGACTTTTTTTTTTAAATACATTATAGTACCTGAATCCGTATAGAAAATACAGTAAGTCATTGTAACACAAAAAATTAATCTAAAAATAAGATCACCCAATGGGTGAAAAAAAGATCACGTTTTCTCTTTTTATGTTATAGTTTAGTTAAAAACAAAAAACAACATGAGAGAAAATCGTGATCATGAAAAAGACTACCACTGAAACCATTGAAAGTAAAGGCGGATTAATCCTTACCGGGGAAATGGTAATGAAAACCGGACTCGGATCTATACAAAGTTCAAATGTTAAGAACGCCGGAACTATAATTACGTGCTTGTTAGGCCTTATGGTAGAAGGGAAAAGTGATTTTGAAAATATTGCGGAAAAGCGCTTAAGCATGTTTTTTAATAAAGCATTGATGTTGCCGTTTGTATTTGCGAAGGAACGGTACGACTTTACTTTGGTAAAATGGCAGCGGATGTAGATAAAATTATCAGTTAATTACGTGAATGCTCTGTAAGAATAATACAAGAAGCGCCGTTACATGGGATATGGATCGATAGAAAAAATTATCTTCCGGTAGACATTGATTGGCAGCCGTTTATTATTTCGTATGAATGGCGGGAATGATTCCTTTGAAACATTGAAGGCGACAGCGAATGCTGATAAAGGGCTATATTGCATCATAAAACGAAATAAAAGGAAGGAAAGTGATGTTGCATGGCTTAAAACAGCGGAACGGTACGGGAAGCAGGTTGAAGTGCGGAAAGGGAAAACTGTCTGGATTGGAACGATAGACATACCGCCGCGGAAGAAAAACGAAATAGCAAACGGTGTCAAATGCGTATTTGAAGTTATCGAACGGACAATAGACAGCGATGGGAATCCGTATTTATTTTCAGAAATAGAAGTAAATAGTTGGTGGACGAACGTAGATTGCGAAGCAAAGAAAGTAATAGAATTATACCATTGACCATGCCATCAGTGAGCAGTTTCATGGTGAATTGAAACATAATATGGGGATTGAGCGGTTGCCGTCGGGAAGCTGGCGGTGAACAAGATCATTCTTGCGATAGCAATGAATGCGTACAATACATTAAAAATGCTTGGACAAAAAGCAATAGAGAAAAAAGGCTTTAAGAAATTTAAACGTAAACTGATTGGGAAAGTCATTCGTGATTTGATATGTGTTACCGGAAAATTGGTAAAACATGGCAGGGAATTGATATTTAAAATGAACGAGAAAGATCCAATGCTTTCAGTTTTTCTACGGTTGAACGCAGCGCTGGATTGTCCATAAAAAATGAATATTTTAGAAAATTTAAATTTTTTAATAATACTAATAGGAAAATCGGTAATAAAAAAAATTCTGGTATTGAATTTTTTATTTTTCACTCTAAGTTCTATCTATTCACGATTTTGATTGTATATTTTTCTGAAATATTTCGCTCTGTTACAAATTGGATGTAATTTTATACGGATTCTGGCTATATTTATTAGTTTTGATTAGTGTCGTTTTGGTTAGCACTGTTGTGATAGATTTTTTTATGGTTGCTCTAACTCCAAATAAATCTGTCAAGAAAATTTAATCAATATTTCCTTAGAATTTCTATGGGTTTAAGCTTACCCGCGCGTCTGGCGGGAATCCAGGAGGCAAGTACAGAACATAATACGGTAAAAAAACCAATTGCGATTATGGCCGGGATATTTATTATTACAGGAATTTTTTCCAGATAATATCCGGAGTTAAGTATCCTTACCGGTTCGGCGTTAAAGATTGCTGTAAAGAAACTTAAAAAAATTTCAAGACCGTGCAGAAGCGCATTGATGTTATATCCTATAAGAAGGCCGGCTCCCAAACCAACGATCGATCCGGCAAGCCCTGTAAGAAAAGCGCCCCATAAAAAAATTGCGCCTGTAAATGCGGTTGACGCGCCGCCTGTTTTTAAAACGGCAATGTCCCGGCGGCGTTCAATTGCAAGCATTGATGTTGCAGATGATACATTTACAGAAGCCACCACTACTATAAGGGCCATAATAAACAGCAGAAGCTGGCGTGTTGATTCATACGAACTGTATTGCGCGCTCTGCAGTGATTTCCAGGTGTAGATTCCGTAACCTGGTCCGAGCTTTTGTGAAAGTACTTCAGCTGTCCTGTCGGCTCCGGTGTATGGATCGTTGATTTTAAGCATTAAATAAACTGGCGTGGTTACAGGTAAGATTTTTATTCCTTCTTCAAAATTCATTATGCACCATAATGAATCAAGTTCACGGTATCCCGATGAAACAATACCGCGTACTGTAAATGATGTGACACGAGGAATCAAACGGCCGCCCGGGCCGGTGCTGATGGTCATTATCCGGACCGTACCGCCGGCCTGTACTCCTGTTAATCGTGCAAGTTCTTCGCCGAGCAGGACCTCCCGTCCGGAACCAAGTCTGCCGTCGCCTGAAATGGTCTGCAGAAACTTTCGGCTGCCTTCATCATCCCAGAATGAGTTTTCCACAGCCCTGATTGTTGCTCCGCGGGAAGCAAGGCTACCGACCAAAATGCCCAGGCCGTCGGCTTCCTGCCAGACTCCCCTTACATTTTTTTGTTCCTTAACACTGTTTATAACAGGTTCAAAGCCAAGGGGATCGATGTAATTATAAATCTGCAGATGGCCTGTGCCCAGTTCCAGATAACGATCCGTAATTCCGCGGATCATGCCGTCGGCGACAATAAGTGTTACTACAATCGGAATCAGGCTAAGCGCAATTCCGGCGGCAGCTCCGCGCAGATAGCGGCCTCCTTCCTTTGCCCTTCCCAACAAATAACGGAACGCTATAAAAAAGGCGGCTGCGGTTTTCAATTATGTTTTTCCCCGGAGCCGCCAAGGCAGATTAGAATGCCGTGTTCAAGATTGTAGCGTATGTGGGCCCTTGCAGCCAGATTTTGATCATGGGTTACAACAATTAAGGTCTTGCCCCATTTTTCCGCGCCGGCAAAAAGGAGTTCCGCAGCGAGACTGCTGTTTTGGGGATCAAGGTTGCCTGTAGGTTCATCAGCAAGGATAAGCTGCGGATCATTGACCATTGCTCTGGCCACCGCAACCCTCTGCCGCTCGCCGCCGGAGAGCTGGGACGGAAAATGATGCAGCCTTGCCTGAAGTTTCATGTCCAGAAGCAGGAGCCTGGCTTTTTCGGTTGCGTCCTTTTTTTTCATCCCGGTCATGTAAGCCGGAAGCATTACATTTTCCAGTGCTGTAAAATCTTTTAATAAATAATGAAACTGGAAAATAAATCCAATTTGTTTTTGTCTGTACAGCGACAATTCATTTTCAGAAAGGGATGTTATGTTTGCTCCGCCTATTATCACATTGCCGCTGTCACACCGATCAAGGCCGCCGATGATATTCAGAAAAGTACTTTTTCCGCTGCCGCTTGACCCGCTTATTGCTACGGACCTTCCCTGCACTGCAGTAAAGTTTATGCCCTGGAGTACGCGTATTTCTTCGTTGCCGGATTTATAGGTTTTAACCAGGTTTTCAACCTGAATCAGCGGCTCCAAAGGAGACGACGGCTTTGAAGGAAACGAAGGTTCCGAAGGAAACGAGGGTTCATTATTCATAACGTAAAACCTCCGCCGGCCTTGTTCTCGATACCCTGCCGGAAGCAAACCAGGCTGCAACCACTGCAGATAAAAAGCCGAAAAGAAAAATCAGAACAACTTCATGCGGTATTACCCTGGAAGGGATCTCCCTGATATAAAAAACAGCGGGAGAAAAAATATTAAAACTGCCGGCTTCTCCGGAACCTAAAAAATCTGCGGCTACATTGACGGCCGATATAAACAGGTTCGCTATTTTTTCAAGAAAAGAAAAAAACGCAGGGATATTAAACGCAAGGAGCAGGCCGGCGATTAAACCGATCACTGCACCTGTAAGCCCGATAAAAACCCCGTCCAGTATAAAAACAAAACGTACAGCGATATCGGAAGCGCCCAGCGCGCGCAGCATTCCTATTTCCTCACGCCGTTCCAGAACCGAACGCCGCTGGGACTGGAAAATATTCAATCCAACAACTATAAAAATCAAACCAACCAAAATAAACATCATAAGTTTTTCTGTCCTTAGGGCGCTGAAGAAAGAACGGTTATAATCCCTCCAGGATGAAACGGAGACAGACGCAAACATAGGATCTGCAGATGAAACAATTATTTTTTCAACAGCTGCCATAAACTGCCTGTCCTGCCACCTATCCTTAAGTTTAATCGAAAGAACCGGCTTTTCCCCCGGACCTGCCAGCATGGCCGCCCTGTCAATATTTATAAAAGCCCAGCCTAAATCGTATTCATAATAACCGCAGCTGAAAATGCCGGTAACTTTGTAGGAGTAACCGTTTCCTTCTTCCTGCCCAAAAAGTCCCCCCGATACCGCAAGAACAGTAACGGTATCTCCGGGCCGCACCGAAAGCATCCTGGCAAGCTCGGTTCCCAGTACAATGTTGTCAGGAGATGAAAGATCAAAAGTACCGCTCTCCATTTCCAGCTTTCCGGCAAGTCCGGGATCTGCAGTCAGAGCGTTAACCGGCAAACCGCGCAGTACGGCGCCCCTGACACCGGATACTTTACCTCTGACAAGTACGCTGGTCTCCCTGAATAACATTGCCGAAGTAATTCCGGGTAAAGCGCGGATACGGTTCTCAAGTTCGTCGGCTGCAGGTCCGGCCGGAAGATTTTCCACACGCAGATGACCGGAAGAAATTTCCAGAATACTCTCGATGAATCCAAGCTGAAAACCGTTCATAACGGCGATAATGACAATCAGGGCCAATACTCCGGTAGCAATTCCCAGAACAGAAAAAATCGCTGACGGAGAATTTTTTCTGTCTCCGGAAATATAGCGGCGTGCAACATAACCAACCCAGCGGGTCCTAAGGAAAAAAAAGTTTTTCATTGCCCGATCCTGGCAGACGGCTGGCGTACCCTTTCTTCTGAAACCTTGCGGCCTTCTTCCCAAACAGCGCGAAGCATCAGTTTACCGTCTATATACAATTCTTCGGTATCTGTGGTACCGTCTGTCCTTACAACCCGTTCCAGTACACCGTTATTAAAGTTACGTTCCAGGATGCGGTTTCCCTTATCATCATATTCATATTGGGTAAGTTTATCCTCATCAGCGGATTTCCAGTATACCGAATCAAGTCGGTCCCCTGTCCATGTATTTACCAGCTTACCTACTGTATTGCCGTTTTCATCAAACCTCGTCTCTGTAATAACCCGTCCCTTGCTGTCAGTTGTATAAACGGCTTTTGAATCTGCCGGAATTACAAAGCCGTCGGGAAACAGGGAACTGTATGCCAATCCCGGATTTTCGAATTCCGGTTCCTTTGACATACCGGGATTTACAGCCGGAAAAGATACCAATCTGGAAAGTTCCCCTGTTATATCCGTAATGTAAGTCCGTTCAATTGTACGCAGCGATGCCGAACGGGTATAGCGGTACAGATCGACATAAGCGGCTTCATTTGCCGTTTGGGTATTTGTGTTTGCTGCCGGCATAGTTTCGTCCGCGGCTTCATTTACGGCAGCGGCAGTTTCATCGGGGGCAGTTTCACCTGCATCCTCAGTATCAGCAGCAGGTAATTGATTTACGCGGTTTTCTGTTTTTATAAGCAGGCCGCCGGAGTATGTAAAATTGGTAATCCTTATTGTGCTTATGTTTCCTCCGGAGTCATACGTGAACTGCCTTTCTTCGATAATAAAACGGTTTTCATTATAAACTTCGATAAAATCCATAGCCTCCGGATTATCTTCAGTTACAAGTCCGGACGCGTTAAGCCTGGTAATATTTTTTTGATCATGGAATATCCATTGCTGTCTGTACGGTGATCCGTTTTCGTAAAGAATCCGTGACTCACAGGAGTACAGATAATTAAAGTAAGGTAAAATGGAAGAAGGAATTTCAGAAGCGCTGATATTTTTTACAGAAAGGCAGTATTCATTCCGCAGCGCGGCAAGGCCGGATGGTACGTACTCAATGGCCATTCCGGAGGCATTCGATCGGTACCACACCGGAGCGGCCTCTGATGTATCCGCCGATGTATCCTGTTCCTGCCCCCAGAGGAACCCTGCGGAAATTATTGCGTACAGGAGGAAGAAAACCTGTTTAGACAAGGCCGGCAAATTCTTCTGCATAGGAATGCGGATTGAATGGCTGAATGTCATTATATTTTTCACCGGTGCATAAAAAAACCACCGGTAATCCCAATTCGTCTGCCAGAGAAAACACCGCGCCTCCGCGTGCGGTGGAATCAAATTTCGCAAGAACTATACCGTCCAGTTTTACGGCCTGGTTAAATATTTCGGCCTGGGTAACTGCGTTTCTTCCGGTTGTGGCGTCAAGCACCAGGTATTTTATATAACGGCAGCCGGAAGCCTTTGATTCAACTACCCTGTCAATCTTCTTTAATTCTTCCACAAGGGAAGCCTTTGTATGCATGCGGCCCGCAGTATCTGCAATAATCAGATCGCCGCTGCCGGATTGCGCGGCTACAAGCGCGTCATAAATTACGGCTGCCGGATCGCCGCCGTGCTGGTGAGCCACAACCCGGACTCCCAGACGTTCGCCGTGTATTTTAATCTGATCGATTGCGGCAGCACGGAATGTATCTCCGGCCGCAAGTATCGGCTTGCGTTTAAGGTCAAGACCGCGTTTTGCAAGTTTGGCCGCAGTGGTGGTTTTGCCGACGCCGTTCACGCCGAGCAGAAGAATAACCATCAGTTCATCACCGGCGGGAACCGAAGTATCCGGCGCTCCGCCTTTAAGCAGCATCTGTTCAAGCAGGCCGGCCAAAACTTTTTTGGCGCCATCGCCGTCATTTATTTTTTCTTTTTTGCATAGCTGCTGCAGCTGATCTGTGAGCTTGTACGCTTCGGCCGCGCCGAAATCTCCTTCCACAAGCAGATCGGTCAGGTCTTCGAAAATATCTTCGGAAAGGGTTTTGCCGAATCCAAAAAAATTTTTTATGCGTTCTGTAAATGGTGTCATTGTTCGTTCTCCGGCAGGGTATTTTTGAATTGAGCTATTGGGTCGGCGTTGGTTCCGGAAGTACCAAGATACCGGACGATGCGGTAAATGATTTCCGCGGCGGACAGCCCAAGCAGCACATAGGCGCCGATTTGCACATAGCTGGATGTTAATGCGGAATTGTACATGGCGCTGGTTTGGGGATTTTGTCTGGGATAAGCGTTTATGTAGTTCCCGGCAATGTTTATCGCCAACAGCGTTACAGGCAGGGTAACCCAGAATCTGCCGTAAGCGGAATAAAAATTATTCCTGGCTGTCGCGACGCGTTTTTCTTCAGGAGAAACAGGGACACTGGTCTTTATCGCCAGAGAGCTTCCGGCATTGATAAATTCCGCGTTCCCCCTCACAGCCAGACCGTTGCGGTAAACAGCGGAACCGGTTTCTCCGGCTGTTGTTTCAACACTTATATATGAATATTGATCCCTGGGAATATCAAGCTGCAGCGGCGTTTTACCAAGAAAAAGACTTCCCAAAAAAACCGATGAATCTGGATTATCCGGAGTTTCAACAGTAAAAGATGAAAGACCGAAAGGCGTCAGGCTCAAAGACAAGTCCGTGACAACGCCTGACTGCAGGAGGACAGGATAGGTAACCGGATAATAATTATCGGCAAAGGTAGAAACCACGGTTTGGCCGGGAGTATATTCCCGCAGCGGAGCTTCTCCCCTGCCGGCCCATTTGTCGTCTATCACAATCATGGCGTCATCGGGATTTACGCGGACAACAAGGGCAGCCGGCTCAACGCCCGATAAAACAGCCGCCAGCCTGCCGGAAATCTCGGAGACGGCGCTGTCCATATCCTCGGATGAAAAAAGTATCGAGTCTTCCCAGCTATAGGACCGGGAATACAGGGTATAAAGTTTTAATGTTAAATAAATTCTGCCGTAATAATCTGTAACTTTACCGGCAAGAAAAGCGTCTATTTTCTGATTTACGCAAAAATTGTATTCTCCGCCTTCTTCCGGGGGCTGCGGCCATGTGCTTGTATCCTGAATTTTTACCAAAGGTTTTCCGGCTATGTCAGGAGCAGTGGTTTTGGCATTATAAAAATTATCTTCCAGTTTTTTAATATCGCTGTCCATGACCGCCAGATTCTTGCTGTATTTCCATTGGGCGTCTCCCCTGAATAAAAGAAGATCCCTGTCGTTGCGTTTTGCCGCCAATGCTTTTGCCGCGTCTCCCAGCGTCTTCGACCAAGCATAATCCTGATAATACCGTATTTCATCATTGCTCCGTATCCGGTATTCCACATCGCCAAGGGCCTCTGTCAGCGAACGGTTCAGAATACCTCCGATAATCTGCCTGGAAACGGGAAGTTCCGATACATCAAGAGCTGTAACCGCATAAACCCATTCATTATTAAGGTAAGTTTTATCGGCTCCGGCATCCTGCCCGCCGAACGAAAAAACAGGAATAACTATATATATATAGAAGAAAAAAGCAAAAACCGGCTTTAATAATGGTTTTTTATTATACATCTGAATTATTCCAGGCATACCTAAGATAATCCTCAATAAAATGATCTATATCTCCGTCCATTACAGCCTGAATATTGCCGCTTTCGGTCTTGGTCCGGTAATCTTTTACCATTGTATAGGGCTGGAAAACATAGGACCGGATCTGCATACCCCAGGAAATGTCCTTTTTTTCTTGGGCAAACCTCTCATTGTCCTTTTCTTTTTCCTGCTTGTAATATTCGTAAAGTCTGGCCTTGAGCATACTCATGGCAATTGCCCGGTTTTTTATCTGGCTGCGTTCATTCTGGCAGGCTACTACAATTCCGGTGGGCAAATGGGTAAAACGCACAGCACTGTCGGTCTTGTTTACGTGCTGTCCCCCGGCTCCTCCCGAACGGTAAGTATCCACCCGCAGATCTTCCGGACGGATATCAACTTCGATTGTATCGTCGATCACGGGAAAAACATAGATTGAAGCAAATGAAGTATGGCGGCGCGCGTTAGCATCAAACGGACTGATCCGCACCAGGCGGTGTACTCCGGATTCGCCTTTTAGATAACCGTAGGCGTAATCGCCGGAAATTTTTATGGTGGCGGATTTTATGCCGCCTTCTGCCTCAAGTAAATCCAGTTCTTCAGCGGAATAGCCTTTTTTTTCGGCCCAGCGCAGGTACATCCGCAAAAGCATCCGCGACCAGTCACAGGCTTCGGTTCCGCCCGCTCCCGAATGCACGGTCAGGAAGCAGTCGTTTTTGTCAACCTCGCCCCCCATCAGTTCCAAAGTCTTGAGCTTTTCGTAATTACCGGATAATTCCTTTAGACCGGACTCGATTTCTGGAGTTTGGGATTCATCTTTTTCTTCCGCCGCCAGTTCAAGAAGAGTCTGAAGATCGTCTATACCGGCCCGCAGTTCCTTCCATGGCTCATAACGGTTTTTGAGAGCCTTAAGCTCTCCCATTATTTTTTCTGCCTGGGCAGTATCGTTCCAAAAATCAGCGGCTCCTGTTTTTTCTTCCAGCCGCGTTATTTTTCCGCTAAAATCAGCGTCTTCAAAGACGCCTCCATGTTTCGATTATATGGGTTTTTAACTCCGCAACAGGCGCTCCCAGTTCGGTAAGCAGCATATTTATTACTCCTGTGAATAATCTAAAAGAAAAACCTGAATTTGTAAACCTCTCTGGACTAAAAATTCAGGTTGAATTATCATTTATTATATGAACCGCTGCAGACTGGTTTTATTTTTCTTGCTTACGGCCGCTTCCATCTCTGGAATTTATGCCCAGAATGCGGACGAAACATTGGCTGCGGAACAGGAATTCAGCCCGTTTGTAACAAACCTGCAGGGTGAAGTCAAAAATAATCTGCTCCGGCTGACATGGACCGATTCGCCCAGCGTCAGCGGCCCGGTTTTTATTTACCGCTCGCTTGCTCCTTTTGAACAAACCCAGACCGTGCTTCCGGATAGGCCCCGCGAAGTTCCGTACGGGATTGAGTCTTATATGGACGAGCTGGATGATTCAGGCATTTATTATTATCTGGCAATAGCCAGTGATACCGAAGGCGGCCGTTACGAAATGTACATACTCCCGGACAATACGGTCATGGTACAGATGACGGCGTCTATCGGATTAACAGGAATCCAGGAACAACCCGATACAGCCGGACCAAAAGAAGCAGCCGGATTAAGCATAAGTAAATTAAACGCTTCTGCCGAAGATGATAAAATCGTAATCAGCTTTGTGCCTGAAACCGGTGCGAACCTTGTTCTGTACCGCGGGACCAGGCCAATCAGAAATACATCGGATCTGCTTGGGGCCGCCATTATCCAGAGCAATGCCTCATCGCCATTCTATGATTCAACTGTTCCGGGAATTCCGTATTATTACGCAATTGTTCCCGCAAATGAATTAACACGCGGGACCGTTTCTATTCAGCCCGGCATTAACGCGACCGTTGATCCCGCAATTATCGCGGCAGCGGCGGAATCCGGAGTACGCGCAGTCCCCCTGCCGTTAATGGCGGTTACCGCGGCTGTACCGCCGCCATCCATAAAACAACAGGCGCAATTAAGTGATGAATTAGTAAACGCGCTTGCAGGCATTCCCGTTTACGCAAGAGACTCTTCTGTAATCAAGGACAGTATGGTTTTTCCTGAAGATCTGGAAACAACAGGCGGCGGCGAAGAATATTTGCTTGGTTCCATTATACAGAACAATTTTATAAACAGGGACTGGATAAACGCGGCAAACGATTTAAC
The DNA here is from genome assembly GCA_009780855.1 of Treponema sp. Lineage (GTDB taxonomy): Bacteria > Spirochaetota > Spirochaetia > Treponematales > Breznakiellaceae > WQZG01. The sequence goes on from WQZG01000100.1 coordinate 11,360, forward strand.
CCGTTTTCTCTCTCTGCCAAGGAGCCGGCTTATTGAAGCCAGAGCCAGATATTATCTGGGTCAATGCAATTATTTTAACGGCTTGCTGACTGATGCCCTTTATGAATTTTTGTCTGTAGGCGCGGTTTATCCTGACGCATCCCCGGAATGGATACAGGAAATTCTGCAGAAAATGGCAAACGCAGAAAATTAGGAGGCTGTTATGAAATACGGTATAGCGACCAGATGTTACAGCAATAAAACAATTATTGAAACCGCAAAATTTATGGCTTCCAAAGGGTACAATTGCACAGAACTGGCAATGGGTCATCCGGACTTTGGCAAATGGACATACAATAAAGTACCGGAACTGGACGGAATTACCGGGGAACTGACCAAACAAAAAGCACTTATACTGCGCGACCATGGTATTGAAGTCACATCTTTTGGAATTTTTACAAACCTGTTGTCGCCTGACGATAATTTTCGAAACCAGTGCATTGACGCGTTTATCCGCTGCATGGATTATGCCGCATACGCCGGGATAAAAAATCTTTCTACCGAACTTGGATTCAGGGAAGATAAACGGGGAATTACCACAGACGTATACGAATCTGATTTCAAAAGATTGATTGAAAGTTTTATAAAGCTTGGAAACGCGGCAAAGGAAAGAGATGTAAATATATGTATTGAAGCTTGTGTAATTGACGTAATTCCTTCGGCCAAAAGACTAAGGGATTTTATAATTCAGATTTACAGGGCATCCGGCCTTACAAATATAAAAGTACTGCTTGATATGGCCAACTTTATAGCCAATTCTGATGAAGATGATGTCTTTAAATATTTAACACCCTACATAGCTTACTTTCACGGCAAAGACCGGTATGTTAATGACTGCAAGGGAAGAATCTTCGGCGAAGGCGATATTGACTGGGTAAAATTTTTTATGAATTATTTTAAAATAACTCCCAATCTGCCTTTTATACTGGAATATACCAACGAGGAAACCACAGATTTATCAAATGAACGGGTGCAGCGCGCGACCCGGCAGGCCAAAGCAAATCTGGCCCTGCTGGGATATAATATCCAGGAATTATAGCCAAAGCATTATTTTACGGAATTTAAATTTACGGCCCGGCAGTGTGATTAAAATTCTTTAAACGCTTTTTGCAAAGCGTCCAGAACCTTGTCCAGGTCCGCGTAGCTCAGCGCGTCAGAGATCTGCAGCCTGATCCTTGCGGAACCTTGCGGTACAACCGGGTAACCAAAACCTATCGTAAATACACCAAGCTTCATCATTGATTCTGAAATCGCGATGGCCTTTGCGGTGTCGCCGATTATAATCGGGATTATGGCGGAGCCGCCTTCAAGCGGGTTAAGTCCCAGCGCTTTTATTTTTTGCCTCATGTAAATGGTTTTTTGAGTAAGTGATGTTATTATCTGCGGATTATGTTCCAGGTAATTTAACGATGCCATTGCAATTGCGCAAAGCACCGGGGGCAGGCTGTTGGAAAACAGGTGAGGGCGGCTTCTTTGCGCAAGCATATCACAGATATTTTTTGACGCCGCTATAAAACCGCCTCCGGAGCCGCCCAGGGCCTTGCCGTATGTTCCCGAAATTATATCCGCGCCTTTGGTCATGTTGTAATGTTCCATTGTGCCGCGTCCGGTTTTGCCGATTACGCCTGTCGCGTGACTGTCGTCTACCATCAGCAGGCTGTTGTATTTTTCGCATAAAGCGGCAAGCTGCGGCAATTTTGCGATGTCTCCTTCCATGGAGAAGACGCCGTCGGTTACTACAAGAACTGCCCCGCAGTCAGCGGTTTCTTTAAGTTTGTTTTCCAGATCATCGGGATCGCTGTGTTTATAAACCAGCCGTTTTACGCCTTTTGAAACCAGCCTGCATCCGTCAATAATGCTTGCGTGATTGAGTTCGTCAGAAATTACCGCGTCGCCGTCATCTAACAATGCAGGTATGCATGCCGTGTTCGCGGCCCAGCAGGAAGTGTAGGACAGCGACGCTTCCATGCCAAGGAAAGCGGCGGTTTTTTCTTCCAGTGCGCGGTGGATATCATAGGTGCCGCAGATAAAACGCACGCTGCTTGCGCCGGCGCCGTATTGTTCAAGGGCCCTGTGTGCGGCTTC
>WQZG01000101.1 GCA_009780855.1 Treponema sp.
CTTACAAGGGGGACATTTCTATTGAACGCAGGGGGACATTTCTACTGAACGGAAACAGGGGACATTTCTATTGCATGGCGACAGAGCAATTGCGATCCCTTGACACAACAGTAAAAAAAAAATATTCTCTGGTGTTACATAATAAAAAGGATTTACAGTTATGGATTTAGCTGCCTTTAAAATTTCCGGAGGTGTTTTTATGAAAAAACTTCTTGTGCTTTTGGCTGCTCTGACTCTGGTCACGGGCTTTGCATTCTCCCAGGACCTTGGCCTTACAGCCGGTTTGGAATTCGGTATTAACGCTGTCAACAAACCAAATGATGCTTCTGATATGTATCCATATATAATGCCGAACATTGCCTATGAAAACTCATTCGGAGGCGTGGATCTCTATACCGAAGTCGATTATACACTCGGTTTTACTAAAGACAGCGATGATACTTACCCCATGGATCTTTATTGGGACCTCGCTCTGGGTTATGACATCAGCCTGGCTTCAGCGTCCACCTTATCAATCCTTGCCGAAAATGAGCTCGGTTTCAATTTCGTAACCGATCTTGGTGATACCCTTTGGGGAACTTTCCGGCCCGGATTAAAATTTGATCAGGGCATTGACGGCGTTGGCGATCTTTATGCACAGTTTGACCTACCCATAGGTTACGGTAAAGGCTGGGGCGATGATACCATAATCTGCCTCGACGGAACTATTGGTTGGGATAGCACGTTCGGTCTTGGACTCAAGGCAAAGGCGCACTTCTTATTCGCACCCGATTCCCTTGATACCGGTTTCACCGGCATTGATATAAAGGCGACTTATAGTAATGGGCCTGCTTACGGTGAAATTGAAGCCCGTATTGCAAAAGATTCGGGTGATATTTCAAGCTTTATTGATGGTTCCGGATACAAGCCCAGTGTTGCAATCATTCCGAAGGTCCAGTACGAAATCATCACCGGCCTCAATGCTTATATTAAATGCGCGTTCGGTAATATCGGCGGCACAGGTGATATCATTATTAGTCCCGTGATCGGAGTAACCTACTCCTTCTAGGCGATATAACTTGCTTTGTATTATACCCGGCGCCGGCGCGTTTGCCGCTGACGCCGGATTTTTATTCGTGGGTGCTGCTCCGCGCCGGGCTGTGTTTAAATGAATGCTTTGATTCGTCCGCATCATTTTGGCGGGACTGTACGTATTCCCGCTTCCAAATCCCATACGGTCAGACGGCTGATTATGGCCTCCCTGACTGACGGTGTTTCCCAAATTTTACACCCCCTTGATTCCCTTGATACCCAATCCTGTGTTACGGTCTGCAAAGCAATGAGCGCCCAAATTATTGAGCACATCATTGAACCTGATACTGCGCCCGGCGGCAAACAAATAAAATTGACAGTCAGCGGCAAAAAACCTGTGGTATCGGTTCAGCCGGCGGTACTGGGTCAGGCAGCTGTCAAGGACTATGCAGCCGCGCCGGATTCCGCGAAAACACAGCCGCGATCTGTAATACATTGCGATGTGGGAAATTCTGGCACTACATTGTACCTGGCTCTGGCGGCCGCTGCCCTTGGAACAGCCGCTTATGAATTCTACGGCGATGAGCAGATTCGCCGCCGCACCGCCGGTCCTCTGCTGGAGGCGCTTGTCGGCCTCGGCGTTACTGTAAAATCCGCGGCAAACGGCTGTGCGCCCATAAGCATTTGCGGGCCGTGGAAAGGTGGCAGGGTAAAGGTTCCGTGTCCGACCAGCCAGTACCTTTCGGCGCTGCTGCTGGCCGCGCCTCTTGCTCCGGCCGGTGTTGTTACCGAAATTGATATTCCCCTTTTAAACGAAAGACCTTACATCGAAATGACCCTTTCTTACCTTAAAGCTCAAAATATTCAGTTTGATATGAACGATGATTTTTCGTACTTCCGAATTCCCGGCGGCGCTTCCTATAAACCGGTTAATGGGCCGGTTCCCGCTGATTTTTCATCAGCAGCCTTCCCGGCCTGCGCGGCCATGGTTTGCGCCGGCGGACAAAAGCAGATTACGCTGGAAGGCCTGGACCCAACGGACTGTCAGGGCGACAAGGCATTTTTTGGAATGCTGGAAAAAATGGGCTGCAATGTTAAATGGGAAAAAATTACCGGCCGGACCGGAGCCGGGCAGACAGGCGGTGCGCAAAGAGGGGCTTCCAATACGGCTGGTTCGGGTGCGGTTCCCGAATGGCTTTTAAGAATTTCCCGGGAGGGACCGTTAAAGGGCGGGGTATTCGACCTGAATGATACTCCGGATTTATTGCCGGTCATGGCGGTTATGGGTGCGTTCGCGCAGGGAGAAACAGCCCTGGTCAATGTCGCACACGCCCGTTTAAAAGAGACCGATCGTATCGCGGTTATGGCCGCGGAGCTTTCAAAACTGGGAGTTAATATCAGCGAAAGACCTGACGGCCTTGTTATTAAGAATAACAGCAATTTAATTAATAATGCCGGTTTAATTAACACCGGTTCTGTTAACGCCGGTTTAGTTAAAGCTGCTGGCCCAATCAAACTCGGCGGTCATAAAGACCACCGTATTGTAATGGCCCTTGCCTGTGCCGCACTTGGAACGCAGGCCGCAGCAGAAATCACCGGAGCAGAAAGCGCCGCAGTAACATATCCCGGTTTCCTTGAATCCCTGCAGGCTGAATTTATTTAATGGATTTTTTATCGGATTTTTTTTACGGATATGGAAAAAATAAACAGTAAATGATAATGTTAAACGATAATGGAAAATAAATTCCGTAAGTGGTTCGGGGAAAAACGCGGCAGGGCAGCCCTGGAAGTTTTTAAAAACAAGGGCTGGGTCACTTATTACGCCGGAGACCTTGAAGAAGCAAAAAAGACTTTGTTTGAAACCTGTCTGCCCAAAGGTGTTTCCGTCGGTCTTGGCGGCAGCGAAACTTTGGCGGCTTTGGATATTCTGCCGGTTTTAAGGAACGGCGAATATAAACTTTTTGACAGGTATAACTGCCCCGATCATTTTGAAGTCTGCCGCGACAGTCTTTTGGCCGAATATTTTTTGACCGGCGCCAACGCGCTTACCATGAACGGCGAAATGGTAAACCTTGATTGCTCCGGCAGCAGGGTCGCGGCCATGGCTTACGGCCCGCGCCATGTCATTGTCGTTGCCGGCGTTAACAAGCTTGTTAACAGTATTGACCAGGCGATTGCCAGAGCCAAATCCATCGCGCCCATGAACTGCAAACGCAACAACCATAAAACCCAATGCGCCCAGACCGGCCTGTGTGACGAAGCTTGCTTCGAAGCCTGCAACGATCTTTCCAGAATGTGCAATCATCTCCTTATTACATACAACGCCAAAAAATTCGCCGGCAGGTTTACATTGATCCTTGTAAATGAGGACCTCGGGTTTTAAGTTATTAAGCGCTTTGCGTGTCTTTATAACGCAGGATAATCAGGCATTTCGGCAGGGCCTTTCTATTTTTTGTATTTTTCTGCTATTATAAATCCAGCTATTTTAATCCATTTCCATCCAAGGAGCTTGCAAAATGAAAATTCCCGTAGGTATATTGGGCGCCGGCATGGTTGGCCAGCAGTATATGGCCCTGCTCAAAAATCATCCCTGGTTTGAGGTGCGTTACATCGCGGCTTCTCCCAGGAGCGCGGGAAAAAAATTCAGCGAGGCGGTTGCCGGCAGATGCCACTTTGGCGGTATTGCCGAAGTCTTTGGCAATATTATCGTAGCCGACGCCAACGATGTATCAAAAGCCGCCGCTGCCTCCAAAGCCGGTGACTGCGCCTTTGTTTTTTGCGGCCTGGAAATGCCCAATGATGAGTTGAAAATTCTTGAAGCTTCTTACGCGGCCGCAGGAATTCCGGTAATCTCAAACGCCTCGGCGCACCGCTGGACCGCGGATGTTCCAGTAGTCGTCGCGGAGGTTAATCACAGTCATCTGGATATTATTCCGGCACAGCGCAAAGCCCACGGCTGGGACAAGGGTTTTATTACTGTAAAACCAAATTGTTCTATTCAGAGTTATACCACTCCGGTTTATGCCCTAATGCAGGCAGGTTACGAAGTCAAACGTTTGATCGTCACCACCCTTCAGGCTGTATCCGGCGCCGGTTACCCGGGCGTACCCAGTCTGGATATTATAGACAATATTGTTCCGTACATCGGCGGCGAGGAAGAAAAGTCGGAGACCGAACCGCTCAAGATTCTTGGTTCAATTGAAAACGGTGTATTTAAAAAAGCTGATCAACCCAAAATTTCCGCGCACTGCAACAGGGTGCCTGTGACCGACGGCCATACAGCCTGTGTAAGTATTGAGTTCGGCGCCCAAAAACCTTCAATAGCGGAGATCAAAAAAATTTGGACTGAATTCAGGAGCCTGCCGCAGGAGCTTGAACTCCCGATGGCTCCCGTTAGGCCCATTATTGTCAGGGATGAAACGGACCGGCCCCAGCCCCGCAAGGACAGGGATGCGGACAAAGGAATGGCGGTAACTGTCGGACGTATCCGGCCGTGCAATGTTTTTGACATCCGTTTTACCGGTCTCTCCCATAATACCATCAGGGGGGCGGCAGGCGGCGGTGTACTGAACGCGGAACTTCTTAAACACAAGGGGTATCTGGGCTGACCTTTAATTTATTAACCTTAAATTTCAGGATTGGTTTTTCACGCTTTCAGCATGGAAGTATCAGTCTTGTAATTATAAATTTTAGGGTTTAGACTATATTTTATATAAAACATGAACGGATTATTAATATTAATAATTACTGTAATAGCGCTCATCGTGGCTTATTTGCTGTACGGCCGCTTTTTGTCCCGTTCATGGAAAATTGATATTTCGAGGCCGACTCCTGCCCATGAGTTTGAGGACGGCAAGGAATATGTTCCCACATCGCCGGCCGTGGTTTTTGGTTATGAATTCGCGTCAATAGCGGGCGCCGGACCCATAAACGGACCGATTATCGCGGCGATGTACGGCTGGCTGCCTGCACTGCTTTGGCTGATCCTGGGTTCGGCGTTTTTCGGCGCGGTGCATGACTTTGCGGCCCTTTTTACTTCGGTAAAAAACAAGGGCAAATCCATAGGTTATGTAATTGAAATTTATGTCGGGAAGACCGGCAAGCGCCTGTTCCTGATCTTCGTGTGGCTTTTTTCGGTTCTTATTGCCGGCGCTTTTGCAGATATCGTTGCCGGTACTTTCGCGGGTTTTTCCGATGCCGGGGAGCTCATTAAAACAAACGCTTCTGTCGCTTCGACCTCGGCGTTTTTTATACCCGCGGCTTTGGGGCTTGGTTTCCTTATACGCAAACGCAAAGCAACCGATCCCGCAAGCGCCATTATCGCAATAGACCTTTTGGTGCTCTGCATAGTTCTGGGAATTTTCGTGCCGATTTATCTGGCAAAACCAATTTGGCTTTACCTTATCTTTGGTTATATTCTTGTCTCGTCGGTTATTCCGATCTGGGCAATGGGGCAGCCCAGGAATTATTTAAACTCCTTCCTGCTCATTGCCATGATACTTGCGGCTTTTGTCGGCGTGGTTTTTACCAGGCCGGAAATTACCCTTCCTGCCTTTACTTCTTTTAACGTTAACGGGAGCTACCTGTTCCCCGGCCTGTTTATCACTATAGCCTGCGGGGCTATTTCAGGTTTCCATTCCCTTGTCGCCACAGGCGCGGCTTCCAAACAGATTAACAGCGAAAAATATATTCTGCCCATTTCGTACGGCGCCATGCTGGTAGAGACCCTGGTCGCGGTCCTGGCCCTTATTGCCGTAGGTTCCCTGGCTCACGGCGGAGTCCTGCCCGGTGAAACTCCTCCTGTAGTTTTTGCAACTGCGGTTTCCGGTTTTTTACAGCAGCTCGGCCTGCCTGTTGAAATTTCATTTACCATTGTATCACTGGCTGTCTCGTCTTTTGTGCTGACAACTCTGGACGCTGTGGCCCGTCTTGGGCGTCTTTCTTTCCAGGAATTGTTTACCTACGAGAGTGATGACGCTCATAATAAAAACCCGGTATTCGAGATTTTGAGGAGTAAAACCGCGGCTTCCATATTTACCCTTGTGCCGGCTTTCCTTTTGGCCATCATGGGTTACCAGACAATATGGGCCCTGTTCGGCGCGTCCAACCAGCTTCTGGCGGCGCTTACATTAATTGCCTGCACCATGTTCTTCAGAAAAACACACCGCCGTATTTTGGTACTCATAATTCCTGCCGCCATCATGCTGATCGTTACATTCACATCCCTTGTTTTTTCCATCAGGGACAGGGTTGAGCTTTTGCTTGACGGCAATACCAATTACGCAACTCTGGGACTGCAGATAGGTATTGCCCTGCTGCTTCTGATTCTTGGAATTCTGGTAGCGGTTTTTTGTACAAAAAAACTGATGGAAAAACCCGATCACGAAATTTCAGATCAAATAAACAACATTCCGTCAGAAAAAACAGCCGGTTAACATGGCGTCGATAAAAGACTTTTGGTTTTTATTGCTGACCAGCGGAAAATATACCGAAGTACGCGATGAGAAAAATGTTGACGCCATAATCAGGCTTATAGTCCTTAATATTACCTATTTTATAACATCGATAATAATCACCGGCATCGGCGTTACAAACATGCGCAGCGGTTTTGTAAATCAGGGCCTAATCGACGTCATTCTTGGTGTATTGATTTTCCTCAACCTGATGCTCCTGCGCACCGAACTTCCCTTTACCGTGGGAGGTTTTATAATTATCGGTCTGTACGGTATTTTCTGCGGAATTTCAATATTCACAAAATATGAACTGTACGACATATCGTTTCTCTGGATTTATTCTTATCCGTTAATGTCTATTTTTACACTCGGTATGCCGGCCGGACTTGTGCCTGCTCTTTTACTTTTCCTTGTGTCCGTGATCGGGACTTTTGTGCCAGGACTGGCGGTGTTAAGTTATTCCACACCGTCCGCCCTGTTAATATGCGGTGTTTATCTTTTTGTACTTATTCTGACCGTCGTTTATGAATATGTCCGTTCCATCAAAGATAACTGGCTTTCCAGACAGGACAGTTACATGAAGATGGTATTTATAAACAGCCCCGATATTATAATGCTGTTTGACAAAGACGGCCTGCTTTTGTATTGCGCCGATATTTTCCTGCGCAAAACCAATATCCGGAACATGGACAATATCCGCAAGACACACTACACCCAAATTTTTTCACTCTTTACCAATTCCCATCAGCTTGATGAAATTGTAGGATTTTTTAAAATATCAAACGAAAAAAAGCAGCCTGTGGTTTTTGAAAGGTTTATGGATATAGGCAGCGACAGCAATCTGCGGTATTACGAAATTCATCTTACGCCCATGTATGACGAATCACAGAATTTTCAGGGTATCTTTATCCTGTTCCATGATATGACAGTGATATTTGAAGCAAAGGAAAAAACCGAACAGGCCAGCCAGGCAAAAACAAATTTCCTTGCAAACATGAGCCATGAAATCCGGACTCCGCTTAACGCCATTATGGGCATGACAACAATTGCGGAGAACGCGCTCGAGATTGACCGCAAGAATTATTGCCTGTCAAAAATTTCGGAAGCTTCCGCGCATTTGCTGGGTATTATTAACGATGTACTGGATATGTCCAAAATCGAGCAGAACAAACTGGAATTATCGCCTACTGAATTTGATATTATGGGTATGGTAGCCAGGATTGCAAACATGTTTGAATTCCGCTTCAGCGAAAAGAAACAGGTTTTTTTAATAAACGCCGATCCTGAACTTCCAAAACACATCATCGCCGACGAGCAGCGGCTTACCCAGGTGATTACAAATCTTGTGGGCAACGCTTTTAAGTTTACGCCCAATAACGGCAAGATCAGCCTTGAAATAAAACTTTTAAAAAAGACCGAAGACAACAAAGCCTGCGAACTGGAGTTCCGTATTGCGGACAACGGAATAGGCATATCTCCTGAACAGCAAAAAAAATTGTTCCAGTCATTTGTCCAGGTAGACTCAAGCATATCCCGCAAATACGGCGGAACCGGCCTTGGTCTTGTTATCTGTAAAAAAATTGTTGACCTGATGCAGGGCAGTATCCGCATAGAATCCGATCTCGGCAAAGGGTCAGAATTTATTTTTACAATAATGGCGGATCTTCCCGAACATCAAAACGAAGAAATCGGGGAACCTGCCGCGGACGCCGAAAGCGCCAATAACATAAATACTATTGTCAATTACAAAGACAAATGTATACTTCTTGCGGAAGACATTGATATCAACAGGGAGATAGTCATTTCGTTATTGAGCGAATACGAAATGGAAATCATAGAAGCCGAAGACGGCCAGAAAGCCTACGACATCTTTGCCGCAAACCCGCAAAAATTCAATTTAATTTTTATGGACATTCACATGCCCGGAGTAAACGGCTACGAATCCACCAAACTGATACGCGCAATAGACAATCCATACGCAAAAACCGTTCCTATAATCGCGATGACCGCGAACGTCTTCCGCGAAGACATCGAGCGCTGCCTTGCCGCCGGAATGAACGGCCACATAGGCAAGCCGCTGGACTTTTCCGAAATAGCCGCTGTCCTGCGCAAATATTTAGCATAGAAAGGAGAAAGTAGAAAGTAGAAATGAGAAAGGAAAATCCACTCCCTACTCCCTACTCCCCACTTACTACTTACCACTCCCCACTAACCACTAACTACTCAACTACTAACTACTCAACTACTCAACTACATACTACTTCCAATATCTATTCTTAAGCCCTGTCTTTGTTTATAATTATTTAATGAGCATAAAGTCTTTCCCGCTTTCAAATGATGAACTTGAGAAGCTTTGTATTAAATTCAGTACTCCGTTTTATCTTTATGATGAAGCTGCAATCCGTAAAAATATTAAACGCTTATTGGCGGCGTTTTCGGTTTTTCCCGGGTACAAAGAACACTTTGCTGTAAAAGCGCTGCCCAATCCGTATATCTTAAAAATACTGGCGGGAGAAGGACTGGGCGCCGATTGTTCAAGCCTGCCTGAACTGCTCCTTGCCGATATGGCCGGCATAAAGGGCGAAGACATTATGCTTACAGCCAACAACACTCCTGCCGGTGAATACATCAAAGCCAGGCAGTTGGGCGCTGTCATCAACCTTGATGATTTTACCCATATCGCGTTTCTGGAAAAAGTTCTGGAAAAAAACGGCGGCCTTGCGGGCCTGATTTCGTTTCGTTACAATCCCGGCCCGCTCAAGGAAGGCAACGCCATCATCGGTAAACCGGAAGAAGCCAAATACGGTTTTACACGCGAGCAGCTTTTTGACGGATATAAAATATTAAAAGCCAAAGGCGTAAAACGTTTTGGGCTCCATACCATGGTTGCATCAAATGAATTAAGTCTTGATTACCATCTTGAAACCGGCAGACTCCTTTTTGATCTCGCCGCTGAGATTAAAAAGGAGTGTTCGATCAATCTCGAGTTTGTTAACCTTGGCGGCGGTCTGGGAATTCCTTACAGGCCCGGGGAGCAAGCCGTAAATTGGGAAGAACTGGCCAAAGGACTAAGGATACATTATGATGCGATAATCGTCAAACACGGCCTGGACGGAATGGCAATACATACTGAATACGGGCGGCCAATCACCGGCCCCTACGGCTGGCTTGTGACCCGGGCAATTCATAAAAAAGAAATTTACCGCGACTATATAGGCGTTGACGCCTGCATGGCTGATTTAATGCGGCCTGGTCTTTACGGAGCGTATCATCATATAACCGTCAGCGGCAAAGAAAATGCGGCTTACGATCATGTTTATGATATTGTCGGCAGCCTCTGCGAGAACAACGATAAATTTGCCATTCAGCGCAAGCTTCCAAATATTGAAACTGCCGCTGCCGCCCTGACCGGAACATCTGCAGAAACCGCCGGCGCGGGCAAAAGCCGCGGGGACTTAATCATTATACACGACGCGGGCGCGCACGGCCGCGCTATGGGCTTTAACTACAACGGTAAACTCCGCTGCGGCGAACTGCTGCTGCGCCCCGACGGCTCGGTAATGCAGATACGGCGCGCCGAAACAACCGAAGACTACTTTGCCACGCTTGACTTCAAGGGACTGCAGGATTTTTAATCGGAAGATTTTTAACCGGAGGATTTTAAATGAACAGAAATAAATGCATTGCAAATATCAAGGCCGGATATTTATTTCCGGAAGTCGCCAAACGCCGGCGGGAATACGCTCAGGCTCATCCTGACGCCAAAATAATAAGTCTGGGAATCGGCAATACTACCGAGCCGATACTGCCCCATATTGACAGGGGGCTTACAGAAGGCGCAGCCAAACTGGCCACTTTCGAAGGCTACTCCGGTTACCAGGATGAAGGCATTGCCGAACTGCGTGAAAGAATTTCCAAAGTTTTTTACAAAGGCCAGTTTGGCATTGATGAGATTTTTATTTCAGACGGTGCCAAATGCGATATAGGCAGGCTGCAATTAATGTTTGGGGCGCAGACTCCTGCGGCGGTGCAGGATCCTTCTTACCCTGTTTACGTTGACGGTTCCGTATTAATCGGAGCCGGCGGCGGCTGGGAAGATTCAGGCTACAAAGGTATAACCTATCTTCCGTGCACAGCGGAGAACGATTATTTCCCGGACCTTTCCGCGCTTAAACCCAATTGCCTAATATACTTCTGCTCACCCAACAATCCAACCGGCGCTGTAGCCGGCAGGGAACAATTGGCCGTTCTGGTGCGCGCTGCGCAAAAAAACGGTTCGTTTATTATTTTTGACGCCGCATATTCAGAGTACATCAGGGACTCTGGCCTTCCCAAATCCATTTTTGAAATTGACGAGGCCAAAACCTGCGCAATCGAAGTTAATTCATTCAGCAAGCCGGCCGGATTTACCGGTGTACGCCTGGGCTGGACTGTTGTTTCAAAGGAATTAAAATACAGCGGCGGCGAGAGCGTTAACGCCGACTGGTCAAGGATCGCGAGCACTGTTTTTAACGGCGCCTCAAATATTTCGCAGGCAGGCGGCATGGCAGCTCTCGACAGCGAAGGCCTTGCCGAGATACGGAAGCTAAGCGACTTTTATCTGGGAAACGCCAGGTTAATAAGGAATGTTCTGGTGAAAGCCGGAATCGTCTGCACCGGCGGCGATAATTCACCTTATATTTGGGCCCGTTTCCCCGGGAGGGACAGCTGGGAAGTTTTTACCGAGATTCTTGAAAAGTGCCAGGTAATAACCACTCCCGGCTCCGGCTTTGGTCCTTCTGGGCAGTCATTTATCCGTTTCTCCGCGTTCGGCCACCGCGCCGATGTGGAAGAAGCCTGCGAGAGATTAAAAAAACTGTAATAAAAAAAAGCCGGAACCGCCAAACGGTGATTCCGGCTGATTATCTCAAAAAGTAAACTTAATTACTGGAAAAACTGTAATTAGCTTCCAGGAAGACATTACTGCCCGGTGTATAATCATCAAATGTAATGGTATTGTTCGTTACTTCGATGAATTCATTGAAATCCGCGTCTCTGTCTTCGCTTAAACAGGCACATGAAATTGCCGGGACCAGCGTAATATCGTCGTTTATAACAAAAGTAACTGTCAGGGTACTTTCACTGTCATATTCAACGTTCCATTCACCAATTTCTTCTGCGTCAATGTAAAGTGTGTGAGAAATAAAGGTAATGTCATTGATGATCTCTTTATCCTGTTCTTCGGTAACTTCCTGTGTTTTATTTCTGACCGCTGTCGGTACAGGATCTCCGCCGACAGGTTCCATATATTTCTGTACAGTATAGGGGGTGTATATAGGTTCATTTTTAGGAACTGCGTATACTGGAATATCGCCTTTAACATCCTCCAAATCATAATCTGGAAATAGTTCGATCGGTTCTGTTAACTCATCGTATTTTTCGCTTACAAAGACTTTTACAGGAGTGTCAATCTTTACAGGGTCAACATCAATACGTAAATTAATTGTAGCTTTGATGGAAATAGGTGTATCATTTAAACCATTTATATCTGGTAAGGGTAAGTAATTTATTCCATCAATTGAATATTGCGGATCTGTGACATAGTCTGTAATGTAAGTTAATTTAACACTGCTTCCAGTTGTGGCAGTAAAAGTTAAATTATAATTAGGATTATTATCCCCGTATAGGCCTTGAGTAATAGAAGGAGCACTACTATTTTTTGGCACAGTGATATTGAATGACGCGCTAGTTATTTTTGTTAATTCATTTCCCGAACTCATGTAATAATAATCACCGTTTTCGTCTTTTTCAACATCAATAGTGGGATCGATTAATTCATCGTTTACTTTATATTCACCGTTAGGTACTTGTTCGTAACCGGTAATATAATATGGGTCAGTATCTTTATCAAAAACCGCTATCTCAGAATCAATCAGATTTTTATCTTCGTCTTCTGAATCATAGTATCCTAAGAATTTTAACTCACCCGTTCCATATTCGAAATAAAAACCGTCCGCCTCATTGCCTTTGGGAGGACCATTTTGTTCAATATCATATGGAACATCGTTAATGTCGTGATAACCACCAGTTAATATTTTATTATGACCAATAACGACGTCTTCCAAGTAATAACCGCCGCTGCCGTCTGGGAGAACCGCCTCGGCTTCTGCCGGTTCCAATTTGGTTTCGTTATCTGTTTTATCATATAAATAATAAGCCGGACTTTTATCTATTCCTGTCTGCACTTCAACAGTTAGATTTTCTTTATCGAAAATCCCCAAATTTACAGTTTTATCTCCATCTTTTATAGTTTTATCACTATCTTCAACAATTTTACCAATATAAGGTTCTTGTGTAAATTCATACCGGCCCAGCCATTTTTCTGTGGAATCTGTAGGCCACATGACATATTTACTACCATCCGCATCATCAACAAATACCTTGTTCTGCGGATAGATCAAAGGATAGTTCAAATAAAGGTTCAAAAAGGCATCCAGCAGACTATTATTTTTCTCATTATTCATCTCCGGCTCAACAAATTCGTACTCGTCCGGTATCTCTTTGGTGACAGTTACTGGTTTTTTTTCGGTTGTTTTTTCAATACTGTTAAAAACAATCCGATCCGAACCAGACTTGCCGTTAAAATTAAATGATGGCCCATTGGGATTGTTGGGATTGTTGAGATTTATCGGGTTATCGCACCCGGCAACGATTAATCCAAGCGCCGTTAGAATAACTAACGCCGCAACCGCAGTAAACCTTGACTTTTTCATAAAAATTCCTCCAATTTGAATTTTTATATTTAAACTTTTGTACAATTTTTAAAATTATAAAAAGCAGTTAACAAACAATATAACACATTTTTGATTGGAATTCCAGTTATTATATAAAAAATTTCACGGTAATACCTTGATATTGCGCAAATAATGCTTTACTACCATTTTTTCTCCGGAGATTACAAGCTGTTCGTATTCCGGTTTTCCCCTGACTTTTACTTCGCA